>CAXTCN010000045.1:0-32084 GCA_964242575.1 uncultured Acetobacteraceae bacterium | reverse complement strand
ACCTCAACCACAATATGCCCAGCATGGAACGCGTGATGCAAATGCAACGGTGAGGCCCAATCGGGACCATGGCGGCGGGTAAGTCCGGCAATTAGCAAGTCCGGCTGGCGGGGCCATATGGCGGGGATGTCCAAGGTGCTGGTTTGGTTCGACGGCGGCTGTCCCCTGTGCCGGCGAGAAATCGCGTTGATGCGGCTGCTGAACCGCGGCCGGGCCATCGCATTCGTGGACGTGGCGCTGCCTGGCGTGGACGTGGCGCTGCCTGGCGTGGACGTGGCGTGGATCGGGACGGCGTGCCCCGTTGACCGCGCTGCGCTGCTGGCGCGGTTCCACGCCCTGGAGGACGGCCAGCTCCGGTCCGGCGCCGCCGCGTTCGCCGCGATGTGGCGCGCGATCCCTGTGCTGCGCCCGCTAGGGCTGGCCGCGCGGAACCCGCATGTGCTGGCGGTGCTGGCGGTGCTGGAGGCGCTGTATGGCCGTTTCCTGCGCCTGCGCCCGACGTTGCAGCGCCTGGCGCGGTGGCTGGACCGGCCAGCGCGGGCCTGACCACCGAACGGTCCGCCGCCAACCGGGATGCCCGGCAGGAAACGGTTGCGACTAACTCTCAATAGCATTTAACCAGTTGCGAGTAATTCGCATTATCGTATAGCCTGGCCCCGCATACAAAGGAGCGGTTGCTCATGCCACACACGCGCGACGAACGCCTGAGCCTTCCCATCGAGCAGGGCGTGCTGCTCTGGTGCATCCGCTCGTGGGTCATGGAACTGCGCCGTCCCAGCGGGGCGGAGCGGCGCATCGACGACATGCTGGACCGCTTCGGCGCGCCGCGGGCGGCGCCCTACCTCAAGGGGTTCATGTTCGCGCTCAGCCACGGCGCGGCGCGCATGATTAACGTCCGGTGCGTGTGCCACACCAAAATCGGCGAGGACGAGCGCGCGTTGCTGGATGTGCTGGGCTTGGCGCAGGCGGTGCGGCCGTTCGAGGCGCTGCTGGCGCTGCACGGCCTGGTGACGCCGGGCGGCGCGCGGGCGTCGCTGCGCAGCGCCGAGGGCCTTGGCGCCGCGCTCGCTGAGGCGGGCCGTTTCCTGCCTGCGCCGGACGGGGAGGTGCGCCACTACGCCATCGCCGCCCCGCGGCCCGCCGACGCCACGCTGCACTGAGGCCGCCGCGCTGCACTGGGGCCGAACGAGCCCCAGTGCGCCGGACCAGGCACAAAGCAGCCGCGCGGCCATTGCCAGACGACAGGGCCGCGCCGGTGCAGCGAATTCCAGTGCCTGCGTTCATGTCAAACTAATGACAAAAGCAACATGCCTGGACCGAAATCGATTATGCAACAAATCAAAGAATAATAAGTTTCGATTTCGAATATATTGACGAATGTAGAACCTATACCGTCACGGACATTAAGGGATGTGTCAAGACCTTCCCTTTGATTGACTTACACTTTATGACGTTTCCGTGAGGCTCCCGAATCATTGGGAAACCTCAGTGAAACCAACTGGAGGTGGGTATGCCATCCAATACAAATACTGTGCGCGCTGCAGATTTTACACAATCTATTGGCGTGAACACGCACATATCCTGGAAGGGCGGAGGGTCGTCCTACGCCAATGCCGGCGTCATCCAGCGCAGCCTCGCCTACCTCGGCGTGAGCCACGTCCGCGACGGCGTTCCGTTCGAGAACTTCACGCTTTCGGAGTACGTCGCGCTCGCGCAGACCGGCATCAAGTTCAACCTGCTGGTCAGCGGCCCCAACCTCGACTTGCCGACTGACCTGACGCGGATGGGCCGCCTGGCCTCCGCGGTGCCCGGCGCCGTCGCCTCGATCGAGGGCGTGAACGAGTTCAACACCAATGACGTCACCGTGGACGGCGTGGCGTCACGCGGCAACCCGGCCTGGGCGCAGGTGTTCGGGCCGAAGCTGTGGGCGGCGGTCAAGGCGGACCCCGTGCTTGCGAACGTGCCGGTCATCGCGGCCTCGCTGGCCAGCTCCGGCGCGGCGGACGTGGCAAAGCACGGCAACGTCGGCGCGTTCACCGACAGCGCCAACTGGCATACCTATTTCGGCCAGGGCGACCAGCCCGCCCAACAGGTGGCGACCAACGTCGCGCTCGCCCAAAGCACCTCGCCGGGCGAGAAGGTCACCATGACCGAGACGGGCTACTACACCGCGGTGGACGCCATGGACTGGGGCGGCGGCGGCGTCACCCCGGCAGTCCAGGCCATCATGACCGTGAACGTCCTGCTCGACGGCTACAAGAACGGGGTCGCCAAAACCTACATCTACGAGCTGCTCGACGCCCGGCCCGGCCCGTCATCGACCGACCTTGAAAACAGCTTCGGGCTGTTCCAGGGCGACGGCACGCCCAAGCCGGCCGCGACCGCGGTCCACAACCTGACCACAATCCTGGCCGACAAGGGCGCGGCGGCCTCGACGTTCTCCACCGGCACGCTGAACATGACGGTCACGGGCCTGCCCCCGACCGGCTCGACCATGACCATGCAGAAGTCGGACGGGTCGTTCGATGTCGTGGTCTGGGACGAGCCGGACATCTGGAACCAGCCGACCAAATCGGCGATTGACCCGGCGCCAAAGCCCGTGACGGTCCAGCTCGGCGGCACGTACGGCACGGTCAAGGTGTACGACCCGCTGACCGGCACGGCGCCGACCCGGACCCTCGCCAACGTGGACAAGGTGGAGCTTTCGCTCGGCAGCCACCCGTACATCATCGAGGTGCCGGCAGGACCGGCGTCGGCCGTGGCAGCGGCGGCGGCCGTGCCCGCGGTGACGGCCCCCGCGCCTGTCGCCCCCACGCCCGTCACCCCTGCGCCTGTCGCCCCCGCGCCTGTCACAATCGGTTCCGGCGCGGACACCCTGGCGCTTTCGGTGTCCGGGGACGCCTGGCAGGGCGAGGCGCAGTTCACCGTCAGCGTGGACGGCAAGCAGGTCGGCGGCACGCAGACGGCCCTTGCGTCGCATGGCGCCGGGCAGGTGCAGGCGTTCAACGTCAAGGGTGACTTCGCCGCCGGCGCCCACACCGCCAAGGTCAGCTTCACCAACGACGCCTCGGGCGGCAGCCCGGGCCAGGACCGCAACCTGCACCTACAGGCCGCGTCGTACAACGGCGCGACGTTGCCGGTGAATCCCACAACCCTGTACGGCCCGGCCCCCGTGTCGTTCGGCTTCATCGACGGCGCGGCGGCCACGCCGTCCGGCGCCGGCAGCGTCACGGTCGGCGCCGGGCCGGACGCGCTGGTGCTCAAGGTGTCGCAGGACGCCTTCCAGGGCAACGCGCAGTACACCGTCAAGGTGGACGGCGCGCAGATCGGCGGCACGCTCACCGCGCAGGCGCTGCACGGCAGCGGGCTGTCGGACACCGTGACGGTGCTCGGCAACTTCGCCAAAGGCGACCACACGGCCACGGTCAACTTCACCAACGACGCCTGGAACGGCACCCCGACCGGGGACCGCAACCTTTGGCTGGAGGGCGCCACCTACAACGGCGCGGCGGTGCCCAACGCCACGGCGTACCTGTACGGCAACCCGCCCGCCGCGTTCAGCTTCACCGACGCTACGGCCTAAGCAGGCCCTCCGCCGCCGCCATGCGCGGCGGCGGAGAACGTTGCCGGCTTCGGGAGGGCGCTGAAACTTCCTGACATTACACCGCAGATGATTGGGTGCCGCGCGCCCGCAACTCCGTTAATCTACATTTATCTTTCGGAGATTAACGTGACTGAATACACGCCCGTTCGTCAGCTCGACGAGGGATTGGCCGAACGCATCCAGTCCAGCCCGCGCCCGTCCGACGCGCCGTTCGTCCGGCAAATCTCGCGCCCGGTCATGACCTTGGCGATCAAGGCGACCGACTTCGCGCTGCTGCTGGTGGCCGGGGCGCTGACGGCGCTCGGCTGGGCCTGGCGCCACAGCGACGACCTGACCGGCGAAAGCGCGCTTGCCGCCTTGGTCGGCGCGGCGGCGGTCGTGATCACGGCCGACCGCGGCGGCTGCTACACGGTGGACGCGCTGCTGGGCGGGCGCCGGGCCGCGCTCAAGCTGGCGGTCCCGTTGCTGACCGGCCTCGTGCTGGTGCTGGCGACCACGTTCATGATCCGCGACGCCGCCATGCCGTCCCGCGCCTGGCCGGTGCTGTTCATGGCGGGCGGGGGCGTCCTGCTCGGCGGCTTCCGGTGGTTGATGGCCCGGCTGCTGCGGCAGTGGGTCCGCACCGGGCGGCTGATCCAGCGCGTCGCGGTCGTGGGCGTGAACCAGTTCAGCGCCACGTTCCTGAAGCGCCTTCTGCTGCAGCCCAACGCCTACGCGGTGGGCGGCGTGTATGACGACCGCCAGGCCCGGGTGCCGCCGAAGCTGCGCCACATCCCGGTGCGCGGCAGCGTGGACGACCTGCTGCGCCACAGCCGGCACGATCGGTTCGACATCGTGGTCATCGCCCTACCGTTGGAGGCGATGGAGCGGATCAACACCATCCTCGCCCAGCTCAGCAGCCTGGTGGTGGACGTGTTCCTGACCACGGGCGAGGCCGGGCAGCGCTACGACGGGGCGCAGTTCAGCGCCATCGCGTCCAACCCGGTGGTGTCGGTCAGCGAGCGACCCATCAAGGACTGGCAGGCCGCCAAGAAAACCTGTTTCGACTACGCCGGCGCCAGCATGATGCTGCTTATCCTATTGGTGCCCTTGCTGCTGGTGGCGCTGGCCATCCGGCTCGACAGCCCCGGGCCGGTGCTGTTCCGCCAGCCGCGCACCGGCTTCGACAACCGGACGTTCAGCATTTTCAAGTTCCGCACGATGTACGCCGACATGACGGACCTGATGGCGGACCGGCAGACCACCAAGGGCGACCTGCGCATCACGCGGATCGGCCGCTGGCTGCGCCGGCTCAGCATCGACGAGCTGCCGCAGTTGCTGAACGTGCTGCAGGGCAGCATGTCGCTGGTTGGCCCCCGGCCGCACGCGCCCAACACCAAGGCGGCTGACCGGCTGTTCGCGGACGTGGTGAGCCAGTACGCCGTGCGCCACCGGGTCAAGCCCGGCATCACGGGCTGGGCGCAGGTGAACGGCTGGCGCGGCGAGACCCGGACCGAGGAACAGCTCCGCAAGCGCGTGCAGTTCGACCTGGACTACATCCAGAACTGGTCGGTGTCGCTCGATGTCCGCATCATGTGGCAGACCCTCACGCGCGAGATCGCCAGCTCCACCGCGTTCTGACCCGAGACATACCCCGCGTGAGACATACAGTGAATCGGGGATAACACGGTGGATGAACCCGTGGACAGAACGCGGGCGCCTGAGTCACTCCGGCAGCGCCGCGAACCAGTCGGCATAGGGCGTGTTGCGGGCCATGCGCCGGTTGTAGTCGGGCGCGCCGTCGGTCCACCAGGCCGGGCCGCGCTCGCCCAGCGCCCGCTTCGCCGCGTCCACCCGCGCCCGCGCCGCCTCCCGCGCGGCGTCGTCGGACCGCCGCATCGCGTCCCGCTTGGCCCGCCGCGCGCCCATCAGCTCCCGCGTGAGCGCGTCGCGCGTGCCGTCATCCAGCGAGGGGTCGGCGCAGCGCCACAGCCGGCCGCGCACCACGAAGTAGCGTCCGTCCGGCGTCACGGGGTAGCGCACGCGGCGTCCCGCCCGGCCTCACCACTCCCCGGCGGCGAACACCCGGTCTAGGCCGTCCACCACGCCGTACTTGTCCCGCAGCGCCTTGGAGCGCAGCGCCTGGCCGTCGGTGTCGATGGCCGCGTGCCCGTCCCTCGGCTGGTAGCCGATCACCCGGCGCGTCGCGTCGATGTCCCACGGCATCCCTGGGTTGTCCGACATGAGGTTCAGCACCGCGAAGCCCACGCCCTCCGCCAGGATGGCCCGCTCCCAGCCGTGGCACAGGTCCTGGTTGCTGAGCCACATACGCTGCCCCCACAGCCCCTGGCCCATGTGCGGGCCGGGCTGGTTGTCGCCTTCCTGGCAGTAGCCGATGCGCAGGCCGATGAACGGCACGCCGCGCCGCTCGGCCAGGCTGCGCCCGGCGCGCTCGCCCACCAGCTTCGACACGCCGTACGGGTTCATCGGACGCGGCGGCAGGTCGGTCGTCAGCCGGGCGTCATGGAACCGGTAGCCCGCCATCACCCAGTTCGAGCTGGCGAACACCACCCGCCCGACGCCATGCAGCGCCGCCGCGTCATACACGTTGAGGGTGAGGTCGATGTTGAGTCGCTGCGCGGTCTCCCAATCGATCTGCGGGCTGCCATGCGCCGCCAGGTGCAGCACGGCGTCGGCGCCCTCGAAGTGCCCTGCCCAGGCGTCGTCGTACGCCGAGAGGTCGGCCGCCACCACGCCAGGCGCATCCGCCGCGTCCACATCCAGCAGCCGCAGCTCGTAGCCGCCCTGCGCCTCCAGGTGCGCGCGCAGCTTGCGGCCGAGGTTGCCGTTGGCCCCGGTTATCAGGACGACCTTGTCAGGCATTGTGGTTGTTCGAAGCGGCCCGCCTGCGACGCAGCGCGGCGACGCCGAGCAGCCCTGCGCCGAGCAGCGCCGCCGAGGCCGGTTCCGGCACCGCCGTTGCGGCCCGGAACGTCCCGTCCGTGCCGGAGGCGGCGGCGACCCGGGTCGTGGTGGGCGAGACGAAGCTGTAGTCGCCGGGCGGATGCAGGATGCTGAGGTCCAGGACATCGAGCCGGCCGGCCGCGAACCCCGGCGCCAGCGTATCGACCGTGGTGGACACCGCGCCCACGATCGTAAGCCCGGTGGCGGAGGGCACGAAGGCGATCTCCCCGGAAACCAGCGAGCCCGTCGCGAGCGTCACGAAGTCCCGGGGAGCGCCGCCGATCACCACGTTGTTGTCCGCGTCGAAGCCGTAGGTGGCCAGGCCGTTGAAGCCGACGATCTGGAAGCTGAGCTGGTCGTACCGCGCGCCCGGGGCGCCCTGCAGCGTGGTGACCGCGGTGCCCGAGCCGGTGATGCGCATGTAGGCACCCCAGCCCGTGCCGCCGGGATCGTTGAGGCCGGCGGGCGTCACGGACTGTCCCGCGAGCGAGAAGCCGGCGATGGGCAGGTAGCCCGCCTCCGTGAACGTCGACCCTCCGGGCGCCTGCACGATAAGGTCGTAGTCTGCAAAGGCTACGGCATCGGCCGTGAACCCGGCGCCGTTCAGGCCCGCGGCCTGGGGGGTCCAGGTGAAAATCTCCACCGCCTCGGCCGCGCCGGCGGTGGCCGCGAACAGCGCCGCCGCCGCGAACAGGGCGGCCTGGCGCGTGATGCCGCTGGATGGCCCCATGGTGTCTCTCCGCATGATCTGTGTTTCCCGTGGTGCGACACGTTGACACGCCCGGTCCGGATGGTCGAGGAGGGGACAAGTTTTCCCCTGTTTCCCCCGGAGCGCCCCCATGCCGAACCTGGCGAGCGGCCTGCCCACGCCCGTCGCGGCGCACCCCATTCCCGGCGTGCGCGAGGAGTGGTCCACCCGCGCCGCGTTTTTCGTGGCGGGGTTCGGCATGGCGGCCTGGGCGCCGCTCGTGCCGTTCGCCAAGGACCGGCTCGCGGTCGGCGAGGGCGCGCTCGGGCTGTTGCTGCTGTGCCTAGGCGCCGGGTCCATCGCGGTGATGCCGCTGTCCGGGGCGTTGGCGGCGCGGTTCGGGTGCCGCCGGGTCATCTGGGCATCGAGCCTGGTGATCTGCGCGGCGCTGCCGTTGCTTGCCACGGCGGGCAGCGTCCCGTTGCTGGCGGCGGCGCTGCTGCTGTTCGGCGCAGGCGTCGGCACGTTGGACGTTGTCATCAACATCCAGGCCGTGATCGTGGAACGGACCGCGGGCCGCGCCGTGATGTCCGGGTTCCACGGCCTGTTCAGCGTGGGCGGCATCGCGGGCGCGGCCGGCGTGAGCGGCCTGCTGTGGGCCTCCGGCTCGCCCCTGTTCGCCACCTTGTGCGTGGGCGTCTTGGTCGTGGCGACGCTGTTCGCGTTCGGGCGCAACCTGCTGCCCTACGGCGGCGACAAGGCGGGGCCGGCCTTTGCGCTGCCGCGCGGCATCGTCTTGCTGATCGGCGGCCTGTGCTTCGCGTGCTTCCTGGCCGAGGGCGCCATGCTGGACTGGAGCGCCCTGGTCCTGGTCACCCTGCACGGCATGGACCCGGTGCAATCCGGGCTGGGCTACGCCGTGTTCTCGGTGGCCATGACGGCCGGGCGGCTGTCCGGCGACCGCATCGTGCACGCGCTGGGCGGGCGCAAGGTGCTGCTGTACGGCGGGCTGTGCGCGGCAGTGGGTATGGCGTTCGCCGTGCTGGCCCCATCCTGGCCGGCGGCCCTGGCGGGCTTCGCCCTGGTGGGCGCGGGCGCGTCCAACATCGTGCCGGTGCTGTTCTCAATGACCGGGCGGCAGCGCGCGATGCCGGTGAACCTCGCGGTCGCCGCTGTCACCACGCTCGGCTACTCCGGCATCCTGGCCGGCCCGGCGGGGATCGGCTTCGTCGCCCACGCGGCCGGGCTGCCCACGGCGTTCCTGGGCGTGGCGGCGCTGCTGCTGGTGGTCGCGGCGTGCTCCAGCGCCGTGACGCGCCAGCCGGCGCGCGCGTAGGTACAGGCCACGGGCGCAGTTTGCGCTTGCCCACGCTTCAGCACTGTAACTTCTGGCCGGGCCAGGCCTTCCGACAGGTAAAGGCTTTCAACCGTTTCGGCAGTGCCGCCATTCAAGGTCGCCTGGCTGGACCGGCCGGCATGGAGGTGCAGGCGCGTCATCCCCAGGTCATCAGGCAAGGGCGGGCCGTAAACCTTATCGCCGCACATGCCGTCATACGACAGGGCGAAGCGGACGCCACGGGCGTTCAAGGACCGTAGCCCGCCGACTAGCCGTTCCTGCGACATCCATTCGGCATACCGCCGATCCTTGCCGATGGACGTGCCCAAACAGGGCGGGTCCATATACGAGAAGTCGCCTGGCCCGGCGTCCGCCAGGGTTTCCAGCCAATCGCCAGTCCTGACCTCTGTCTTTCCCTTGAGAAGCCCTGATGCCCCTTCGATGGCGTTGCGCATCTTGGCGGGCTGCATCCCCAAGCGGCGCTTATCGACGGATTGGGTGAAGTTGCCCTTCGCATTGAAGCGCACCGCGTTCTTCACGCACCGGCACAGGAGGTAAAGCAGGTCAACCGGATCGCGGCTTTGGTTGAAGCGCTCGCGCACGCGGTTGAAGTATAAGGAGTCCAGTCCTCCGGCTTCTGCCCGGCCCAGATTTCAGCATAGCGCGCAGCGGTTCCACGCGGATCGGCCAGGATGGCAGACCAAAGCTGCGTTATCGGGGCCAGGGAGTCTCCCAGCACGATGCGTTTCGGCTTTCGGTGCCGCGCCGTCCACAGCGCCATGGCGGCGGACCCGGCGAACGGCTCGTACCACGTCCCGATGCAGTCGGGGACGTAGCGGCCAATGGTCGGGGCCAAGTTCCGCTTGCTCCCTTGATAGGGAATCGGGTGCGGAAGCCTTGGCATCGTCCGTTCACTCATCATGGCTCCTGGGCGTCGCGGTGATGCCGCAAGGCCTTCCCTCCTTACCGAAAAGCAAACTGCATCGCCATCGCCCAGCAGCCGCGCCGGGCCGCATTGCGCAAAGGCGGCCCCGGCCCACGTGCTGGACGCGCCGCCATCGCCAGTAGTTCGGTAGCGGCAACGAACCAATTTAGGTAGATTGTCCCGCACGTGCCTCCGCCAGCCGTTAGGCATGGACAACGCGGGTCACGGTTAGGACGGCTCATGACGCTACCGACGCCTGGGACGCTTATCGCCGTGCTCCGGTCAAGGCTTCAGGGCAGGCCGGACACCGAGCATGTCATGAGCCTGAACCGCGCCATCTTCTGCGCCGTCATGGCGACGTACATCGGCGTGCTGGACGTTGGGCCGCCGGGCTTCGGCCCCGTCCTGCTCGTGGCGGGGTGGCTGATCGCCGCCGCGCTGTTCCTGCACCTGCTCGCGTATCCCGCGCCCAACGTGCTGCGCCGCACGGTCGCGGTCGCCGTGGACATCGGGACCATCGCGCTGGTGATGCACATCGGCGACGAGCCGGCCGCCATATTCTTCCCGCTTATGCTCTGGACCGTGTTCGGCAACGGCTTCCGCTTCGGCGTGCAGGCGCTATGGATCGCCACGGGCGCGGGGCTGGTCGCGTTCGGGTTGATGGCGGCCACCACGCCGTTCTGGTTCAACAACCTGAGCCTCACGGTCGGGCTGGAAATCGGCATGTTGATGGTGCCCGCCTACGCCAGCGTGCTCGTGAAACGCCTGACCCGCGCGAAGGCGAGGGCGGAGGCGGCGAACGAGGCCAAAAGCGCCTTTTTGGCGAACGTGAGCCACGAGCTGCGCACGCCGTTGCAGGCCATCATCGGCGCCAACAGCCTGCTGGGCCGCAGCCGCCTCATGCCCGACCAGGCCGGGCTGCTCGCCACCGCGTCGAACGCCAGCCAGTCCCTGCTGGCCATGATCGACGACGTGCTCAAGCTGTCCATGATCGAGGCCCGGCGGACCGACATCCAACTGGCCGACTTCAACGTGGCCGACCTTATGCAGGACGTGCGGCAGCTCATGCTGGTGGCGTGCCGGGAGAAGGGGCTGAGCCTTGGGGTGCATATCCAGTTGGACGCGCCGCTGTGGGTCAAGGCCGACCGGCGCCATATCCAGGAGGTGCTGATGAACCTGGCCGGCAACGCCATCAAGTTCACGCCGCGGGGGGGCGTGCTGCTGGCCGCCAGCGCGCCGGACCCGGACGGCGCAGGCACGGTGCTTGAGTTCGAGGTGATCGACACCGGGATCGGCGTCGCGCCCGCAATGAGGGAGATGGTGTTCGACCGGTTCACCCAGGCTGACCGCACGGTGTCGCAGCAGCTTGGCGGCACCGGGCTGGGCCTCGCAATCTGCAAGGGCCTGGTGACGGCGATGGGCGGGACCATCGGCGCACGCGACGGCCGCCAGCCCGGCAGCGTGTTCTGGTTCCGCGTGCCCGTCCTGCCCGCCAGCGCCGCCCCCCAGCCGGCCCCGGATTTGACGCCCGTGACCGTCATCCTGCCCAACGGCCCGGCCAAGGCCCGCATCGCCAAGGTGGTGTCGGAACAGGGGCGGGACAGCGCGGATTTCGCCGCCGACGGGCCGTCCACGGAGGCGCGCATGACGGAGGCGCTCGGCGCAGGCCGCGTGCTGGTCATGGAGACGCCCGGTTCGGAGGCTTCGCGGGCCAGGATGGGAAGCGTGCTGTCGCGGCACGCCAGCGAGGGCGGCGCGGCGGTGATACTGGTTGACCGCGAGGGCCAGGCTGATCGGGGGGAAAAGCCCGGGATTGCCGATGACCCACGGTGGCTCGCGCCCATCCGGCTGCACAGCCGGTTCACCGCCCGCGCAGTCGAGGCGGCGCTCGCCATCGCCGACCGGCTTGCCAAGGCGCCGGCGCGCACCGCCGCGGACAGCCCGCCCGCGGCGGCGCCCCGGCACTCGCACATCCTGGTGGTGGACGACAACAAAACCAACCAGTTGATCTTCACCAAGATGGTCGAGAGCGGCGGCTACGTGTGCCGGGTCGCGGGCGACGGCGAGGAGGCGCTGATCGTGCTGGAGCGGGAGCGCTTCGACCTGGTGCTGATGGACGTGAACATGCCGGGGATCGACGGCATCGAGGCCACCAAGCTGCAACGGGTGGCGGAGCTTGGTTCCGTCCGCGTCCCCATCATCGGCATCACCGCGGACGCGTCGCCGGACATGGCGCAGAAATGCCGCTCCGCCGGGATGGACGACCACCTGGTGAAGCCGGTTTCGACCAGCGCGCTGCTGCACGCCATCGACCAGGTGCTGGCGCAGGCGGCGCCGCACGGCAGGCCCGCGCCGCCGGACCCTGACGCCGGGGCGGACGTGGATTGGCAGCCGCTGATGGACCTGGAGAAACTCGGCGGCAAGCGCTTCGTCCACGAGGTCGTGGGCGAGTTCATCCGCGATTCACGTGAGATACTCGACCACATGAACCTGGCCTTGACGCGGGCGCGCTACGCGGAGGTGCAGTCGGCCGCGCACGCGCTCGCCAGCACCGCGTCCAACGTCGGCGCCGTCACGGTGCGGAGGCTGGGGCTTGAGCTGGAGAAGATGCCGGACCTCCGTATCCGCCAGGAGGGCTACTTGCGCGCCAAGGCGATCCATCACGCCATCAACCGGTTCCTCGCGGCGCTGGGCGATGCCGGGGGCAAGCAGCCAGGGAGCGGGCAGCAGCCTGGCATTTGACTGCCGCCCGCCCCGTTCAGTCGGATTAGGCGAACGCCGCGCGGGACATGCGCTTGGATTGCGCGTTGGACAGGCGCTCCATCTTGCGCAGGTTGAGGTCGCTCAGGCGGAACACCGCGTCGGTCCAGACGTCCACGATGTCCCGCAGCTCATCCAATGTGACGGGGTTCACCCGCCGCCGCGCCAGGTTCATGGCGTAGTGGCCGCTGTGGCGCGCCAGGTTCTTGCGGATGTACTGCGCCACCACCGCCTCGCCCTGCCCGTCCTCGGCCAGGATGTCCACCAGGCCCATCTCGTGCAGTTGCACGGCGGTGAACATCTCGCCGCTGGCAATCAGGCGTTGCGCGCGGGCCGCGTCCAGCTTGCGTGAGATCAGGCTGTAGGCGCCCATGCCCGGGAACAGGTTGAACAGGATTTCCGGCAGGCAGAACTTGGCGCTGCGCTCCGCCACGATCATGTCGAACGACAGGGCGGTTTCAAACCCGCCGCCCAGCGCGTCGCCCTGCACCAGGGCCATGGTGATGACCGGCAAGTGGAAGGCGTGCACGTTCTGGTGCACGATCTCGACGCACGAGCGGGCGTAGCGGTGGATGGTCTCACGGTTTCCGGCGCGCACGCTCTCCACGAAGTGCGACAGGTCGCCGCCCAGGTTGAACACGCCCGGCGTGCGCGACGCGAACACGAAGTAGGAGAACGGCTGCGGCTCGGACGGGTCCAGGCCAGCGAACATGGACTGGAGGCCGCGCTGGATGCTGGACAGCTCGGTCAGCAGGCCATGCGTCACGATCGGCTTGCCGTGCGGGCGCATGTGGCACCAGAACGTCCCGGTCTCCGCATTGAGCTCGGTCTCGAAGTGGTCATAGGCAGGGCTGTGCGGCGCTGCGTCGTCCCCGTGGTGCAGGCCGAGCGGCTGCGCCTCCCTGGTGGACTGGTTGTAGGTCTTGAGGATTTGGGCGTTGCTGGCGTTATGGACGAGGGTCATCGTTTTATCCTGTTGCGTTGCAGTTGATTGTCTCACGACTGATTCCTGCGTCAGCCGTGTGAAAGATAGCAGCGCAACCGGTATTTTCGTTGCCGTGCGGAATGCGGCGTAATTGAAATTTCCGCGCCAGCCCCGTTCCCGACTGTTTTGCCCGGACCGGGAAGCAATCTATAGATCAGTTCGTCTCGATAATGGTAAGCCTGGCGCACAAACAGACGCGACTAATCTTGACATTACATTACAAGAACATTCACAGTCTTTGCTCAACCAAGCCGCTGTCCACGGCACGGAAATGCCCCCCTCAAGCCAGGACGCTGGCCTAGTGTCCAACCGCCTCCAGCCCGTGGCGCGCGAACGCGAAGGACAGGTCCCCCACGTCGGCCGCGTCCGCGCCGGCGGCCGTCCCGGCGCGGACGCGGGCGGCGATGCCCTCGAAAATCACCGCGAAACGGTACAGCGCGAAGCCCACGTGGAACGGGGCCAGCGCCTCGGCCGGCGTGCGGCGGGTGGCGTAGTAGCGGTCCAGGAACTCGGCCTCCGTGGGGATGCCCAGCGCCATGAGGTCCAGGCCGCGCACGCCGCCGTACTCCCCCGGCGCGCTGCGCCAGCCGATCAGGCTGTAGCCCACATCCGCCAAGGGGTGGCCGATGGTCGAAAGCTCCCAGTCGAGCACCGCCACGATGTCCGGCACGGCGGGATGGAACATCACGTTGCCCAGCCGGAAATCGCCGTGGCAGATGGTGGCGTGGCCGTCGTCGCCCGGCAGGTTTGCGCCGAGCCATGCCTCCAGCCGCGCGAGGTCCGGGATGTCGCGGAACCGGCCGGCCTGCCACTGCTTGCCCCACCGCGCGAGCTGGCGCTCGAAGTAGCCGCCGGGCCGGCCGAAGCCCTCAAGGCCCTGGGCGCGCCAGTCGATGTCGTGCAGCCGGGCCAGGGTCTCGGCGAATGAGAAGTACATCGCCCGCCGCTCCGGCGCGGCCACGCCGTCCAGCGCGGCGGTGGCGAACACCCGGCCCTGCACGCGCTCCATGACATAGAACGGCGTGCCCAGCACGTCGGGGTCCGGGTGGAACGCCAGCACGCGGGGCACGGGCACGCCGGTGCCGGCCAGCGCCTGCAGGACGCGCGCCTCCCGGTCCACGGCGTGCGCCGAGGGCAGCACCGCGCCCGCCGGCTTTTTGCGCAGCACCAGACGGCGGTTGGCGTAGGTCACGAAGAAGGTCGGGTTGGACTGCCCGCCGGACACGCGCTCGATCCCGCCCAGGCCGCCCAGCCCGGGGATGCGGGCCTGTAGGAAGGCGTCGAGCTTGCCGGGGTCGAACTCAGGGGCGGCCGGCGTCATGGCGCAACTCCCATCACCGCCGAGGCCGTGCCGCCGTACTGCGCCCGCAGCTCGCGTTTCAGCAGCTTGCCGGCGGTGTTCTTTGGCAGGGCGTCGGCGAAGAACACCCGCTTCGGACGCTTGTACGGCGCAAGCAGGTCCCGCACATGCTCGATCAGCGCCGCCTCGGTCGCGTCCGCCCCGTCGCGCAGCACGACCACCGCCGTCACCGCCTCGATCCACTTGGGGTCCGGCACCGCGATCACCGCCACCTCGGACACGGCCGGGTGGGTGAACAGCGCGTCCTCCACCTCGCGGCTCGCGACCTGCACGCCGCCGGTGTTGATCACGTCCTTCATGCAGTCCACCACGTACAGGTAGCCCTCGGCGTCGAACGTGCCGATGTCGCCCGAGTGGAACCAGCCGCCCGCGAACGCCTGCGCGGTTTCCTCCGGCTTGTCCCAGTAGCCCAGCATCAGTTGCGGCGAACGGTGCACGATCTCGCCGTGCTGCCCCGGCGCCACGTCGCGCATCTCTAGGTCCACCACCCGCGTCCGCACGTTCAGCACCGGGCGGCCGACCGACGAGGGGCGGGCGTCGTGCTCCTCGGGCCGCAGCACCGTCGCCAGCGGCGCGATCTCGCTTTGCCCATAGCAGTTGTACGCCTGGATGCCCGGCAGCCGCGCCCGCAACTCGTGCAGCACCGGGACCGGCATGATGGCCGCGCCGTAATACGCCTTCCGCAGGCTGCCAAGGTCCCGCGCGGAAAAATCCGGGTGGCGCAGCAGGTTGATCCAGACCGTGGGCGGCGCAAAGAACGACGTGAGGCGCCGTTGCTCGATCAGCTCCAGGCAACGCGCCGGGTCCGGCCGGCCGATCAAGGTGACCTCCGCGCCCGCGAGCAACTGCGGCATCATGAAGGCGTGCATCTGCGCCGTGTGATACAGCGGCAGCGCGGCCAGCACGCGGTCCCCGGCGGTGAACTCGCACGCCGTCATGCAGCTCGCGTACTCCGCCAGCAGCGCCCGGTGGGTCAACATCGCCCCCTTCGGCGCGCCGGTGGTGCCGGAGGTGTATAGGATTTGCGCCACGTCGCCATCCGCCACGCTGTCGTCCACGCCGTCCGCGTCGTCCGCCAGGGGGAGCGCGGCGAAGCTGCGCAGCTCGGCCGTCCCGCACGCCGCCGCCGTATCGTGCAGCGCCGCGTCGTGCAAGATCAGGCGCGCGCCGGACTGGCCGACGATGTAGCCCAGCTCGTGCGCCGACAGCGCGTAGTTGGCGGGCACATGCACCACGCCCGCCTTGCAGCACGCGAGCCAGGCCAGCAGGTACAGGTCCGAGTTCTGGCCGAACGCCACCATCCGCTCGCCCGCCTCCAGGCCGCCAGCCAGCAGCCCGGCGCCGATGCGTGCGCTGGTGGCGTCAAGCTCCCGGTAGCTCCAGGTGCGGTCCTCGAAGCGCAGCGCCACGCGGTCCCGGAAGCGGTCTGCGGCGCGGGCCATCGCGTCGCCCACCGTGTCGCGCGCCGCGCGCCGTGCCGCTGCCGGGTCAACCATGCCGCCTCGCTCCCCCTGGGCCAAGCAGGCTATCGACGCCGGACGCCGAAGCCAACCGGCAATCCCGTGCGGCAAATCGAAGGTTGCTGCTGCTTTCGCCCTTGTTACGACAAACGTTCGACCGTACCTGCAGTCTGTTCGGGCTATCCTGGCCTGCCACTGCACCTTGAGGTGACCATGTTGCTCCGTCGGCTCGCACCAGCTTTCGCCACCCTCGCCACCCTCGTTTTGGCCGCGCCCGTCATGGCGCAGACCACCCCTCCCGTCGGCACGGACACCGGCTCCGGCGTCGCCCAGCCGGGAACCATGCACCGCACCACGGGCCAGCACCGGACCACCAGGCACCACGCGACGCAGCGGGCCGGGCAGCACCACGCGGCCATGGCCCGGCGCGGCGGCAACCGGTACGGCAACGCCCAGAACGCCGAGGTGGAGCGGCTGAACCAAAGGAGCCTGCAACAGGCGCAAGCCGGCGGGCAGCCGATGGACTCGATGCCGTCCGCGATGCCCCAGTAAGCCGTCCGGCGCGGCGTTCCGCCGTTGGCCCTCGCCGCGCCCCTGCACGGGACGCGGCGGGGGCCTTCTGCGTTTTGGCCGCGCCGTGACGCTGGGCTGGGAGCGGGGGAATTGATGCGCGAATTGACGCGGCAATTGATGCGGGCCGTGCGCCGGGCCGTGCCGGAGCGTTCGGATGCATCAATTGACGCATCAATTCAGGGGCGTTCCGCATCAATTCAGCGCCGCCGCACAGGGCGGAGCGCATCAAAAGCCGCATCAATCCGCTCAATTCGGGAGGCGCTTAGGGGCAGGGCGGGGCCGGGGCGGTCCTTCATGTCGAAGGACAGCATCGCGGACGGGGGCCACGGCAGGCGGCCGCCTGGCAGCCGTGGAGGGTTGTAGGATAGATTTCCTTCTGGCCTGGCGCAAGGGCGCGTGCCGGGCTATGTGGGGGATGCCTCGGAAGGACGCCGCATGATCCGCCACACTGCCCTTGCCCTGTTGCTGCTGTCGCCCGTTGCCTTTGCGCAGGCCCCGCCCGGCCATCCCGCGCCGCCGCCGCAGGAAACGCCGGCCGCCGAAGCGCCGCGCCCCGTCGCGTCCGACCGCACCACGTCGCACGCCCTGGCGCTGCCGGGCCGCACGCTGGCGTTCGATGCCACCGTCAGCACCATGCGGCTGCTGAACCCGCAGGGCGCGCCGCAAGTCGAGGTCGTGACCACCGCCTTTGTCCTGAAGGACGCGCCCCAGCCGCGTCCGGTGACGTTCGTGTTCAACGGCGGGCCGGGCGCGTCGTCGGCGTGGCTGAACCTCGGCGCGCTCGGCCCGTGGCGCACCGACTTCAACGCCGTGCCCAGCGCCCGCCCCACGCTGCTGGACAACGCCGAGACTTGGCTTGATTTCACCGACCTCGTGTTCATCGACCCGCCCGGCACCGGGTTCAGCCGCATCGTGGCCTCGGGCGACGACGTGCGCCGGCGCATCTGGTCGGTGGACGGCGACATCCAGACGCTGGCCACCGTCATACGCCGCTGGCTAGAGGGCGCCGGCCGCCTGCAATCGCCGAAGTTCCTGGCGGGCGAGAGCTACGGCGGGTTCCGCGGCCCCAAGCTGGCTAGGGCGTTGCTGGAGGAACAGGGCGTGGGCGTGCGCGGCATGGTGCTGGTGTCCCCGGTGCTGGACTTCAACGGGCGGGACGCGGCGTGGTCGCCGTTCGAGCACGTGGGCCGGCTGCCCTCCATGGCCGCCGCCGCCATGAATGCCCCCGGCCGGGCGGTATTGCGCGACATCGAGGACTACGCCGCCACCGACTACTTGTTGGACCTGGTGCGCGGCGAGCGTGACCCGGCCGCCGTCGAGCGCATCACCCAGCGCGTCGCGGCGGCCACCGGCCTCGACCCCGCGTTGGTGCGGCGGCGCGCCGGGCGGGTGGACATGGGCACGTTCCTGCGCGACCGCGAGCCGGGCCGGGTCGGCAGCCCGTACGATGCGACGGTCGGCGCCACGGACCCGTTCCCGGCGGCGGCGAACGACAACTCGCCCGACCCGATCCTGGACGGCCTGCGCGGGCCGATCACCACGGCCATGCTGGACCTGTATGCCGGACGCCTCGACTGGAAGCCGGAGGGCGCGCCGGCCCGGCAGTACCAGTTGCTGAACGCGTCCATCGCCCGCGAGTGGGACTATGGCCGCGGCAACAACCGGCCGGAATCGTTCGGCGCGCTGCGGCAATACCTGGCGCTGGACCCGGCGGCCCGCGTGCTGGTGACGCATGGGCTGACCGACCTCGTGACGCCCTACTTCAGCACCAAGCTGCTGCTGGACCAAGCGCCGGCCAGCCTGGGCGCGGATCGGCTGCGGCTGCAGGTGTACCCGGGCGGGCATATGTTCTACAGCCGCGACGGCTCCCGCGCGGCGCTGCACGGCGACGCGGAGCAGATGGTGCGCGCCTCGGTCGCGGCGGCGCGCCCGGCAGTCGTGGCCCCATGAACACTGCGTTGGGACCAGCGATCACGAAAGCGTGTTGCTTTCACAACAAGAGGTAACCGAGTTTCAGCGGTTTTCTCGTTAGGGTGATGCACCGGCGACACGGGTTGACCCAAATCGCTGGTGACTGGGGGGCGTCCGGCCCCTCGCCTTGCAACGCAAGGATTCCGTCATGCGCGAGTACCGTATTTACCCACTGAGCCCTGCTGGCGGGCTTGCCGGCGCCTTGGATGTGCGGTGCGACGATGACGGGCGAGCATTCGAGGTCGCGCGGCAACGGCTGCGGCCGGGGCAGAAGGCGGAGTTGTGGTATGGCGCGCGGTACATGGGCCGGGTGGTGGCCGGAACGCCGCTCAGCCAGTAACGCCGCGCCGCGCCCCGCCGCGTCCCTTGACAGGGCGGGCGGGAGCGGCTGAGTGGCGGCCCATGAAACGAGCCTTGGTCCTGTCGGGCGTGGTGCTGTCCGGGTGCGCGTATGAGCCTGCCATCCAGGACCGCTCCGCGCCGTCGTACCAGGCGGACCTGCAATCCTGCCAGGACAGCGGCCCGGCCGAGGTGAACGCGCGCAATGCCAAGACCGGCCTGGCCTGGTTCAGCTCCCCGGTGCGCCGCCCGTTCCAAATCCGCGCCGCCGTCCGCGCCTGCATGGAGGGCAAGGGCTACAAGGTCGGTGGGTGACCGCAACCCCGGCGGCCCGCTCGCGTTTGCGTGAGACACGGTAGGGAGACGACGCATGGGCCTGTTCAGCTTCATCCAGTCCGCTGGGCGCGTGCTCGGCATGGGCGCCCACGCCACGCAGGACGAGACCAAGCCCGCGCCGCCCACCCCGTCCGCCGACGCCATTTCGGCCGAGCTGAAGACGTTGGGCCTGAACGCCGAGGGCATGAACGTGACGGTCGAGGGCGACACGGTGAAGGTGAGCGGCGCCGCGCCGGACGCGGCCACGCGGGAGAAAATCATCCTGGCGGCGGGCAACGTGGCGGGCGTGTCCAAGGTGGACGACTCCATTACCACCACGGGCGGCGGCGGCGAACCGAAGTTCCACACGGTCGTGCGCGGGGACACGCTGTCGGCCATTGCGCAGAAATACCTGGGCAGCGCGTCCAAGTACCCGGCCATTTTCGAGGCCAACAAGCCGATGTTGCAGGACCCGGATAAGATTTACCCGGGCCAAGTGCTACGCATCCCGTCCTGATCGCCGTGGACTTGCTCACCATCACCGCCGGGCCATACACGGTGCGCGCCCGGTTCGAGGACGCCGTCGCGCCCAAGACCTGCGCCGCGTTCCGCAAGCTGCTGCCGTACCGGGAGCGCATCATCCATGTGCGCTGGAGCGGCGAGGCGTGCTGGATTCCGCTGGGGGAGCTGGATTTGGGGCTGGGGTTCGAGAACCACACGAGCTTTCCCGCGCCGGGGCAAATCCTGCTGTACCCCGGCGGGTTCAGTGAGACGGAGTTGCTGCTGGCCTATGGCCCGGTGCGGTTCGCCTCGAAGATGGGGCAGTTGGCGGGCAACCATTTCCTGACGGTGGTGGAGGGCCAGGAACACCTGCTGCCGCTCGGCCGCCTTACGCTGTCGCACGGGCAGCAGGACATCCTGTTCGCCTGATTTCGTTGAACGGCGAGGTTTATGGGACCGTGCGCGCCAAGCTGGGCCAGCAGCCCGGCCTGGCGCGCAGGGCCGTGCGTTATGCGGCAACCGCCATGCTGTTGTGGTAGGGCAGCAGCACGGGGGTGGTGTCGGACTGGCCGGGGCCGAAAGCGCCGTAGCTCACGCTCACGGCGCTGCCGTAAGTCGCGTTCGAGGTTTCATAGACCTTGAGGGTCGCCGGGTCCGTAGGCGTGATGAGCCGCAGCGTGCCGATCACGGTGCCCGCCCCGTCAAAGAACTCCATTGCGTTGCCGCTCAGGTCCCAGGAGTCCGCATCCAAGCCTTCAAGCGTTATTTCGCCACCTCCGAAGACTCGATCCTGCGTCAGTGCGACCTGGCCCAGGAAGCTTGCAGGCTGGTCGATTTGCAGGGTGCCGGATGTGATGTTGATCGTCTGGCCCGCATCGACGGCGCCGCCGAGTTCAAGGGAGCCGCCGGATGAACGCGAGCTGCCGCTGGTGACCTCCACGGTGCCGGTTCCCGTCAGGTCCGTGGATATTGTGATCTTTCCGCTGCTGACGGTGATGCGCCCGTCATTCTCCAGGGCGCTCCCCTCATATCCTGACACCGTCATTGTGTTGGACGGGTTCTGACCCGCGACGATGTTGCCTTTGTTAACCAGCGTCGACTGCGGGGCTATGAGGATGTCGAGGCTGTTCCCGTACAGGGGCTGGCCGGTGTACAAATTGCCACGCCCGGCCATGATCGTGCCGCCATCGTTGGTCGTCGTGCCGCCGACGATGAGGACGCCGTGCCGCCCGGCGGTGTAGCCGGCCGGCGGCGGGCCGTTTGTGTCCAGGACGGGAGGCGGGTTGTTGTCAATCGTGACGTTCGTGAGCGTCGTGTTCCAGGCCACAAGCCGGGAAGGCTGGCTTGCGTCGGCGCTGCTCAGCCCGATGCTGGACCGAACGGCCGCCGAGCCGAACGTCTGGTTGAACAGGATGGGCACCCCGCCCGAGATATAAAGGTTGTCCCCGGCCACCGGTGCGCCGCCCGGCGTCCAGTTCGCCCCGGACGAGAACAGGCCGTAGGACATATTCCAATTTTTGGCTGCCATAGTGATCTCCCGTGCACAAAACTGGCGTGTTTGCCAATAATGCCACAGCAGGCACTTTGCTCGATCTGCTCATAAACGCATCGTAACATTCTTGTTACGCATGAATTTCGTACGATACGCCCCGTTCACGCCAGCGCCCGGTCCAGCACCCGCACCGAGTGCTCGGCCACGCGGCCCGACAGGTCATGGATTTGGTGGCGGCAGGACGTGCCGTCCGCCACGATCAGGTCCGTGTCCGCCGCCGCGCGCACCGCGGGCGCCAGGCCAGCCTCCGCCATGGCGCGGCTTTCCGCCTGGGTCTCGGCCTGGTAGCCGAACGCGCCGGCCATGCCGCAGCAGGACGACGGGATCGGCCGCACGTCCAAGCCGGGCACCTGGCGCAGTGCGTCCAGCGCGCCGGGGAATGCGCCGAACGCCTTTTGGTGGCAGTGGCCGTGGACGTGGGCGCGCCCCGGCATCGGCGCCAGCGGCAGCTTGACGTCGTGCCGCGCCAGGAACTCGCTCAGCAGCATGGCGCGTCCGGCCAGCGCGTCCGCCTGGGGGCCGGGCAGCATTGACGGAAGCTCGTCCCGCAGCGTCAGCAGGCATGACGGCTCCAGCCCGACCACCGGCGCGGTGCCGGCCAGCGCGTTCAGGGTGCGCTGCGCCTCGGCGCGGGCGCGGTCCACCATGCCTGCCGACAGGTAGGTGCGGCCACAGCACAGCGGACGGCCTGGCGCGTCCGGCGTCACGGCGCGGAACCCGGCCGCCGCCAGCACCCGAACGGCGGCGTGCAGGTTATCCGGCTCGAACCAGCGGTTGAAGGTGTCGGCGAACAGCAGCACGTCGCCGCGCGGAGAGGGCGGCGCAAGGGCCGGGGCGCGGAACGGCGTGCGGCTCCAGGTGGGCAACGGCCGGGCGGCGGCCAGGCCCAGCGCCTGTTCCGACAAACGGCGCAGCAGCGGCGCGCGGTTGCGCAGGTTCATCAGCGGTGCCACGCGGGAGGCCAGGCTGGCGTAGCGCGGCAGCTCCGCCACCAGGCGTTCACGCAAGCCCACGCCATGCCGGCCCGCGCGGGCGGCCAGCACCTCGATCTTCATGCGCGCCATGTCCACCCCGGTCGGGCATTCGCGCCGGCACGCCTTGCACGAGACGCACAGCTTGAGCGCGTCGGCCACGTCGTCGGACGCCATCGCATCCGGCCCGAGCTGCCCGCTCAACGCCAGCCGCAGCGTGTTGGCCCGGCCGCGCGTCAGGTGCCGCTCGTCCCGCGTCACGCGGTAGGACGGGCACATGACGCCGGCGTCGAACGTGCGGCAGGCCCCGTTGTTGTTGCACATCTCGGCCGCGCCCAGCAGCCCGCCGGGGTGCTGGGACCAGTCCAGCGCGGGGGCGAACGGGGCGGGGGCATAGTCCGGGCCGTAGCGGAACAGCGCGCGGTCGTCCATGCGGGGGGCGCGCACCACGCGGCCGGGGTTCAGCAGGCCGGCGGGGTCGAACGCGTCCTTCACCGCCTCGAACGCGCGCACCACGCGGGGGCCGAACATGGCCTCATGGAACTCCGACCGCACGATGCCGTCGCCGTGCTCGCCGGAGTGCGATCCCTTGTACTCGCGCACCAGGGCAAAACATTCCTCGGCCACGGCGCGCATGGTTCGCACGTCGGCCGGGTCCTTCATGTTCAGCACCGGGCGGACGTGCAGGCAGCCGACGCTGGCGTGGGCGTACCAGGTGCCGCGCGTGCCGTGCCGGGCGAACACGGCGTCCAGGCGCTCGGTGTAGTCCGCCAGGTCGTCCAGGCCCACGGCGCAGTCCTCGATGAACGACACCGGCTTGGCGTCGCCGCGCATGGACATCATGATGTTCAGCCCGGCCTCGCGCACCTCGGCGATGGCGGCCTGGAACGGGGCGTCGGCGGCGCGCACCACTGCGCCGGGGTAGCCGAGGTCCGCCATAGCCTCGTCCAACAGGTCCAGCTTCGCCAGCAGCGGCGCGTCGGCGTCGCCGTGGAACTCCACGATCAGCAGGCTGTCCGGTTCCCCTTGCACCATGCGGTCGATGGTGGCGCGGTAGATCGGGATGCCGCGGCCGAGGTCGATCATGGTGCGGTCCACCAGCTCGACCGCCTCCGGGTCCAGCGCGACCAGGTGGCGGGTGGCGGCCATGGCGGCGCGGAACGTGGGGAACTGGCACACGCCGAGCGCCTTGCGCGGGCGGATGGGGTGCAGCGTCAGTTGGATGGCGGCGGTGAACGCGAGCGTGCCCTCGGACCCCACCAGCAGCCGGGCCAGGTTGCCGCGGCCCTGCTGCTGCGCGGCCGGGGTCAAGGCCTCGATGCCGTAGCCGCCGACCCGGCGCAACTGCGTGGGGAAGCGGCGCGCGATTTCCTCGGCCTCCGCCGTGCCCAACGCGAGCAGGCGCTGGGTCAGCGGCGTGTCCAGGCCCGGCCCGAAGCGGTGCCGCGAGCCGTCCGCCAGCAGCGCGTCGATGGCGCCCACGTTGTCCGCCATCAGGCCGTAGCGGATGGACTTCGACCCGCACGAGTTGTTGCCCGCCATGCCGCCCAGGGTGCAGCGCGCGTGGGTGCTGGGATCGACCGGGAAGAACAGCCCGTGCGGCTTCAAGGCGGCATTCAGGTGGCCCAACACCAGCCCAGGCTCCACCCACGCGGTGCGCGCGGCCGGGTCCACTTCCAGCACGCGGCGCAGGTATTTGCTGCAATCCACCACGATGGCGCGGTTGACGGTTTGGCCGCACTGGCTGGTGCCGCCGCCGCGGGGCAGCACGGGGACGCCATGCTCGCGGGCGATGGCGAGGGTCGCGGCCACGTCGTCCACGCTGCGCGGGACCACCACGCCGACCGGCTCGATTTGGTAGATGGAGGCGTCGGTGGCGTAGCGCCCGCGGTCGGCCCGGCTGAACAGCACGTCGCCCGAGGTTTCCCGCCGCAGCCGTTGCGCCAAGCGGGCGTCGCCCAGCGGCGTCAGGTTCGATGCGCCGTCCGGCATCAGGCGGCCCGCTGTGCCGCGCGGTCCGGACGGCCGGCCAGCGCGTCCATCGCCGCCGCCGCGCCGCCTTGCCGGTGCGGGACGCCCGCCGCGAACAGCCCCATCTCCACGCCGGACAGCGTGCCCATCAGCATGAGGTCGTTGAAGTCGCCGAGGTGGCCGATGCGGAACACCCGGCCCTTCAGCCGGGCCAAGCCTGCGCCGAGCGACATGTCGTAGCGCTCCAGGATCGTGGCCCGCAGCGCGTCCGCGTCGTGCCCGTCCGGCATCACCACCGCGGTCAGCACGGAGGAGTATTCGCGCAGGTCCTGGCACAGGATGTCCAGCCCCCAGCCGCGCACCGCGGCCCGGGTGGCGGCGGCGTGGCGGTCGTGGCGGGCGAACACTTGCGGCAGCCCTTCCTCCAGCAGCATGGCGATGGCTTCGCGCAGGCCGTACAGCAGGTTGGTGCTGGGCGTGTAGGGGAAGAAGCCCTGCGCGTTGGGGGCCAGCATGTCGTGCCAGTCCCAGTAGGACCGGGCCATGCCGCCGGTTTTGGCCGCCGCCAATGCCTTGGGAGACACGGCGTTGAACCCGAGGCCCGGCGGCAGCATCAGCCCCTTTTGCGAGCACGCCACCGTCACGTCGGCGCCCCAGGCCTCGTGCTGGTAGTCCATGGAGCCGAGCGACGAAATGGTGTCCACCATCAGCAGCGCCGGATGGTCCGCGCGGTCCATGGCGGCGCGGATGTCCGGGATGCGGCTGGTGACGCCGGTCGAGGTTTCGTTGTGCACCACCATGACCGCCTTGATATCGCGGTCCTTACGCAGCCGCGCTTCGAGGTCGGCAGTGTCCACGCCATGCCGCCAGTCGCCGGGCACGAACTCGACGTGCAGGCCGAGGCGCAGCGCCATGGCGCGCCACAGCGTGGCGAAGTGCCCGGTTTCCACCATCAGCACCCGGTCGCCCGGGGACAACGTATTGACGATGGCCGCCTCCCACGCGCCGGTGCCGGAGGACGGGAATATGACGACCGGGCCAGAGGTTCCGAACACCGCCTGGCACCCTTGCAGCACGTCGCGCCCGAGCCGGCTGAACTCTGGGCCGCGGTGGTCGAGGGTGGGCCGGTCAATGGCGCGCAGCACGCGGTCCGGCACGTTGCTGGGTCCGGGGATTTGCAGGAAGTGCCGGCCGCTGGGGTGTGCCATGGGACGCTCCTTGGGGTGGATAGAGCGAGCCAAGCATACTTGCGGCGGGAAGGGGATAGCGGCGGCGTGGCTGGTGCGCGGATGGCGTGGTCCTGGAAGGCCGTATCTGGCGGGACGGCAGCCCTGTCAGGCAATGACGCGGTTTGGCAGGAAATGTCTGATTATTGCACCAAGAGTCAGTTAATTCCACCAAACGTCAGTCTTGTATCTAAGACAACCGTGCAACGCATTCAGACTAAAGCAATGTCTCGGCCATACTACAGCCAGGCACCATGTCAAGGCGAGTGAGGACATCTTATAGCATGTCGTAAACGTTCCAATTAATATTGTGCTTTCTTGGCAACGGAGATCGGCATGGCTCACCATCGGCACCAGGGCAGGGCAGGGCGGCACGCTCAAACCCGCCTCGCATCAACCCAATCGCGGCCGGGCCAGGGCATGGCGCGGGCCGGGAGCGGGGCCGCATGATCCGGGAGGCCGGCAAGGGCGCGCGTGCGTTCATGGGGCTGCCCCCCCCCGCCAACAGCGACTTCCCGGACATGCGGCCCGGCCCGGCCCGGCCGCGCGCCAACGGGCGCGGCGTATCCATGGTGGCGCAGCGGCTTGTTGGCCCGGGCCGGACCACGCTCCCGAAGCGCGGCGCCACCCTGCCGCACGCCGTCACCCTGCTGTGCGCCGCCAACCGCGTGGCGCACGCCGCGGTGGACCGGTTCAGGCGCGGCGTCGGCCAGCTTTTGGAGGAACGCCAGCGCCACAGCCAGGATGACGCCCTGACCCGGCAGCAGCACGCCATGCGCGTCGCCGACGTCATGACGCGCAATATCCACGCCGCCCGCCCGGACGACACGGTGCAGCACGCCGCGCGCGTCATGCGCCAGCGCAACACCGGCGTGCTCCCGGTGACGGAGCACGACCGGCTGATCGGCGTGGTGACAGACCGCGACGTGGCGCTGCGCCTGGTGGCCCAGGGCCGGGACCCGGCGCACACCACGGTGCGGGACGTGATGACGGCGGGCGTGCAGTACCTGTTCGAGGACGAGGCCATGCACCACGCCGCCGCGACCATGGCGCAGCAGCAGATCGGCGTGCTGCCGGTGATGAACCGCGCGAAACGCCTGGTCGGCATGGTGTCGTTGCGTGACCTCGCGGCGGCGGCGCGCAGCGTGCGGTAATTTGGCCGGGCCAAGATAGTCCAATGATGATCATTTCAACCCCGGCCCAGCCGTTGCCGGGAACATTGTTGCTGTGGCAAGTATAATTGTATATAGATGTCAAGTCTTGACCACGGATATTAGGCCGGTCACTGCTTCGTTCTCTCAGCACAGGGATCATGCGGATGGCATCCTCCGGCACCAAATTTCCACTGGGCGTTTACGTCGGCGGCCCGAACGGCAGCGATGCGTCGGTCAGCGCCGGGTTCGACGCGCGCTACACCGGGTTCGCGCAGGCCATGGGCGTCGGGGCGCAGTTCATGGACGCCTTCATCGACCAGACCAAATCCATCACCGACTGGCCCTCGAACGCGAGCTGGACGGCGTGGTCGTGGGCGCAGGACGCCTATGCGCGGGGCACGACGCCGGTGATCGCCATGCCGATGTCGTCCACCGCCATGGGGCTGTCCAACGGCCAGTTATATAAGAACTTCGCCGCCGGGCAGTATGACGACGCCATTCGCGGGATGGTGAAGTCCTGGGCGGACCAGGGGTTCAAGACGCAGTACTGGCGGCCCGGCTGGGAGATGAACGTGGCCGGGATGCCGAACTACATCGGCGACGATAGCCAGACCCAGGCGGACTGGATCGCGGCGTTCCGGCACATTTCGGGCGTGCTGCACGCGGCTGGCGGCCAGCAGGGCGTGGACGTGCAGGTCGTGTGGAACCCGAACGTGCAGAACTGGAACAAGACCAACCCGCTGACGCTGTACCCGGGCAACCAGTATGTCGATGTGATCGCCGCCGACATGTACGACAACATCTACCCCTACAGCCTGGCGAACCTCGGCGCCGGCGACGGCAGCGTGTCCGGCAGCTTTGCCGAGTGGGCGTCCAACCCGGCCAATTTGTGGCACTATTACAGCTACCCCGCGGCGACCCAGTGGTCGAACGACGGCAGCGAGGGGCACAGCATGAGCCTGCTGAACCTGCTGGACTTCGCCCGGCAGCAGGGCAAGCCGTTCGCCATCGCGGAGACTGGCGCGGGCGGGTCGGGCGAGCCTAGCCTGCGCGACGACGCGGTGTTTCCGCAGTGGCTGGCATCGACGCTGGCGGCGTCCGGGCTGCCGGTGAAGTTCGTGAACATCTGGGACGTGAACTACAACGGCAACTGGGCCTATTCCGAACCCGGCTCCAACAAGCCGAACGAGGCCGCTGCCTGGGCCAAGTACTTCGGCGCGGGGTCGGACAGCGTGACGGGCGGCTCGGGCGCGTCCGCCGCCGTGGCCGTGGGCGCCGGCACGGACGTGCTGGTGGTGTCGGTGTCCGAGGACGCCTGGCGGGGCGATGCGCAGTTCGTTATCCGGATCGACGGCGCGACCATCGGCGGCACGCGCACCGCCACGGCGCTGCACGCTTCGGGCGCATCGCAGGCCATTCCGCTGGCGGGGAACTGGGGGGCCGGGCCGCACACCGTGAGTGTCGAGTTCCTGAACGACGCCTGGGGCGGGGCGGCCACGACGGACCGCAACCTGTATGTGGACCAGCTCACCTACAACGGACGCGCCGCGGGCGGCGTGCCGGCGGCGTTGACGCAGAACGGCGTGGCGGAGTTCTTTATCCCGGCCGTCGGGCTGACGTAACCGGACCCTTACGCGCCGAGGCCGTAGCCCGCGAGCTTGCGGTACAGCGTGCTGCGCGACACCCGCAGCAGCCGGGCGGCGCTGGCGATGTTGCCGCGCGCCTCCCGCAGCGCGCGAGAGATCATGTCCCGCTCGGCCTCCTGCAACGTGACAGGCGGCGGCGCGGGCGAGGCGCTGGGGGCGTCGGCGTCTTGGGACAACTCGTGCAACGCCACGGCCGGGTCGGCGCTGGTCAGCAGCAGGCCCTCGATGACGTTGCGCAGCTCGCGCACGTTGCCGGGCCAGGGGCGGGCGCGCAGGGCGTCCATGACGGCGGGGCCGAACTCTCGCGGCAGGACGCCGTGGCGCGCGGCAAGCTGCTGGTTGAAGTGCGCCACCAGCACATCCAGGTCCGCGCCCCGGTCGCGCAGCGGCGGCACCACCAGCGCAGTCACGCTGATGCGGTGGAACAGGTCGCGCCGGAACCGCCCGGCCGCCACCTCGCCGCGCAAGTCGCGGTTGGTGACGGCGATCAGCCGCACGTCCACCCGGCGCGGCTGCGTGTCGCCCAGCCGGTAGGCCACGCCTTCTTCCAACACGCGCAGCAGCACCGGCTGGGCGTCGAGCGGCATCTCGCCGATCTCGTCCAGCACCAGCGTGCCCTGGTGCGCCAGCTCGAACCGTCCGGGACGGCCCTCGTTGGTTGCGCCGGTGTATGCGCCGCGGACGTGGCCGAACAGCTCGCTCGCCACAAGCTCCTTTGCCACCGCGCCGCAGTTGAAGGTGATGAAGGCCCGCTTCTGGTCGCCCGGTTGCAGGTCCGCGCCGCCGTGCAGGGCGCGGGCGACCAGTTCCTTGCCGACGCCGGTCTCGCCGCCGACCAGCACCGGCACCCGGCGCGGCGCAAGCATCCGCGCCCGTTCCAGCACGGCCAGCAGCGGCGCGCTGCGTCCGATGATGGCGCCAAAGCCGCTGCGCTCCGGGTCCAGCTCGGAGCCTGGCGCGATGCGGCCCGGCCGTGGCTTGTCCGGCGCCACCAGCACCGCGCCGATGACGTGGCCCTCGTGGCGTATCGTGCTGAACCACTCTGCCCGCCATGGCGCGGGCAGGTGCCCGGCCCAGTCCTCCACCGGGCGGCTCGCGTCCAGCCCCGGCACCCGCTCGCCCACGCTGACCGGGGACGCGATGCGGCCGGTGGTGTGCACCAGGCGTCCGCTGCGGTCGATGGCCAGCAGCCCGGCGGCGTCCGCCGAGGACAGGCTGTGCAGGCACGCCTCCAGCAACCGGGACCGCTCCTGCGCGGCACGCTCGGCGAGCACGGCCTCGACCTGCCGCGCCGTCGCTACTGCCAAAGCGAGGTTGTTGCGCTGGTAGGTCGCGGGCGGGCCGGAGATGTCCACGACGCCCAGCACCTCGCCGGTGCCGGGCTCGTAAACCGGGGCGGCGGCGCAGGTCCAGCGCTTGATGCCCTCGCAGAAATGCTCCGCGCCGTGCACTTGCGCCGGGCGTCCGGTCGCGAGCGCGGTACCGATGCCGTTGGTGCCGACCTCGGTTTCGGTCCACTGGCCGCCCGGCATCAGGTGGATGTCCTGGCCCTGTTCCAGCGTGTGCAGGTCCCCCACCACCTCCAGCACCACGCCGTCCGCGTTGGTCAGCAGCATGATGGAGCGCGACCCGGCGAACAGGTCCGTGAGTTCCGCGAACACCGCGGCGGCGGCGGTCAACAGCTCGCGGTGGCGTAGGCGCAGTTGCCGCATCGCCTCGCCGCGCGCCAGCAGCGGGGCGGTGCCGCGCGTGGGGTTCACGCCCAGCGCCAGGCTGCGCTGCCAGGACGACACCACGAAGTTGCACGCCGGCACGACGGAGCGCAGGTGGCCGGTCAGGAACCGCTCCCAGGCCAGCATGGTGTCGCCTACGTCGAAGCGGCGCGGCAACAGCTCGGCCTGCGGCTCCGCGTGGGCCGGGGGTGGGGGCCTGCTTCCGTGGATGCGCGGCATGTCCGCTCTCCCTAGCTGGGCTTAGCCGTCAAGCATGGCACCGATCCCGCAAGGATTCACGCTTAATCACTTGACGGTAGTGGGTCAGTTTCGACTTCAGTTTTCGATTCATCTTGGCCGTTCGCGAGCGCTGTAGAATTGCCCCGTTGCCGCCGTTCAGCACGCTGGTGGCATTGCCTTGGAGCGGCCGCTACGATGCTGTCATGTAGCATTGTTAGGGAGCAGCGATATGGCAGCGTATGTCCACGTAAACTTGCGTATAAAAGACCCTGTTGGACAGGCAGCACTGGCACCACGCTTTCAGGCGGCGCTACAGGCAGCAGGAGGCCGCATCCTCCACTTTGGTCCGGTAGCGCAGACGCTTGAAGGAGACGTGGAGCCATTGCCCATGGCTGGAATTTTTGAATTCGCGACTTTGGCAGATGCACTGGCGTTCTATCAGTCACCGGAATACGCGCCGATCAAGGCTGAGCGCGAGGCGGCGCAGGAAGCACGAATGTTTGTCGTCGATGCGGGCTGATGGCTGAGAGCCGTTAGAGACGCTCGAAAACGAAACGGCAACCTACAAGCTCTTTGCTCTGCGAACCAGCCGGACCGCTTGCCACCATTCGCGGACTCGCAAACTGACCCACTACCCGGCATCACGCGCGCCCCAGCCGCTCCGCGCCGCCGCCCAGCGCCGGGCCGGCGGTTGGGTCGAAGTTGTCGGGCTTGCTGGCGATCAGCGTCTGGGTGGTGAGGATCAGCGCCGCCACCGAGGCCGCGTTGCGCAGCGCCGCGGCGCTGACCTTCACCGGGTCGATAATGCCGGCGGCCAGCAGGTCCACGAAGCCGCCGGTGCGCGCGTCCAGCCCATGCCCGGCCGGGGCTGCCGCGACGTGCGCCACGACGGCGGCGGGGTCCATCCCGCAGTTGGCGGCGATGCAGGCCAGCGGCTGCGACAACGCGCGCTACACCAGGGCCGCGCCTTCCCGCACGCTGCCCTCCAGGCTGTCGATCAGCGGGGACAGCGATGGCGCCAATTGCAGCATGGCGGTGCCGCCGCCCGGCACCACGCCCTCGGCGGTGGCGGCGCGGACGGCGTTGATGGAGTCCTCGATCAGTTGCGCGCGGCGCTTCTGCTCGACGGGCGTGGCGCCCCCGGCGCGGATGACGGCGGTGCCGCCCGCGAGCCGCGCCAGCCGTTCCTGCAGCTTGTCGCGCTCGATGTTGGGGGGTGCCGCCGCCAGTTGCCGGGATACCTGCTCGCGCCGGGCAGCCAGGGCCACGCAGTCGCCGCCGCCGTTGCTGAGCACGGTCTGGTTCGCGCTGATGCGGGCCTGCCGCGCACGGCCGAGGTCCCGCAACTCGATCTGGTCCAGCCGCCCGCCCAGATCCCGCGCGATGACCCGGCCGCCGGTGACGATCGCCAGGTCCTCCAGCATCGACTTGCGCCAGTGGCCGTAATCCGGCGGGTGGATGGCCGCGACCGGCGCGCCGCCACGCTCCCGCGCCGCCAGCAACGCCACCACGCAGGCGGGCGCGATCTCGTCGGCAATCACCAGCAGCGGACGGCCGCTGCCGTTCATCAGCGCCTGGATGCCCGCGACCTCGTCCGGGGTTTGCAGCTTAAGGTCGGTCATCAGGATATACGGGTCGTCCAGCACCACCTGCATGGCCTCAACGTCGGTGACCATGTGGTGCGAGACGTAGCCGCGGTCGAAGCCCATGCCGTCGATGATGTCCAGCCGGGTTTCCACCTCGTCGCCGTACTCGACCGTGACCACGCCGCTGAGGCCGACGCGCTCCAGCGCCTCAGCCACTAGTACCTCTGCACAGAGGTTTTGAAGGGTTGGAGATGGGCCACGCCTAT
>CAXTCN010000044.1:0-33127 GCA_964242575.1 uncultured Acetobacteraceae bacterium | reverse complement strand
CACTCGGATTGCGCGACTGGGCCCATGAGTTCTGATTAATGAGTCTTGGTATTATGCCCGACCTGGCCCGTCTCAGCCCGCAGCGCGGCCTGAAACGCCTGTTTGGCGTGGAAGGGCTGGTTGAGGTGGTCAAGTCACTAGCCAAGGCGGGTATCTTGGTCTGGGCCCTTTGGCGCGCGATCTCAGACGTTCTGCCGCGAGCGATGTCGGCGATGTCTTGGCATCCGGTCACGTTGCTCACCCGGATGCTGAGCGACCTCGTTCACCTGAGCATGCTCATCATCGGCTGCCAGCTCGTTGTGGCTCTGCTGGATGTGACATGGACACGGCTCCGCTTCACCAGCCGGCTCCGCATGAGCCTTGAGGAAATTAAGCAGGAACACAAGCAAGCAGAAGGCGATCCGAGGATAAAGGCGAAGCTGAAGCAGATACGGATGGCCAAGTCCCGCCAGCGCATGATGGCTCGGGTGCCCCAAGCGACAGTGGTAATCACCAACCCCACCCATTATGCCGTGGCGCTTGTTTATGACCGTGGCTCGCAAGCCGCGCCCCGGGTCGTGGCGAAGGGAATGGACGAGGTCGCGCTGAGAATCCGGACTCTGGCATCGCAGCACGGCGTGGCCATCGTCGCCAACCCCCCTCTGGCGCGTGCGCTGTACACCCTGCCCCTGGACGCCGAAGTCCCGGCTGAACACTTCAAGGCCGTCGCAGAAATTATCGCCTACGTGTGGCGGTTGCGAGGGCAGCGGAGCAACGACCCGCCGGTCTCCTGATCGCATGTCGTCAAGGCGCTCGCGCTTGGACGCCGCGGGTATCGCGCTTTTGATCCAGCCACCAGCGCACGGTCTCCGCCATGCCATCGGGCAAGCTGATGCGCGGCGTCCACAGGGCCGGCGGGAGCGCCAGGGCAGGGTCGGCCCGCCAATCGCGATGCAGGAGCTCGCGTACCTTTCCGCTGCCGAAGACGCCGCGACGCCCTGTCAGGCCCGCCACCACGTCCGCGGCGAGGCCTGCCACCCGGAAGCCCGCATCCGGCAGGCGCAACAGGCGCGGCGGCGGGCGGCCCAGCAACCCCGCCGTCAACCCCAGCAGCTCGCCCAGGCTGTAGCCCTCAGGCTGCGCGTCGGACAGCTCGAACGTGCCGCCCCGCTTCGCATCATCAAGCTTCGCGTCACTGCACAGGGCGACGACGGCCCGGGCCAAGTCCGCGGCGTGGATCATGGCAAGGCACGGCTCGGGCGCGGACGGCGCCAGCGCGAACCGCATGGAGCTGAGCCGCCTGAGCACCATGCCCTCGCGGTCACCCGGACCATAGACGACGCCGGGGCGCAGGACCGTCCAGGGAATGCCGGGTGCCGCACGCACCGCGTCCTCGCCGGCCCGCTTGCTGGCGGCGTAGGATGATAAGCCGGGCATCCGGGCCGCCATCGACGACATAAGCAGCCGCCGCGCCGCCGGGGCCTCGTGCGCTACAACCTCGGCCAGCGAACCGGCGCCGTCCCGGTTGGCGCGCATGAACGCATCCCGGCTGCGCGCCTTCGTCAGCCCGGCGAGGTGCACGACCGCATCCGCGCCACGGACCAACCGAACGAGCGCGTCCCGGTTCTCCAAGCCGCCGAGGACAAGCTCCAGCGGCGTCGCAGCCAGCAGCGGATGCACCGGGTCGTGGCGTACCAGCAGCCGCACCCGCCAGCCGGCCTTGGCCAGCGCCGCCGCGACGTGCCGGCCGATGAAGCCGGTCCCGCCCGTGACGGCGGCGAGCGGCCGCTCGGTCACGCGCTACGGCCTTATGCCACCTGCCGGCCGGCGCCGAACGCGGGTTCGTAGGCGTCGCTCAGGTATTTCTGCCGTGACCACGCGCGGCTGAGCTTGCCGGACGATGTTTGCGGCAGGCTGCCGGGCCGCACCAGCACGACCCGGCTTTCCAATCCATGCTGGCTCCGCAGCAGCCCGGCGACGTCCGCCCTCATTCGCTCGCAGGCGGCGAGGTCGGTCCTGCCGCGCATTTCAACGAGCACGATGACCCGCTCGCCGCCGTCTTCCTCAACCGAGAAGGCGACGACGTCACCGGTGCGGAGGCCCGGAATTTCCGCCTCAATGGACCACTCCAGGTCCTGCGGCCAGACGTTGCGCCCATTAATTAGAATCAGGTCCTTGGCCCGGCCGGTGATGACGACCTCCCGGCCCAGCCGGTAGCCCAGGTCGCCGGTGTCCAGCCAACCATCGGCGGACAGCACCTCCGCCGTTTTCTCCGGCTGTCCGTCGTATCCCAGCATGACGCTCGGGCCGCGCACCATGATACGGCCGACTTGTCGGTCTGGCAGCACGACGCCGGCGGCGTCGCGGACGTGCAGCTCATGCCCGGGCAGCGGCGCGCCGCAAAGCACGAACTGGCGGCGCTGCGCCGTGTCGGCGGTCGCTGGCAGGGCACGGCCTTCGGATTCCAGACGGCGCAGGTCGATCTCGTCAGTCGTGACGCCCTTGCCAAGCTCGGCGAAGCTGATCGCGAGCGTCGCCTCCGCCATGCCGTAGCTTGGCAGCAGCGCCTCGGCGCGGAAACCAACCGGGGCGAAGCTCTCGACAAAGCTGGCCAGAACGCCCGGCTGGATCATGTCCCCACCGAGGCCGGCCACGCGCCACGCCGAAAGGTCGAGGTCGGTGGCGGCGGCGCGGCGGCGTACGCAAAGCTCATAGCCGAAGCTGGGGCTGAAGGAAAGCGTGCCTCGGCCGGCGGAGAGGATCGACAGCCACAGCAGAGGCCTCCGAGCGAAATCCGTCGTAGGCAACAGGTCAATCGAGATCTGCGCGGCGAGTGGCGTCAGCAGGAAACCCACAAGGCCCATGTCATGGTAAAGGGGCAGCCAGGACATCGCGCGGTCACTCTGCCGTACCTGCAGGCCATGCCGGATTATGCCGGACGTATTGCTCATGACCGCCCGTTGCTGCACCGCAACGCCGATGGGGTGGCGCGTGCTGCCGGAGGAGAACTGCAGGTAGGCGATGTCTTCCGGCCCGCTCGGCACCGGCGGCGCATCGCTGGGGCTGACCGCGTCCAACTGACCGACCGTGCCGAACGCTTTCAGCCCGAGCCGAGCAGCGACGGGAGACAGCCAGGCCAGGACCTCGGCCGGGGCGAACAGGGCCGCGGCCCGGGATTCGCGCATCAACCGCTCGATGAGCGCCACGTAGTCGTCGCGCCCACCGAACGCCGGCGGCAACGGCAGCGGCGTCGGCACCAGGCCGGCGTACTGGCTGGCGAAGAAGGCGCGCACGAAGTCAGGGGTGGTCTCGGCCAGCATCGCGACCCGGTCGCCGCGCGCCAACCCGGCCCCGAGCAGCCGCCGCGCCAGGGCCAACGCATCAAGACGCAGCTCGTGGTAGGGCAGGCTCGCAACGTGCCCGCCGCGCATGGCGTGGAAAGCCAGCCCGCTCGCGCCCTGCGCCGCGTAGTCCAGCGCCTCCGGCAAGGTCTGGAAGTCCCCGGTGCGGTGCAGAAGGCCGCTCGAGGTCGGGATCAGGACCGGCATGGGTTCGCGCTCCGTTTTAACGGTCCGACCATCGCCGGAACGCGTGACCTCCTAACTTCTTTCACCATGCGTAAAGGCGCTCTCGTGGACGTGCGGTTGAATCGTTTGCCTAAGAGCAAGCGCGGGACACGTCAATCGCGCCCGCGTCTATATGCCGGCCCGGCCTTGGCGGCCAGTCTTGTCGCCCAGTCCTGGCGTTGGACTGCCGCGGGCGCTATGCTACTGGATGGCCGATGCGCATGTCCGCGTGCGCCCGACGCGTCAGAGCCGGCCCTTGCCCGTTGCGATGGCAACTGGCCAGCCCGGCCGACAAGGAGCAGTGACCTGCGTGCCGTAATCCTCAGTGCCGGCCAGGGCCGGCGGCTCCTGCCATTGACCGAAACCCGTCCGAAATGCCTGCTGCCGATTGCCGGCAGGACGGTATTGGAGTGGCAACTCCGCGCGTTGGCGGAAAACGGCGTCACCGATGTCACCGTGGTCACCGGGTTCGGCGCCGGCGCCGTCGACGACATGCTGCGCGGCCTTGGCCCGGATGCCCAAACGGTCAGCACGCGGTTCAACCCGTTCTTTGCGGTGTCCGACAACATTGGTAGCTGCTTCTTGGCGCGGGACGTGCTGGAGGACGGCAGCAGGAACGGGGGCGGCTGCCTGTTGCTGAATGGCGACACGTTGTTCGAGCCAGAACTCCTGCGCGCCGTGCTGGATGCGCCCGCGGCGCCCATCGCCGTCACGATCGACCGCAAGCCGCGCTATGACGCCGACGACATGAAGGTCTCGCTCGATGGGACGCGGTTGCGCGCGATCGGCAAGACCCTGCCGGCGGAGCGGGTGCATGGCGAGTCGATTGGCCTTTTGATGTTCCATGGTGACGGCGGGGCGCGCTTCACCGCCGGCGTGGAGGCGGCGCTGCGCCGTCCGGACAGCCTGAAACGCTGGTACCTGTCGGTCATCGACGCCCTCGCCGCGGAAACCGAGGTGCGCGCGGTGTCCATTGAGGGCTTCGCGTGGGGCGAGATCGACTTTCCGGCCGACGTGGCGCACGCCGAGCGCCTCGGCCGCGGCTGGCGGGATGCGGAGGCGGCTAGCCAAGCAGCCGAGTAGGCCGGCTCAGGCCCGGCTCGCCAGGACGGTCTCGGCCAGCGCCAGGTCGGCGGGTCGGTCCACGTCGATGGCGGCCTCGGCGAACGGCATCTCGACCGCCGCCAACTGGGTCCCGGTGCGCCGTCCGAGGGCCGCGAGCGCGCCCGGCAAGGTCAGCAACCCAAGCGCGAAGCGCAGCAGCGTCGCCGGCCCAAGCAGCGCGACCATGGCCAACGGCCGCTTCCGGTCCTGTTCGACCCGGCGCCAAAAGGCCACCGCCGCGGCAGCGTCCGGCGTGCCCAGCCAGAACAGGTTGCAGCCGCTGAAACGGCCGTCGCGGAAGCGCAGCCAGGTGCGGCGCGTCCCCGGCCAAGCCGCCAGCACCGTCTCCGCCCGCGCCAGCCCTGCCGCCGCATCGACGCCGGGCGGCAACGCGACCAGGAAGTGCGCCACCATCGCCGGGGTCAGCAGGGCATGGTCGGCGGTCGTCACCAGCAGCGGCGCGCCGAACTCCGCCAAGGCAGCCGCGACGCTACGGCTAGGCGACGGCGCGGCCTCACGCAGCAGCAGGCCCTCTGACGCCTTGAACGCGGCCAAGGTGCGCGCCGGCGCTTCGACCATCACCACGATGCGGCCGATGGCGGGGCTGGCCCGCAAGGCGTCCACCACGCGCGCCAGCATCGGCACGCCCCCCACCGGCAGCAGCGCCTTGTGCGAGACGCCGCCGGCCGCTGCCATGGGATCGACGGCACCGGCCCGGCTGCCGGCGAGGACCACCGCAGTCACGCCGGTCACGCCGCAAGCTCCCGGCCGTAAATGCGGTAGGTCTTGTGAGCCTCGCCGCCCACAGCCTCGGCCAGGCGGCGCATCGGCCGGTTGCTTTCCAGCACCCAGGACATCTCGATGGTGTGGATGCCCAGGGCCAGCGCTTCCCGCCGCAGCGCGTCCACGAGGAACAGGGGCAGCACCCGGCCGAGCAGGCCGCCGGCGTGGCTACGGCGGACGCCCATCAACGGCACCCGCGCGGTGCCGACGCCACGGACCTTGAGCCGCCACAGCAGCCACGCCCAACCGAACGGGACCAGGCGGCCGGACAGGTCGCGGATGGCCTCGTTCAGGTTGGGCAGGCACACGGCGAACGCCACGGCCACGCCGTCCACCTCGGCGAACCAGACCAGGCGCTCGTGCAACAGGGGCTTCATCGCGGCTGCCATCGCGTCCACTTCTTCCTGGGTGATGGGCGTGAAGCCCCAGTTGCCCGCCCAGGCGTCGTTGAAGATATCGACCAGCCGGGTGACTTCCTGCTGCAACTCGCCGCGCCGCATGGGGCGCAAGACGGTGCCGGGCGGCAGGCCGCGCGCCACCAGGCGGCTGGTGGCGGCCGGCAGCGGCGGCGCCGTGTCCACCCGGTATGCCAGCAAGTCATGCTCCCGCCGGTAGCCGAGGCGTTCGAGGTGCGGCCCGGCGTGCGGCGGGTCATGCGGCATCATCAGCATGGGCGGCGTGTCGAACCCCGACACCAGCAGGCCGGTTTCCTCGTTGATTGACAGGCTGAACGGCCCCGTCACGCGCCGGCTGCCGCGTGCGGCGCACCAGGCCTCGGCCGCGCCGAGCAGCGCCGCGTAAACGGCCGGGTCGTCCTCTGCGGCCAACAGCCCGAAATGCCCGGCCGGGGTTCCGTCGGCCTCGCGCGGCGCCAGGCGGTCCTGCTGTGCGCTGATGCGCCCGACCGGGCGGCCGTTGCGCAGCGCCAGCCAGAAGCCCGCCTCGGCATGGCGGAAGTAGGGGTTGCGCCGCTCCGAGAACGCCATGCGCCGTTCCATGCGCAGCGGCGCGATCCAGCCGGGCTGTTGCCGCATCAGCCGCTCCGGCAGGCGGACGAAGCGCTCCATTTCCGCCCGGCCGCCGACGGGGACGATTGTGATCGGCCCGGTCATCCCTCCTCGAACCCGATCAGCAGCGCCCCTCCAATGCCGGCGAACATCACTGGCGCCGACCAGGCCGCCAGCGCCGCGGACAGTATGCCCGCCTCGCCCAGCGCACCCAGCAGGCCGCCGGACAGGAGATAGCCGAGGCCCAAGGCCAAGCCAAGCAACGGCTGCAACGGCTGCTCGCCCCGCCGTGGCATGCCGAACGCCACCGGCGCCGCCAGCAGCAGCATGAGGAAGGGCGCCACGGATTGCGCGGCGGCCTCGTGCAGCCGGGTCTCGTAATAGGCGGGGCCGCGGCCCACCGCCTGTTCGTTGCGCAACGAGCGGACCAGGCTCCAGGGGTTTTGCGCCCTGGTCGGGCGCGCCAGCTCGACCAGCTCGGCAGGCGTCGGTCCCTCCGGCCAGGCCCGTTCCGGCAGCAGCGCCAGCCTGGGTTGGCCGGGTTCGGCGACCCGCACGTCCCGCAGCGTCCAGCCCGCGTCATAGGCCGCGCTCCGGGCCTCGATGCGCGCTAGGGCGGTCCCGTCCTCCCCGCGCGGCACCAGCAGGATGCCCTCCAGCAGCGCCCCGTCAGCCGAGACCCGGTCGATGCCCACGATTTGCCCTCCCGCGCGCAGCCAAACACGGGGTGGCGCTGGTTGGGCCACCTTCGCGCGGCCCTCCGTCCGCACCCACCACTCCGCCAGCTCCCGCTCCGTACGGGGCGCCACGACGCCCAGCAGGCCCGCCTGCACCAGCGCCGCCAGCAGGCAAACCGGCAGCATCGCGCCCAGCACCCGCCTTACAGGCACGCCCGCCGCCCGCAGCGCGGTCATTTCCGAGGTCGTGGCCAGCCGCCGCAAGGTCAGCATTCCGGCGACCAGCACCGCGAGCGGCATCATCTGGCCCAGCACGCTCGGCAGCCGCCACGCCGCGTAGCGGGCGAGATCCGCCGCGCCGCCGCGGGTCAGCACCTCGCTGGCGTGGTCCAGCAGATCCAGAAGCTGCAGCAGGCCGGCGAGGCAGAACAGCGCCAGCAGCAAACGTCCAAGGAACATCCGCGAAAGGTAGCGCCGGCGGATCACGCGGGCTGCTTACCGCGGCGGGGCAGCCACGCCGCGACCGCCTCGCCCACCCGCGCCAGCCATGCGAGCGGCGCGTCGAACGGTCCCTCGTAGGGATTGCGCTGGGCATGTCGGAAGGCCGACGCGCAGAACACGGCGAACAGCAGGAAAACGCCCCACAACGCCGGCCGCGGGTCCACGACGCCGATGTCGCCAAGCGACTCCGCAAGCTGCACGGCGTGGTGGTACAGCAGCATAATCAGCGCCGACAGCACGACGCCGTGCCACCGCCGCGCCCGCTTGGCGCCCAACCCCATGGGGATTGCGATCAATGGCAGCAGCACCGGGGAGAGCGAGCGGACCAGCCGCCCGTGCAGTTCGCTCCGTGTGCGCCGCGGCTCCATGCCGGCCTGTCCTGCCAAGGCGCCCGACCACAGCTCGCCCAACGTCAGCTCGCGCTCGTCCTCCCCGCGGTCACGGAAGGCGGCGGGCGTGAGGGAGAACGGGCGCGACACGGTGGAGCTGCCGAAGTCCACGGTGCGGACCGCGCCATCCGGCGACACGGAAATCTGCAGGCCGCGGTCAAGCTCCAGCGCCAGCACGCCCTCCGTTGCCTGAGGCGTCAACCAGCCGGAACGGGCCGTGGTGATGACCTCGGTGCCGTCGGGATGGCGTTGCAGGATAAAGACGCCGCCCAGTTGGCCGGTCCACTCGTCCACCCGGTCCGCGGTCACGCTGAGCCGGCGGCCGATGCGGATGAACTCGCCCGGCGCCACGGCCGCGTTCCAGCCGGCGTGGGTGACGGCGTGCAGGGCGGCGCGGTAGTGGTAGCGGCCGAGCGGCTGCAAGTAGCCATACAGGACGACCCCCAGGACAACCAGGCCGACGGCCACCAGCAGGAACGGGCGGCTCAGTTGCGCCAGCGAGACGCCGCTGCTTTGCAAGGCATCAAGCTCATGGTGCTCGCTGAGCCGGGCGACCACCACGAACACGCTGACAAAGAACGCGGTCGGCAGCGCCAGCCCGACGTAGTGGGGCGTGAGATACAGCACTAGCCGGACGATCGGTGCGACTCCGCCACCGCTGGCCACCAGCTCGAACAGCCGCAACAGGCGCTCCAGCAGCAACGCCGGCAGCACCACGCCCAGGGTCGCAACCAGCGGCCTGCTCAGCAACCCCAGCATGTAGCGGCCGATCAGCCGGCTGCCGCTCTCCCTCGGACGCGCCCCGGGACGGCGGGCGACGAGAGCCGGCGCAAGGTCATCCATCATGCCCCAGGGTCGGCCCAGCGCGTCCGGAGCGTGGCAACGAGCGCCTGCAACTGCGCCTGGTCCGGCGTGACAGCCTTGCCGAGCGCCGGCGGCCCGGGCCACCCGGCGTCCGGAACGGTCATGCCAGTATGCTCGCGCTCGCCCTCGTAGCGCGGGATCACGTGAAAGTGAACATCCGGGTCCACCATCATGAGCATGAGGTAATTCACCTTGGCCGCCTGAACGAAGCCCCGCAGCATGGCTTCGATCTGGGCGATCACGGGGCCGAGGTCCGCGAACGCCTGCGGGCTTGCCTCGCCGAACGACGTCACCGCTTCCCGGCAAATCAGCACCAGGCTGCCGAGCGTCGGCTGCTCGGGACGGACCAGCACCGCCCAGTGCGCCGTCTCCGCCACGAGGGTGGCGGGATAACCGAACTTGCTGAGTGTCGCGTGCGCCATGCTGGGTTTCAACACATGCCGGGGACGTTGGGAACTACGATCGCGCTGCACCGCCGTCCGGCCCGGCGCGGCCGATGTCCAGATGCCATGCGCCGAGGGTGCGAAAGCTGCCAGCAGCCGGATCGTAACCCCGCACCAGCGTATTGAGCGACCAACCCTCCGTAGTGCGCGCGATGCGGTACAGGTGCCAGCGCGCCCTATGGCGTCGTCCGGTGCCCGCCAGCGCCGGCGGCACGCCGATGACGGGCAGCAGCCGTCCGTCCGGGCCTGGCAGTCCCGTCAGCGCCGGGCGATGGCTGTGGCCGTGCAGCAACATTTCCGTGCCTTCGCGGGCCAGCACCGCCAATAGCGCCGCGCGGTCCCGCATCGCCCTGCGACGCCCCTCGCCGCTGGGAGGGTGGTGGATCAGCACCACGCGGCACCGGCCCTCGTTCCGCAACAGCGCAAGCAGGCTCGCCAGCCGCTCGATCTGGCCGCCGCCGAGCCGGCCGGCCGCCGACCCCGGCGGCGTCGGGACGGCGGTGGACAGGCCGATCAGCGCCACATGCCCATGCCGTCTCACGAAGGGAAACGCTGGGTCGGGGGAGTCGCCGTGCATCCACTCGGCCCACTGTCCCACCCCTTCGGCCCATGGCACCGGCACCAGCGCGTCGTGGTTGCCGGGCACCACGGCAACGCGCTCCGGTGGCCCGATCCGGCGCAGGAAAGCGGCGGCGGCGGCGAACTCGGCGGGCATGGCAAGGCATGTCAGGTCGCCGGTGACGGCCACCGAGTCCGGCGCGAACCCGGCCAGGTCGTCGAGCAGCAGCGCCGGCGGCAGGTCAGCATCCAGCTCCGGACGCTTGTGCCGCCGCGCAAGGTAGGACAGCAAGCGCTTGCCAAGGAGTTGCCGGGGCGTCGGCGCGGCCTCGGGCGGCAGGTGGAGGTCAGATACATGAGCCAGGACGAAGGTCATGCGGGCACGATAGCAGCCACCCGGCAAGCCGCCGCAGCCCCCTTGCCGGCGGCGCTGCTGGGCGAGGGTCCGGTTCCAGTCTGGAGCATGCCCTCCTCGACCCTGCTGCGCCGTGCGCTGGCGCGGGCTGGGGTGACGGAGCTTGGTGGCGCGACGCCCAAGGGGCCGATGCTGCTGTTGCGCGCGGACCACGTGTACGACGCCGGCCTCATCGCGCAGCTCGCCCATGCGCCCGGAACCCTGCTGCTGCGGCCCGAGGACCGGATGCCGGTGGCGGCGCACCTGCCGGACGCGGCCATGTGCGCGCAGGCCGCCGCCGCGCTGACGGCGGGTGCCGCGGCCACGGACCCGGCCTTCGCCGACCTGGTTGCGGCAACGCCCGCGGAGATGGCGAGCGGCTATGACAAGGCGTTGCGCAAACGCGGCACGGCCTACGTCCTGCAGCTCACCGCTGACAGCCGCCGCGCGGTGGAGTGGCGGATGTTCGGCGGCGCCTACAAGGGCGTGACGGACTTCGTCACCAAGTACGTCTGGCCGCATCCCGCCTTCCATGTGGTGCGCGGCTGCGCGGCGCTGGGCATTACGCCCAACCAAGTCACGGCCGCCAGCCTGGCGCTGGTGTTCCTGGCGCTGTGGTGGTTCGCCGCGGGCGCGTTTTGGCCGGGGTTGGCCGCCGCCTGGGCCATGACTTTCCTGGACACGGTGGACGGCAAGCTGGCGCGCGTGACGCTGACCTCCACCAAGTTCGGCAACGTGTTCGACCACCTGATCGACCTGGTCCACCCGCCGTTCTGGTGGCTGGCCTGGATCGTTGGCTGCGACGCCGCCGGGCTGCCGTTGCCCCACCCGGCCCTGTTGGGCTGGCTGGTGTTCGGCGGCTATGTGCTGCAACGGCTGCAGGAGGGCTTGTTCATCACCCTGTTCGGCATGGAGGTGCACATCTGGCGTCGCTTCGACAGCGCGTTCCGGCTGGTCATCGCCCGGCGCAACCCGAACCTTGTCATGCTGACCCTGGCGACGGCGTTCGGCCGTCCAGACCTCGGCCTGCTGGCCGTGGCGGCGTGGACGGTCCTGGGCTGCGTGGAACAGGCCGTCGTCACGTTGCAGGCGCTGGCCGCGCGGCGGCGGGGGGCGTTGCGGTCCTGGCTGGACGGCTAAGGCCCGGCCTTGCGCTTTGGCGTCATCAGCAACCCGCGCAGCCGCGCCCACCTGGAGGGCCGCGCCGATCTCGGCGTCACGGCCGCGAGCCTGCCCCACGCGTCGCCCGGCAGTCGGCAGGCCCTGCACGAGGCGCTGGCAGGCTTCGCGGCCGAGGGCGTTGGCCTGCTGGTGGTGAACGGCGGCGACGGCACGTTGCGGGAGGTGCTGAGCGCCCTGCCCGCCGCTTGGCCCGGCGCGCCGCCCGCCATTGCGCCGTTGGCCGCTGGCCGGACCAACCTCATGGCCCATGCGCTCGACCAGTCCGGCAAGGGCGAGGCGGCGCTGCAACGGCTGCTGGCGGCGGCGGCCGGCCATCGCCTGCGCTGGCAGGCGCGTCCGGTGATCGAGGTGTCGCGGCCCGGCGCTCCGTCGGCCGAGCCGTTGCGCGGCCTGCTGTTCGGCGCTGCCGCCTTCACCGAGGCCATACGGCTGGCGGGCGGGACGTTGAACCGCCGCAGCCTCAAGGACAACGCCGCCGTGGGCGTCACTGCCGCGCTGATGGCCGCACAGGCGCTGTCCGGCCGCGGCGCGCGCGGGCAGGCGCTCCGGCGCGGCGTCATGATGCAGGTGATGGGGGACGAAGCGGCGCATCCCCGGTTCATGCTGCTGGCCACCACGCTCGACCGGCTGATGTTTGGGCTCTGGCCCTTTTGGGGTGGTGGGGAGGGCGCGATCCGCTGGCTGGACGTGGCCGCTCCGCCGCACCGGCTCAGCGCCGGCCTATGGTCCCTGCTGCGCCGCCGTCCGCCGGGCCTGCCGGGCTGGCGCAGCGGCCGGTCCGAACGCCTGCAAATTGGGCTGGACCAGCCGTTCGTGCTTGACGGCGAGCTGTTCGATCCCGGCCCGGCAGGCGTCGTGCTGACCGCGTCCGCCCCGATCCGCTTCGCCGCACCATGAGGGCGGACCAGCACGGCGGCCGTAACAGGGCGTTTGACGCATTGGCAGCCCTGGCTGCGGCCGAGCTGGCGCTGCCATCCTCGCCATCGCCCGCCATGCTGGGCGCGCTGGCGCTGGCGCAGGGCATCGTCGCCCAGCACGGCGCATCGGTCCTGGTCGTGTTGTTCTACGGCTCCTGCCGCCGGACCGGCGATGCGTCCAGCCTGTTGGACCTGTATGTGGTGCATGACGGCCACCGCGCGTTCCATGGCGGCATGACGCCGGCGGTGCTGAACGCGCTGCTCCCGCCCACCGTGCTGCTGCGCTGTGCGGCGTCGTTGGTAGGCGACGTGCGGGCCAAGGTGGCGGTCCTGTCCCAATGGCAATTCAGCCGGCGTCTGCGCGCCGACGCGCTGGACACCACCATCTGGGCGCGCTTCTGCCAGCCGGCGACGCTGCTCTATGCGCGTGACGACGCTGCAGCCGCCTGGGCCGGGCGGGCGGCGGCGCGGGCCTTTGCCACCGCGGCGTTGTGGGCGGTGCGGCTGGAACCGGGCCAGGCCACGCCAGCCAAGCTCTGGCAGGGGTTGTTCGCCCGCACCTACGGCGCCGAGCTGCGCGCCGAGCCAGGCGGCCGCAGCGCCGTCATCTACCACGCCGCCTCCGCGTGGTTCGACCGCGGCCTGCCGCTGGCGCTGGCCGCGCAAGGCCTCGCCAACGCTCCAACCCGGCCCGGCGCCCGTCGCTGGCGAGCCGGCTGGGCAACGCGCCGGATTTTCGGCAAGGCGCTGAACGTCGCGCGGCTGGTGAAGGCGGCCTTCACCTTCGAGGGTGGCGCGGACTACCTGGCCTGGAAGATCGAGCGGCATTCCGGCGAAACCCTGGCGCTGTCCGCGTGGCAGCGCCGCCACCCGGTCCTTGCCGCGCCGGCGCTGCTGTGGCGGCTTTGGCGGCGCGGCGCAGTGCGGTAGCGACGCGCCGTCACTTCCACTTCGCCGTCCGTCTACATGCCCGCCGGGTCGGCGCGTGGAAGTCGTCCGGCTTGGTCCGCACCCAGGCCACGAAGCGGGCAAGCTCCGGGTCCTCGCGCAACGCGGCCGGAGCGGCCAGGCGCCGGGCGATCTCCGCCTCGGTGTAACGGGCATGGATGGCGGAGTGGCAAATCTGGTGCAGCCGGACGGTGCCGCCGTGCGTGCCGCCCTTCAGCTTCGGCGTCAGGTGGTGCAACGAGGACCGGGCCTGCTGCGGGATGGCCCGGCCGCACAGGGCGCAGCACAGCGGGCTTTCGCGTCCGGCCTCACGTGCCCCAGCCTGCCAACCGCCATCCTGCCGCCCGCCTTCCTGCCGTCCGCCCTGGCGCCGCCATCCCATGCGGTCCAAAATGGGATGCGGCCGGCCGGCTTGAAGTCGCCATGCCAAGGAGGCGCCTGCCATGCAGACCAAGTTCGTCGAGGCCAACGGGTTGCGGTTCGAGGTGCTGGAGGAGGGCAGCGGCGACCGCCTGGCGCTCTGCCTGCACGGCTTCCCGGAACACGCCGTGTCATGGCGGCACCAGATGCCGGTGCTGGCGGGCATGGGCTACCGCGTCTGGGCGGTGAACCAGCGCGGCTATGGGCGCACCACCCGGCCCGCCGCCGTCGAGGACTACGCGCTGCCGAACCTGCTGGACGACGTGGCGGCGCTGATCGATGCGTCCGGCGCACGCAGCGTCACGCTGATCGGGCATGACTGGGGAGCGATGGTCGCCTGGTGCTTCGCCGCCGGGCAGCTCCGTCCGCTGGAACGGCTGGTCATCATGAACGTGCCCCATCCGCTGTGCTTCCGCGCGGCAATGCGGCACTGGCGGCAGCGGCGCAAGTCCTGGTACATCGCGTTCTTCCAAGTGCCGGTGCTGCCGGAGCGGATGCTGACGGCGGGCGGAGGCGCGGCGGTGCGCCGGATGTTCAACGCCCTGGCGCTGCCGCCGGATGTGCTGGCGGTCTATACCCAGCAGATTACCGAACCCGGCGCAGCGACGGCCATGCTGAACTGGTACCGCGCCATGGGGCGGCGCAGCCCGCGGATGCCGGACCTCAAGCGCGTGATCGAGGCGCCCACGCTCGTGGTATGGGGCGAGCAGGATGTGGCGCTGGACCTGATCTGCCTTGAGGGCACGGAGCGCTACGTCTGCGACCTGACGCTGAAGCGGCTGCCCGGCGTGTCGCACTGGGTGCAACAGGACGCGCCGGACGTGGTGAACGGGCTGCTGCGAGATTTCTTGGCGTAGCCTGGCTGACACGCCTCTCGGCTCGTTCCAGCGGTCCTTCGTCCGGGGTGCCGACCGCCGTGCCTGTTGCAGGAGAATGGCCTATGATTTCGGTGCGCCCGTTTGAGGACAAGGATGCTCAGCCCTTATCCGGTTTGCTGATCGAGATGGCAGGCTTCTATGGCGCGGCCATCGATCCGAAGCTGGTGGTTGCGGACGATGTTGCCCGGCAAGCCAGGGTAGTGGACATCATCGTGGCCCATGAGGGCGACGGCCTGCTTGGGTTCGCAACCTTCGCACCCCTCTACCCCGTCGCTGGCCTGATCCCCTTTATCTACGTGCAGCAACTCTACGTCAGCGTGCAGGCCCGCCGGCTTGGGGTGGGACAGCGGTTGATGGCCGCCATTGCGCACATCGCCAAGGCCCGGGGCGTCACGAGCATTGAGTGGTCAACCGGGCAAGGAAACACTGCGGCCCGCGCGCTTTATGAGGGCTTCGGCGCAGTTGGATCAGAGAAAATGAGTTACGTTCTTAATGGGCTGGCCTTGGATCAGCTCGCCGCCAAGGCCGAGTAGCCAAACGGACGAATCGGTTCAGAGGCGGAACCTGCGCCAAAGTTCCGCCTCAAGAGCCGCCGCCCTCAGCCGAGGTCCGGTTGCGTCCCCGTGAAGCTCGGCAAAGCCTGGGTTCTCTCCCACCACTCCGCAAAGCCCGGAACGTCAAACACCGCGTCCTTGTCCGGCGTCAGCGCGACGTAAAAGGCGATCGGGGCGAGGTAAAGATCGGCTAGGCTCAGCTCGCCCGCGATGAACGGCGATGCGCCCCTGGTTTGCATCAAAAACTCGATCACCTTGCGCCCGTTCTCCAGGCCGCCCGACCGCATCGCGTCGTTCTTGCCGCCGACGAAATCGGGGAACAGGTGATAGGCCGCGACGCCGCCGATCAACGCGCCATAGCCGTAGGAATCAAGCACGCCGATGGCCATGTCCATCCGGGCGCGGTCCTTGGGGGTCGGTGGAACCAATGACGGGCCGGGCAGGACGTCGTTGAGGTAGCGGGTGATCGCGGCGGTCTCGAGGATGCGCATCCCGTCATGGTCAAGCACCGGGACCTTGCCGAACGGATGGCGCTGCAAGTGCTCAGGGCTTTTCGGCTCGCCCTCCAAAACGTTGAGCGGCACCTGCTTGAACCCGGTGACGCCCTTCTCGGCCAGCAGCATCTTAACGGTGCGCACGTAGGTGGAGGCATCGAAGCCCCAAAGGGTGATATCGGACATGAATGCCTTACTCGTGTTTGCGGATCGCTTTAATGGGACGGTTCAGCCCGAAGTTAAAGCCCGTGCGGGCCTGGGCTAAACCTGGCCGGCCAACAGCAGCGCCGCGTGGCCCCGGGCAATGGCGACCTCGCGCCCGCGGCCCTCCCGCTCCATGAACTCGGCGATATGCGGGCGGACTTCAATCTGTAGGCGGTGCAGGGCGTGCGTCGCATCCACCAGCGTGCCATTGCGCCCCAGCATGGCATCGCCGATCTCGATCATGCGCAGGTTCGGCCAGGCCTTCTCGCGTATGCCGTGCACCATCGCCAGCACCGCGTCGGCCGGCTGCTCCGGCAGCGCGTGGGCGAGGATCAGCACCATTGACGCGGTGGAGCGGGAGACGCCAGCGTGGCAGTGGACCAGCAGGTGCGCCGTCGGACTGGGCTCCACGAGCAGGCTGCGTCCGAGCGCCAGGATGCGTTCGATATGCCCAGAGTCCGGCGCGATGCGTTCGGGCAACTCCTCGATGATGTCATGGAAACGCAATTCCAGCTTCTCATGCTCGCCGAACGCGCCAAACGCCTCGGGCACGGGATGGTCGGGGTCAAGGATGGACAGGACGTGGCTGGCGTTGGTGCTGCAGTGCCCGGCCAACTCCTCGATGCCGCAAACCGTGATGCCGAAAGGCGCAGCGCTGCTCATTAAGGTTCCTGATCGTCGTTCCAGCATGGCCTGCTCTACCATGCGGCCGGCCGCCATGAAACAGCCGGCCACTACGGCAACGCCGCCGCTGGCGTGGCCGCCCTGCCAGCGAACACCGGCCCACTGACCTCGCCAGCGCCCAGGCCGCGGTCCACGTCAAGCCCGGTCAAGCGCCAGTCGTGCACCGGCAACGGCAACGGGCGCAGCAGCCGCTCATGGAACCGCGCCGGCCAGCGCATCCCATGCCGTGTGACATGGCCAGAGGCGTCCACCTCGGCGACCGCGCCACGGGTCGACTCCAAGCCGTCGAGCGTGAAGCGCACCCGGCGCATCAGCCGCTCCTTGCGGTCGATATGCAGCGCGAGGTCCTCGGCGCCGGAGAAGCCCAGGCCGGGCGTCATGCGTATGCGCAGCACGTCGCAGTGGTGCTCCTGCCCGTCCAGCACGATCCACTCGACGCCGGCCAGCTCCATAGCCACGGGCCGCTCCGCCGCGTGTTGCGCCAGCAGCATCGGCCCGAGCAGGAACAGGCTGTAGCCGTCGGCGACCAAGGCGGCGGCGGCGCGGCGCTCGCTGTCCTGCGTTTCCTCGCCGTTGAACCAGACGCGCACGTCACCCTGCGCGCCGGGCACTGTGCGGCGAACCACCTGCTTCCGCCCATCCGGGCCGGCGTGGGCTTGCACGACCAGGCGCTCGCGCAGCAACAGGCGCTCCTCCGAGCGGCCACGGAACCCGCGGTCCACCAGGACGGGTTGCAGCCGGCCCACCAGCGCACGCCATTCGCCGGCGTAGCTGACGCAAACGTCGCCCACCTTGGATAGGGCGGCGAGCCCGTGCGCCGCGGCGCTCTCGTCGAGCAGCGCCCGTGCGCCGGGCGCCGTCCCTGGGTTCGACAACGCTGGCAGCGGCGCGGCACAGCCTTGCAACGCCGGCGCCGCGAGCGAGGCCAGCACGAGGCGGCGGGGGTAGAAGTTCTGCATGTCAGTCCGGCCGTCGCGTGCCCGGCAGCAACCAGTCCAGCAACGGCCCCGCCGGCACGATGCGGCTTGGGTTCACCCCCGGATGGCTCATGTGGTAGTGCCGCTTGATATGGCCGAAATCCACGGTCCCGCCGATGGCCGGCACCTGATGCAGCGACCGGGTGAGGTCCCAAAGCTGCGGGTAGTCAACCAGCCGGCGCAGGTTGCACTTGAAGTGGCCGTGGTAAACCGAGTCGAAGCGGACCAGCGTAGTGAACAGCCGGATGTCGGCCTCGGTCATGGCGTCCCCGCACAGGAAGCGCCGCTGCGACAACCGCGCCTCCAGCCAGTCCAGCGGGCCGACCGCGGCGTCGTAGGCGGCCTGGGTGCGGGCGAAGCCGGCCTTGTACACCCCGTTGTTCAGCGTGCCGTAAACCCGCGCGTTCACGGCGTCGATCTCGTCTCGCAGCGCCGCCGGATAGTAGTCGCCGGGCGTCGCGCCCACGCCGTCGAAGGCCGAGTTGAAGTCGCGGATGATCTCGGACGACTCGTTGCTCACGATGGCGCCGGCGGCCCGGTCCCACAGCACCGGCACCGTGACCCGGCCGGTGAAGCCCGGATCGGCGCGTCGGTACACCTCGTGCAGCGTCCGCGCCCCGTTCACTGTGTCCGGCGTCACGCCCTCGCCAGGCTCGAACGTCCATCCGTCCTCGCCCATGAGCCAGTGCACGACGGATAGGCCGATCACGTCCTCAAGGCCCTTAAGCCGGCGGAAGATGAGCGCGCGGTGCGCCCACGGGCAGGCGAGCGAGACATAAAGGTGGTAGCGCCCCGGCTCCGGCGGGAAGCGCCCACCGGCCTCGATCCTGTTGCGGAACGTCGTTTCCTGCCGGGCAAAGGCTCCATCGCGGCTTGGCAGATCGGCTTCGGCAACCCAACGTCCCTCGACCATGCGGCCCATCGCTGCTCTCTCTCCATTCAAGCTCTCAGGATGTTGTGCGCGGACCTGGCCGTGCAGCCCTAACGCGCCCACCATGCATCAGCAAGCAACGAGCGTAAGGACCGCACGATGAGCCAAGCCGCCACGGCGCCCATCCCCGCGCCAGCCATTGAGCGGACCGTGTTGCCCGTCCTCGTGGCCGTCAGCTTCTGCCACCTGCTGAACGACATGATCCAGTCGTTGTTGCCGGCGATCTACCCGATCCTCAAGGACAGCTACAGCCTGAGCTTTGCGCAGATCGGCTACATCACCTTGGCGTTCCAGCTCACGGCATCGTTGCTGCAACCGATGGTGGGGCTGTACACGGATCGCTGGCCGGTGCCGTTCTCCCTGCCGGCCGGGATGGCGTGCAGCTTGGTGGGATTGCTGCTGCTGTCGGCGGCGGGCAGCTTCGGCGCCTTGCTCGTGGCCGCGTGCCTGGTCGGGCTGGGGTCGTCGGTGTTCCATCCAGAGTCCGCCCGCGTGGCGCGCCTGGCCTCGGGCGGGCGCTACGGGCTGGCACAGTCGGTGTTCCAGGTCGGCGGCAACGTGGGCGCGGCGCTGGGGCCGTTGCTGGCGGCGTTCATCATCGTGCCGTTCGGCCAGCCGAGCGTCGCGTGGTTCTCGGCGGCAGCGCTGCTGGCGATGGCGGTGCTGTGGGGCGTGAGCCGCTGGTATGCGGTGCGCAGCCGGGTAAAGAAGGTGGCGCAGGACCGCCAGTCCCCGGTGTCGCGACGCCGCATCGTCTTGTCGGTTGCCGTGCTGGTCGCGCTGCTGTTCTCCAAGTTCTTCTATGTCGCGAGCCTGAACACCTATTACACCTTCTACCTGATCGAGACGTTCGGCGTATCCGTCCAGGCGGCGCAGCTATTGCTGTTCCTATTCCTGGGCGCGTTCGCCGTCGGCGTGCTGGCGGGCGGCCCCATTGGCGACCGGGTGGGCCGCAAGCGGGTAATCTGGGCGTCGATCCTGGGTGTGCTGCCGTTCACGCTCGCCCTGCCCTACGCCAACCTGTTCTGGACCGCGGTGCTGACGGTCGCCATCGGCCTGGTGCTGGCGTCGGCGTCGTCCTCCATCATCGTGTTCGCGCAGGAGCTAATTCCCGGCCGGGTCGGCTTGGTCAATGGGCTGTTCTTCGGCCTGGCGTTCGGCCTGGGCGGACTGGGCGCGGCCGTGCTGGGCGAACTGATCGACCTCACGAGCATCCGGACTGTTTATCACCTGTGCGCCTACTTGCCAGCCATTGGCCTGTTGGGGGTGTTCCTGCCAGACGTGGAGCGCCGGGCTGACACAAAGCGGTGAGTGGGGCGTCCGGATATCTTTACATGCGTATGGCCTGATGGAGCCTTTAGAGCTTCCCGATTCACAGAGCGTACAGGCCACAAGCCGGGCTGTAGCAACTGAGACATCCAAACCCGCTTACAGGAGATCCTTATGCCCAACCTTAAAGCCATACTCGTTCCATGAAGGCGCTCTGCTGGCACGGCAAGGGCGACATCCGCTGCGACACCGTGCCCGACCCCATAATCCTCGACGGCCGCGACGCCATCATCAAGGTGACAGCCTGCGCCATCTGCGGCTCCGACCTGCACCTGCTGGACGGCGTCATTCCCACCATGAAGGGCGGCGACATCGTCGGCCACGAGGCCATGGGCGAAGTCGTCGAGGTCGGGCGGGACAACAAGGCCCTCAAGGTAGGCGACCGGGTCGTGGTGCCGTTCACCATCTCGTGCGGCGAGTGCTTCTTTTGCAAGCGCGGCTGGTTCTCCGGCTGCGAGCGGTCCAATCCCAATGCCGCCATGGCGGCGGAGCTGTGGGGTCACTCGCCGGCGGCGCTGTTCGGCTACTCGCATTTGCTGGGCGGCATTCCCGGCGGGCAGGCCGAGTACTTGCGCGTGCCCTACGCCGACGTCGGCCCTATCAAGGTGCCGGATGGGCTTACGGACGAACAGGTGCTATTCCTGTCCGACATCTTCCCGACCGGCTACATGGGCGCCGAGTTCTGCGACATCAAAGGCGGCGAGACCATCGCCGTGTTCGGCTGCGGCCCGGTGGCGCAGTTCTCCATCCGCAGCGCCTTTTTGCTCGGGGCGGAGCGAGTCATCGCCATCGACACCGTGCCGGAACGCCTGGCGATGGCGCGGGCAGCCGGGGCCATCACGATCGACTTCATGGCTGAGGACGTGTACGACCGCATCCAGGAGCTGACGCACGGCCGCGGCGCTGACGCCTGCATCGACGCGGTCGGCACCGAACCGCACACCCAGGCGAGCTTCGACTCCATGCTGGACCGGCTCAAAGTCGCGGCCTTCCTCGGCACCGACCGCCCGCACGTGCTGCGCCAGGCCATCAACAACACCCGCAACTTCGGCATCGTGTCCATCATCGGCGTGTACGGCGGCTTCGTGGACAAGGTGCCCATGGGCAGCGCCATCAACCGCGGGCTCACCTTCAAGATGGCCCAGACGCCGGCGCAGCGTTACCTGCCGATGCTGCTGGAGCGGATCGTCAAGGGCGAGATCGACCCATCTTTCGTTATCACGCACCAGGGCACGCTGGCCGACGGCCCCGACCTCTATAAGACGTTCCGCGACAAGCAGGATGGTTGCATCAAGGTCGTGCTGAAGCCGTGACCTATCCTGGCCAGACCAAAAGGAGCCGAGCATGAATGACATTCAACTGGCCAAGGCCCTCGGGCTGTTCAGCATCGGGATTGGCCTGGTCGAGCTGGTTGTGCCGCACCGGGTGACCCGCAACCTCGGCCTCGATGTGTCGCCAGCCCTGATTCGCCTATTCGGGGCGCGCGAGCTTGGCGCGGGCCTGGCGGCGCTGACCTACCCGGACAACCCGGCTCCGGTATGGGCGCGGGTGGCTGGCGACGTGCTGGACGTGGCGGTGCTGGGCACGGCGCTGGGCCGCAGCAACCGGCACCGGTCCATGGCGGTCGGCGCCGCGGTGGCCGTGCTGGCCATCACCGCGTTGGACGTGGCCTGCGCGGTGGCTTTGCAGCAACGGACCGGCCGGGCCATGCGTACGGCGCAGCGGACGCGAGTGCGAAGGATTTCGGCCTAAGCCGACGCGCCTGGGTGCTTTAGGCGCCGCCGTCCGTTGCCCGACGGCGGCGCCCCTGCAACGCGGTGTTAGTAGTCCATGTCGCCCATGCCACCCATTCCGCCGCCCTGCGGCAGGGACTGGGCACGCTTCTCCGGGCGCTCGGCGACCATGGCCTCCGTGGTGATCAGCAGGCCCGCCACCGACGCTGCGTTCTGCAACGCGACCCGCACGACCTTGGTGGGGTCGATGATGCCGGCCGCGACCAGGTCCTTGTAGCCGCCCGATTGCGCGTCGAAGCCGAAGCCGTACTCGGCGTTCTCCAGCACCTTGCCGCCGATCACCGCGCCATCCTCGCCGGCGTTCTCGGCGATCTGGCGGAGCGGCGTCTGCACCGCCTTGCGCACGATCTCGATGCCGAAACGCTGGTCCTCGTTGTCGGCCTGCACATGCGCCAGGATCAACGAAGCGCGCGCGAGCGCCACGCCGCCGCCGGGCACGATGCCCTCCTCGACGGCCGCACGGGTCGCGTGCAGGGCGTCGTCCACGCGGTCCTTGCGCTCCTTCACCTCGACCTCGGTGCTGCCGCCGACCCGGATCACCGCAACGCCGCCCGCGAGCTTCGCCAGCCGCTCCTGCAGCTTCTCGCGGTCGTAATCGCTGGTGGTTTCCTCGACCTGCGCGCGGATCTGGTTGCAGCGGCCCTTGATGTCCTCGCTCGAACCGGAACCCTCGACGACCGTCGTGTTCTCCTTCTCGATCAGCACGCGCTTGGCGCGGCCGAGCATGGCTAGCGTGACGCTCTCAAGCTTGATGCCGAGGTCTTCGGAGATCACCTGGCCGCCGGTCAGGATCGCGATGTCCTCCAGCATGGCCTTGCGACGGTCGCCAAAGCCCGGCGCCTTCACGGCCGCGACCTTCAGCCCGCCGCGCAGCTTGTTCACCACAAGCGTCGCCAGAGCCTCGCCCTCGATGTCCTCGGCGATGATCAGCAACGGACGGCTGGACTGCACTACGGCCTCAAGCAACGGCAGCAGCGCCTGCAAGCCGGACAGCTTCTTTTCGTGGATCAGGACGTACGGGTTATCGAGGTCAACCGTCATCTTCTCGGCGTTGGTGATGAAGTATGGGCTGAGGTAGCCGCGGTCGAACTGCATGCCCTCGACCACCTCAAGCTCGGTTTCGATGCCCTTGGCCTCCTCGACGGTGATGACGCCCTCGTTGCCGACCTTCTGCATGGCCTCGGCGATCATGCGGCCGATCTCGGCCTCGCCGTTGGCGGAGATCGTGCCGACCTGCGCCGTCTCGGCCTCGGTGGTGATCTTCTTGGTGCGCTTGGCCAGCTCCTCCACCAGGGCGGCCACCGCCTTGTCCACGCCGCGCTTCAGGTCCATCGGCGCCATGCCGGCGGCGACGGCCTTGCCGCCTTCGCGCACGATCGCCTGCGCCAGCACGATGGCCGACGTGGTGCCGTCGCCAGCGATGTCATTGGTCTTCGAGGCCACTTCGCGCACCATCTGCGCACCCATGTTCTCGAACTTCTCCGCCAGCTCAATCTCCTTGGCGACGGTCACGCCGTCCTTGGTGATGCGCGGTGCCCCGTAGCTTTTGTCGATCACCACGTTGCGGCCCTTGGGGCCGAGCGTGACTTTCACGGCGTCAGCGAGGATATCCACGCCGCGCAACATGCGGCTCCGTGCGTCGTCGCCGAAGCGTACGTCTTTGGCTGCCATGTGCTTGCTCCTTCTACTTCGTTAGGCGGCTTTGGCGAGGGCCGGCGCGCCTTCGATGACGCCCAGCAGGTCGCTCTCCTTCATAATCAGGAGCTCCTCGCCATCGAGCTTCACCTCGGTGCCGGACCACTTGCCGAACAGCACGCGGTCGCCAGCCTTTACGTCCAACGGAACGACAGCGCCCTGCTCGTTGCGGGCGCCAGGCCCGGCGGCGATGACCTCGCCCTCCATCGGCTTCTCTTTGACGGTGTCGGGGATGATGATGCCGCCGGCCGATTTCTCCAGCGGCGTGATGCGGCGAACCACGACGCGGTCGTGCAGAGGACGGAATTTCATGTCGGTAACCTCATAAACCGGGCAGGTGCAATGCCGCCGATGGGTTCGGCGACGTCGAGACGATGCTCGTACGGCATGTGTTAGCACTCTATTACCTAGAGTGCCAAGTGTGTTCGAGGCCGTACTGGTTTGAGGTCGGAGCGGTTCAGCCCCGCGCGTGCCGGCGGAACAGAGCAATCCCGGCGAACGCCAGGCCGAGCAGCGCGACCGAGGCCGGCTCAGGCACGGCAATGGCTGAGAACACCACGTCGATGATCGTGCCGTCGGCGTATTGCAGGCCTTGCCAGTTCAGCAGGACCTGGTTGCCGGCAACCTGGACGCGCGAGGCGTCGAACCCGGTCATGGTGGTGGTGGACGCGACCGAGCCGCCGGACACTCCCAACGCGGAGGCGCTGGTCAGGACCAGGCCGTTGAACTCGGCGCTGTTCCATCTCGGGTCTGACAGGCTGGTCTGGAATGACACCCGCAGGCTGAAGGCGTTGATGTCAACCGGGATGCTGGTGACGTTCTCCACCAGTCCGACCGTCTCAATCCCTGATTCGACCGTGAAGTCCGTGGGCGTGAAACTCGCTTGCTGGTAGGCGACCGCCGATGTCGGCACGCGATAGCTGGCGTTGAGCAATACGCCGATCAAGCTCGCAGACGCAGGGCTGGCCAGGCCCAGCACGCCAAGCAGAGTCGCGACGCAAAGTGAACGGAACATGGTCGGGAGAGTCCTGGACTGCACAGGAGCGGAGTTATAAACGAAAAATTAACGCCTGTCAGTAGTTTTATACCGATAGTATAACGATCAGCAGTTGAAAAATTTGCTCAGATGCGACTAATTATCAAAATCAGCTACTGCCTCCCTTGCTGGCCCTGGTAATCTGGGCCATGCCGGATGCAGCAGTTTGCCGTCCTCGCAGTGCGGCTGACCGACAACCAACGAGGACGGTATGCGTCCACCTAATGAGGCTGGCATGTCGAGACTTTACGGTCTTACTAGGTTTGGCGCCGCTCTAGTCGTTGCGGCCTCTGTTCAACTCGCACAACCGGCCTCGGCACAGCCTCGCGTGACGCCAGGCCTGGGCGTGCCGACCACTGATGATCCCGACACGCTGGACCTGCCTGCCGCGCCCGAGGTACGCCAGGCCGTGCCCGGCGGCCAATCCGACCAGACTGAACCCTATGGCGGCCCGCTGTGGCAGCGCGGCAACCTGCTGGGCAACCCCGGCCGGTTGCGGTCCGCACTGGCCGCGCGCGGCGTCACGTTTGGCCTGCTGGAACAGGCAGAGGTCCTGGGCAACGTCACAGGCGGCGTCCGCCGGGGCGCGGTGTTCGAGGGCCTGCTCACCATGAGCCTGGGGGTGGACACCGAGCAAGCCGGCCTTTGGCCCGGCGGCACGTTCAACGCGTCCGCGTTCCAAATCCACGGCCGCGGGCTCAGCCTCAACAACCTGGACAACAACGGCCAGACGGTCAGCGGGATCGAGGCGCTGCGCGGCACGCTGCTATTCGAGTTGTGGTACGAGCAGGCGCTGTTCGACAAGTCGCTCAGCATCCGCGTTGGCCAGACGGCCGCCGACCAGGAGTTCATGCTCACCCAGTATGGCGGGCTGTTCATCAACCACACCTTCGGCTGGTCCACGCTGCCCAGCGCCGACCTGCCGTCCGGCGGGCCGTCCTACCCGCTCGCGGCGCCTGGCGTGCGCATCCGCTACGTGCCGCGCGGCGACCTCACGGTCCTGCTGGGCGTGTTCAACGGCGACCCGGCCGGACCGGGCGACGGCTTCCCGCAGGAACGCAACCGGTCCGGCACCGCGTTCCGCGTGCGCGACGGCGTGTTCGTCATTGGCGAGGTGCAGTACGGCTTGAACCAGGGCGACGACGCGACTGGCCTGCCGGGCACCTACAAGCTCGGCGCCTGGTACAACTCGCAGTCGTTCCCGGACCAGCGCCGCAACTCGCTCGGCGCGTCGCTCGGCAGCATTGACGAGGACACCGACATCAACGCCAGGCGCGGCCGTCCTCGGCGCGGCAACTGGAGCGTGTACGCCATCGCCGACCAGTTAGTTTGGCGGGAGGCTGGCACCAAGGACCAGGGCATCGGCGTGTTCGCGCGCCTGATGGGCACGCCGGGCGACCGCAACCTAGTGAACTTCTACGCCGACGCCGGGGTGACCTGGAAGGGCGCCATACCCGGCCGGGTGAACGACACGGCAGGCCTCGGCTTCGCCATTGCCCGCACCAGCGACACGGTGAGCCAACTGGACAAGGACGTGCGGGCGGCGACCGGCACGAACTACCCGATCCGCCGGCACGAATCGGTGCTGGAGCTGACCTACCAGGCGCAGATCGCCCCGTGGTGGCAGGTGCAGCCGACGTTCCAGTACGTGTTCAACCTGAACGGCGGCGTGCCGAACCCGAACCGGCCTGGCAGACGGCTGGGCGATGCGGCGGTGCTCGGCATCCGGACCGGCATCACGTTCTGAACACGCCGCCTGGTCCCGGTTGCAAGCATCTCGGCCCGTTGCCAAGCTGGGGCAATAACCGGGTGAGGAACGTCCATGGCATCGCGGCTCCGTTTCGGCATCTTCCTGGCGCCGTTCCATAAGCCTGGGATCAACCCGACCCTCGCTTTGCAGACCGACCTTGAACTGGTGCAGTGGCTCGACCGCTGCGGCTATGACGAGGCCTGGTTCGGCGAGCACCACTCGGCCGGGTCGGAAATCAGCGCCTCCCCGGAAATCTTCATCGCCGCCGCAGCCGAGCGCACGCGGCACATCAAGCTCGGCACCGGCGTGGTCAGCCTGTCGTACCATAACCCGCTCTGGGTGGCGGAGCGCATCGTTCTGCTGGACCACCTGACCCGCGGCCGGGTCATGTTCGGCGCCGGGCCGGGGTCGTTGCCGACTGACGGCGCGATGATCGGCCTGTCAATGGCGCAAACCCGCGAGCTGATGGAGCAGAGCCTGGCGGTCATCATGCAGTTGCTGACCAGCGAGGAGCCGGTCAACTTCAAGAACGACCGCTGGGACCTGCGCGACGCGCGGCTGCACCTCCGGCCGTACTCCAACCCGCTGTTCGACGTGGCGGTCGCCGCGGTGGCGTCGCCGACTGGGCCGAAGCTCGCGGGGCGGCACGGCATCGGCATGTTGTCGGTGGGCGCCACGACGGCGGCGGGCTTCGACGCGCTGGCGCTGCACTGGGACGTGCTGGAAACGGAGGCGCGGCGGCATAGCAAGCAGGCCGACCGCTCCAAGTGGCGGCTGGTCGGTATGGTGCACTGCGCGGAAACAATGGAACAAGCCTACCGCGACGTGGAGTACGGGATCGAGCAGTGGTTCCGCTATTTCCAGTCCGTGGCGGCGTTCCCGCAGATGGCGGTAAGCGGGGCCAACGTCCGTGAGATGATTGCATTCGTAAACGAGTCTGGCCTCGGCGCGATCGGCACGCCCGATATGTGCGTGGAGCAGATCGAGCGTTTGGACAAGCAATCGAACGGCGGCTTTGGGGCTTACCTCATGCTCGCCCACAACTGGGCCGACCCGGCGGCGACGCTTCGCAGCTACGAGCTGATCGCGCGCCATGTCATGCCGCGCTTCCAGGGCCATGCCCATCCGACCATCGAAGCCGCCGAGCGCGCCACCGCCGCGCGCCCCGAATTGGCGGTGGTCCACGCCAAGGCCGTGGAGACCGCGCGGGAGCGCTACGCCGCCGAGTCCGCCGCCTAACCGGGCGCGCTCGGCGGCGACGCCATTAGCCCAAGATTTTGTCGATGGTGATCGGCAGGTCGCGGATGCGCTTGCCGGTGGCGTGATAGACCGCGTTGGCGATGGCCGCCGCGGTGCCCACAATGCCGATCTCGCCCAGGCCCTTCACGCCCATCGGACTGGTTTTGTCGTCGTGCTCGTCCAGGAAGATCACATCGATCTCGCCGATGTCGGCGTTCACCGGTACATGGTACTCGGCCAGGTTGTGGTTCATGAACCGGCCGAGCGCGTGGTCGGTCAGGGTCTCTTCCTCAAGCGCCATGCCGATGCCGAATACGACGCCGCCGATCACCTGGCTGCGCGATGTCTTGGGGTTGATGATCTTGCCTGCCGCCACCGCGTCCACCACGCGGGTGACGCGCACCACGCCCAGTTCCTCGTCCACCTTGACCTCCACGAACACGGCGCAGTGCGTGTAGGACGCGTACAGGGATTCTGTCAGCAGGTTCGGGCCAGCGGTCTCCTCCGCCTCGATTTGCCCCACTCCGCCAGCCTGCATGGCGTCCTGGATGGTTACGAAGCGCGCCGGGTCGTTAATGACGGAGATGCGGCCCTGGGCGAACTGGACATGGTTGAGGTCGGCGTTGGCAAGCGGCGAGCCGTGCGCCCCGCGGGCGTGCTTGAACAGCTTCTCCCGCACCGCATGGCACGCCTTCTGCACAGCGGACCCGGCCGAGGCCGCGGTCCAGGACCCGCCCTGCACCGGCGACGTCGGCAATGAGCTGTCGCCGATCAGCACCGCGACGCTCTCCATCGGCAGCCCAAGCGCGTCGGCGGCAATCTGCGTCAGGATCGTGTAGGTGCCGGTGCCGATGTCGGCGGTGGCGCTTGCGACTTCGAGCCGGCCATCGGCGGTAAGCCGGGCGCGGGCGCTGGTTTTGCTCATCTTGGCTTCCCAGGCGCCAGCCGCCATGCCCCAACCCACCAGCTCCCGGCCGTCCCGCATGGAACGCGGCGCCGGCGTGCGCTTGGACCAGCCGAACCGCTCCGCGCCGACCTGGAACGCGGCGCGCAGCTCCTTGCTGGTGTAGGGCTTGTTCTCGTTCTCGTCCTTCTCGGAATAGTTCTTGAGCCGCAGCGCCAGCGGGTTCGTGCCCGTGGCGTAAGCCAGCTCGTCGATGGCGGACTCCATCGCGAACATGCCAAGCGGCGCGCCCGGCGCCCGCATGTCGCCCGGCGTGTAGGTGTCGAGCTTCGCCAGCTTGTAGGTCAGCGCGACGTTGCCGCAACTGTACATCAGGCCCGACCAGTTGACCACAACCTCCTGGTGGTCCTCGAACTGCGACGTGCAGGCGACCGCATCGTGCTTCATCGCGTGCAGCATGCCGTCCGGATATGCGCCGAGCGCGACCGTGTTGATGGTTTCCGGGCGGTAGTTGAAGGTGAATGTCTGGTCCCGCGTCAGCACCACGCGCACCGAGCGTTCCAGCGCCAACGACGCCATCACCGCGAGGAATAGCTGGTATTGCGGGCGTAGGCCGGACCCGAAGCCGCCGCCGACAAATGGCGTGATCACCCGCACGTCGTCCTTAGATAGGCCGAACACGCTGGTGATGTAGGCCTGGCTGTTCTGCACGCCTTGAATCTTGTCGTGCACCGTGAGCTTGCCGCCGCCCTCCCACACCACGGTCGTGGCGTGCGGCTCCATCGCATTGTGATGCTCGACCGGAATGCGGTACTCGCGCTGGACTTGCACCGCCGCCTCGTCATAGGCGGCCTGCGCGTTGCCGCGCGGCTTGGGCGGCGGCGCGATGCCGGAGCGCTTCTTGGGCGGCTCGTAAGCGTCGGCGCGCGCACAGTCGAGGTTGGTCTCGTGCCCCTCCACCTCGTACTCGGCCTTGACCAGCGACGCCGCGTAGCGGGCCACGCCGAAGTCGTCGGCCACCACCAAGGCGATGGGCTGGCCGCTGTAAACGATCTTGTCGTCATGCAGCGCACGGAACGGCGAGCCGGGCGGGCCGACTTGATCCTGGTAGCTGGAGCTGAGCCGGGCCGTGTTCGGCCGGTTCTCGTGCGTGAACACCTGGACGACGCCGGGCAAGGCCAAGGCGGCCGACGTGTCGAGGCGGGCAATGCGGCCCTTGGCGATCTCGCCCGACACGACATAGCCGTGCAGCAAGCCCGGAGCGGTGAACTCGCCGGCGTACTGCGCCGCGCCAGTGACCTTGGCCCGGCCGTCAACCCGGCTGCGCGGGCTGCCGAAATGGGACTCTACGGTAGGCATGATGTCCATGACAGGATGTCCTAGTAAATGCGCTTGTCGGTCTGGGACTGCGGCGTGCCAGCGGCGGCCTGTTGCAGCGCCCGCATGATCGCCAGCCGCGCGAGGCCAATCTTGAACGCGTTATGGGCATGGCCCACGGCGCCGGCCAGCAACTGGTCCGCCGCCGCGCCGAACGCCTCTGCCGTCGCGGCCTTGCCTTGCAACGCGTCCTCGGCGGCCGGAACGCGCCATGGCTTATGCGCGACCCCGCCGAGCGCGATCCGCGCCTTGCCGATCCGGTCCCCGTCCATTTCCAGACCAGCGGCGACCGATACCAGCGCGAAGGCATAGGAGTGCCGGTCCCGCAGCTTCAAATAGGTGTGGTGCGGCCCGAACCCGCATGGCGGCAACTCGACCGCGACGATGATCTCGTCCTGCCCCAGGGTGGTGTCGGTCTGTGGCGTGTCGCCCGGCAGGCGGTGGAACTCGTGGAACGGGATGCTGCGGTCGCCGCCTGGCCCAGTAACGTGCACGACCGCCTCCAGCGCCGCCAACGCCACGCACATGTCGGACGGGTGGGTGGCGATGCAGCTCTCGCTGGCGCCGAGAATGGCATGGATGCGGTTCACGCCGTTGATGGCAGGGCAGCCGGTGCCTGGCTCGCGCTTGTTGCAGGGCGTGGCCGGGTCATAGAAGTAATAGCAGCGCGTGCGTTGCAGCAGGTTGCCGCCCATCGACGCCGCGTTGCGCAGTTGCGCCGTCGCCCCGGCCAGGATAGTGCTGGACAGCAGGGGAAAGCGCTCCTCGACCTTGGGGTCGTACGCCACCGCGCTGTTGGTCACGAGCGCGCCGATGCGCAGGCCGCCCGCCTCGGTTTCCTCGATGGCATCAAGGCCTGGCAGGTGGGTGATGTCGACCAGCCGGGTCGGCCGCTCGACGTTGTACTTCATCAAATCGACCAGGTTGGTGCCGCCGGCAATCACCCGGGCGGTGCGCTCGGACGCGACCTCGCGCACGGCCTCGGCCACGTCGGCGGGCCGGGCGTAGGAGAAGCGGTTCATGGCGCGGCTCCGGCGCCAGAGCGTTGGACGTGCTCGATAGCGGCGACGATGTTGGGGTATGCGCCGCAGCGGCAGATGTTGCCGCTCATCAGCTCGCGGATTTCGTCTGCCGAGTGTGCCCGGCCCTCCTGCAGCAGCCCGACCGCCGAGCACAGTTGGCCCGGCGTGCAGTAGCCGCACTGGAACGCGTCATGCTCGATGAACGCCTCCTGAAGCGGGTGCAGCGTGCCGTCCGCCGCCGCCAGCCCCTCGACCGTCGTGACATCCGAGCCGTCCTTCATCACCGCGAGCACCAGGCAGGCGTTGATGCGTTGCCCGTCCAGCAGCACCGTGCACGACCCGCACTGGCCATGGTCGCAGCCCTTCTTGGTCCCGGTCAGATGCAAGTCCTCGCGCAGCAGGTCCAGCAACGTGGTCCACGGCAGCACGTCCATGCGGCGCGGTTCGCCATTGACCGTAAGCTGGATGGCGATCCGGTCCGGGAGGGCACTCAGGCCGCCGGCTTGGGAGGCAATCTGGTCTGGCATGGGAACGTCCTCATGAGCTTAAGGGGTGCCGCTGATTACTCGCCAGGCTAGGTTCGGTTGCACTAGGGTTGGACGTTTCGCGCCCTACACAGCCGGGCCGCTCCTCGCGCGGCAGGATGTTGACCCAACCGGTAGGACGCTGACGACCATGCTGGGACCGTTTTGGTCCAAGGGGGGTGCGGATCGTGCCCTGGCAGGCCTATATTTGCCGCGGACCGAAAGGAAGCGTCAAGCGACATGGGACAGCAGGGTGAAGCGGGCGCAGCGGCACAGACCGCCCGGCGGACGGTGGGCACGTTCAAGGCGCCTCGCTCACCCGCGCTTGGTGCAAGGGTCGAGCCGGCGTCGGCTGCACAGGCATCGGCCGAAGGCAGGATCGAGCGGCTATGCCTGGAACGCGGCCTGAAGATGACCGGACAGCGGCGCACCATAGCGCGCGTGCTGTCCGAAGCCAGCGACCATCCGGATGTGGAGGAGCTCTACCGGCGCGCCTCCTTGCTGGATGACCGCATCTCCATCGCCACGGTGTACCGGACGGTGCGCCTATTCGAGGAGAAGGGCATCCTGCAGCGCCGTGACTTCGGCAGCGGACGGGCGCGCTATGAGCCGGCTGAGCACGGCCACCACTACCACTTGATTGACGTGGAGACGGGCAAGGTGGTCGAGTTCAGGGATGCGGAGCATGAGCGGCTGGTCCGCGCGCTGGCTGAACAGCTTGGCTTCTCGGTCGTTTCCCTCCGGCTGGAGGTGTTCGGCAAGCGCCTGGAGGCGCACCCTGCGCCAGCGCGGGCCGCGGCAGACCGCATGAATGAGGAGACGGGCTGATGGGCCGCGCTGACGAGAGCAGGATCGGGCGCCGCTGCGAGCGGGCCGTGGTGACGGCGTACCGCGACCTGCGCGGCTTCGGCGTTGCCGACCTGAACGCGTTCCGCAGCTGCGCGACGCTCTACCGCATCCACCACCCCGAAGCGTCGCTGGACGAGGCCCGGCGCCTGGTCGCGGAATGGATCGACCACCACGTCATCCGTGGCGAGAGTGGGCCGACTCCGGGTTGCGAGTGCGACTGAGCGGGCGCGGCGGGTTTCCAACCCTTCCCATTGGCCCCCGGCGTCACGGATGGCTTGATGCAGGGGGTCGGCGTCGTATTCCTCGTCGGCGATCATGGGAAATGCGGAGTGCATCAGGCCCTCCCGGTCCACGCCGTCCCGTCCAGGAAGCTTTCCTGCCGGTTGTCGGGCATCAGCGCGGAGGCCACGAACGCCACGGCGCACAGCGCGGCCACATACCAAGCAAACCAGCTCTCACGCCTCGATGACTTGAACGACAGCGCGACATACTCGGCCGTTCCCCCGGACATTGCGTTGCCGACCGCGTAGGTGAACCTCACGCCCAGGGCGCGCACCGCGTCCGGAAACATCTCCGCCTTCACCACGCCGCTGATGGACGTATAGAAACTCGCGATCACGAGCCCAGCAAGCACGAGAGTGAAAGCGGCGAAGGGGCTTGAGGCCTCCCCGAGCCAGCCAAGCAGAGGCACGAAGGGGACGGTGGCGAAACCGCTGAACAGGAGCATGTTGCTCTTGCGCCCGATCCGGTCCGACAGGGCGCCGAACACGGGCTGCAGGAGCATGTAAAGCACCAGCACCCCCGTCATCACCACGCTGACGGCGCCGATCGCCATGTGCGCCGTGTTGACGAGATACTTCTGCATGTACGTCGTGAAGGTGTAGAAGCACAACGAGCCGCCTGCGGTGAAGCAGAATACCAGCAGCACCGATCTTTTGTGGCGCAGCAGCGCCAGGAGCGACCCGGCGCACATCAGCAGCACCGAGATGACCATCGAGTTCTTGCGGCCGTGCCGGTCCGCGATCCATCTGAACAGCCACCCGCCTAGCGGGCGCATGAAGAGTCCGACCGCGGAAATGCCGGCTGTGGCCATCAGTTAGCTAGCGTTACAATTACACTCTCTAGCAGTCTGTCGGAGTGGAGTGTTGGGCCATT
>CAXTCN010000043.1:0-36555 GCA_964242575.1 uncultured Acetobacteraceae bacterium | reverse complement strand
GTATGGCCGCGCCGGCTTCTCGCTCCTGCGCGCCCGCGTCCTCCACGCCGCGTGATGCCAAACCGACAGCACGCTTCATGCGGGAGAACCCACCTAGCGGTGAAGGCCACACGCAGACCTTCTCACCTCACCTCAGCAACCGTGCCGGAAATGCTGGTTTGTGGGACGGTTGAGACGCACTCCGGAGACCGCCGCTGCGCTCGGATCGCCCAGCTACAAGCGACCACCGGTCACGGCCACGCCTGTGTGAACGCATGGACGGAATCCTTGCCATCATCCAGCGTGGCCTGTCACCGGCCATGAAGGCCTTGATGCGCCCACTAAGACGTGACAAATGCGATATAGAAACGATTCGACTCGGAGGCCGAGTTTTCGCAGTATCGGCGAGCTAGAACGCCAGCAGCGCCCGCCCGTTGCCGATCGGTTCCAGGCGGCACGAACTCGCGGAAGGGAGGACACGATGTCCGACATTCAGCCGGGCAGCAAGTCAGCGAGCACGACAATCCCGGCGGTCACCGGACAGGGGGCGCAAACGATCGACGCGCTGCATAGGGACATCGCACTGGGCAATCAGTATCGGCTGGAGCTGATCAAGCTCGTGATGACGTTGTCGACCGGAGTGCTGGCCTTCACCGTTTCGTTCCGCCCCAGCTTGCGTGAGGTGAACGCGCCGTGGCTCATGTGGGCGGGCTGGATCGGCCTTGGTGCGTCGATTGTGGGTGGCATGGTCAACATGCACGGCTGGGACCGCTTCTACCTGAGCTATCGCGACTACGACTGGCGCGGCAAACCGTTGGAGGGCAAGCAGATGCGGGGCGCCATCACGTTCCGGCGCAGTATCGGCGCGTTCTTGCAGCTTACGGGTTTCGGGGCCGGCGTGCTGGTGATCGCCCTGTTCGCCGCGCTGAACCTCGTCAACGTCGCCGCGCCTACGGCCCTGAAATGACCAGCCCGAGCCGCACAGACTGGTCCGCAAGGCTGCAACAGGTCTCGGACGCGGCGGCCCCGAGCCCAACGCGTCCGCTCTATGATGAGGCCAATATCGACGCGATCCGCGCCGCGCTGGCGGGCCTGGGGCCTGATGCCGCCGCTGGTGCCGTCGCCGCGCCCGGCATTGGCGCGTGCATGGTGGCGAACATCTCGTCAGCGCATGTGCCGTCAGTGTGCCGCGCCAGCCGCCGGGGCGACGAGCGCCCGTACAAAAATGGTTACGACCTTGGCAAGTACCGGATCGGCGGCAATCCACCTAATGGCGCGAAGGCGCTGCGCGAGGTTGTGGACGAGGCGCTGCCGCTGCCTGATGGCAGCACGGGCGCGGATGTATATTTCGGTGCCATGGAGCTGAATGGGACGGGGGTGTACTTCTATGGAGACGTGTGCCTGGTCCTGAAGGACGTGGCGGAGGCGACGGTCATGCTCGACCGGAACTCCTATGACCTCGTCCGCACACCGCTGCGCAACGGCATCGAGGCTGGCTGTCCGGAGGAGGACTGGCCTGCCCGGCGCAAGGCCGAAGCGTTCCGGATATCCGGAACCTGGGGCGGTTCCCGGGACGCCATCGCCGGGTTGAAAGTGTTTGAGGGGTTGGGCCGGCGCAATCGCCGGTTCACCACCGGCGAGATTTCGGACGCGCTCCGCGTGGACGAGGACTATGTCGAGATCCTCAAGGTCGGGTCCTTCGGAACCGGCGATCTCGCCGAGGCGCGGCTTAGTGCGGCGGATGCGGCGCTCGACGCCAGTATCGAAGACCGGCGCCGCTCTGGTCCGCCGCCGACGGCCGAAGCCAGGCTCTGGCGCGGCCGCCGCCGGGTCGCAGAACGAGAGCTGCAGAATCACAGCGTGCCCGTTCGGGTCGTGACCACCTCGGGCAGGATCAAGGGGTAGCCATGCAGGCCTGGAGGATCGACGCGCTCGACCCCCGCGCAGGACTCGCGTTCACCAGTTGGCGAGATTTTACCCTGAATGACGAGACCACCTGTCTGCGGGAGGCGCCGTGCTGCCTGATTGCGCCTCCCCATTTCAGGCCGGAACCGGTGACCACGCGCGTCCTGGCCTGGTGCGCGAACCGGGGCGCCTTCCAGTCCGGTCTGTTCATCGACGAGCAGGAAGTCCCGTTCGCCACTGTCACCGCGGTCGCAGAGTTCGTGCGCCGGGTTTACTTGCGCAGCGGCGGCGGGGACACGCTGAACGGGGGCGGCGCGCCGGTTTCGCCCCACCCTGAGGACGGCGGCCCTGAGCTTGTGCAGCCTCGGTCGCTGATACCGGGCATGCTCGGTGGCGCCGCCTCGATCCAGGTCAGGATTGGTCTGCCTCGACAGGGTCCGGCAGCCGCCGCCGCAGCGTCGGAGATCAACGCGCTTCGGCGCGTGTCGCTGTTCTCAGAGCAGGGGGGCGAGACGACGGGGCAGCCGATCATGGGCGAGGCATTCGAGTGGGCACCGTCCAGCCCGGTCGAGGAACCAGTCTTTACCTGGCAGCCTTCAGCGTCGCCGGCCGAAACTCTTGGCCACGCGGCCATGCTGCTGGTGCGGGAGATGCTGTCACGCCTGCCCACCGCGATGGACCTGGCCGCGTTGCAGGACTGGGCGCGGGCGGCTCGAGCTCTGGGATGGATAATCGCGCGCCTGAATTTATGGGATTGGCTCCAGCAAACGGCCGATTTGCCGACGCTGGTTTCCTGGACCAGCTCGTTGCAGGTAGAGCCGAACTCTCCCTTGTGGCCACAGCTTGAACGTATCCGGCACGAGTACAGTGCATTCCCGGAGACCGCGACGAAGATCACCCTTTATCTCCTGTTCGGACCGGCTCCTGCCCTGGACGACCATGACTGGCTCGCCTGGCTGATCGTAGCGGCGAACGCTCGGCAGCATGGGCCGGGAGCAGCGCTGGTTCCGTCGGCGGGGCTGCCGATCAGACACGCGGACCCGCTCGACCTGCTGAGCCTAATGCCGGTCCCCGAGCGCCTCGCCCAACTCGTACGCTCCGAGCTGTGGGCCGACGTCAGCCTGCGCGACTTCCTGTTCGCCACCTTGGGATCACCCGCTCAGTTGCTGCAGGACGGCAAGGCCGGGGAGGATGCACTGCCCGTGCTGTTGCTTGCTGCGTGCTCGCTGATGCTGTCCAACCACGATGGCCACCTGTCATATGGAACAATGGGTGCCTGCCCGACCCTGTCGGACCTCAAGCAGTGGCACTTGGCCGACCTGCTTGGCGCTAGCTGGTGGTGGCTGGCGGGGTCGTTGCCCCGCCTCGCCTTTCCCACCGCACTCGAAACCGCAATCACCGCGGCCAGTTCGCTTCGGTACAGTGACGAGGAACGCGGTACCGGCTCGGCCGGACCGGGCTCGCCAACCCAGCCACTTCAGCCCGGACCGGGGCCGGAGAACTGGCCAGATTACGCACTGCATCCACCGGCGTTGCAGGTCCAAGCGCTGCAAGCACAGTCGGCGTAAGCATGGCGCTCACGGGTAACTGGCAGATCATAGCTGGTACTGGCTGCCCGCGCGAGTGAGCGCGTGCTCCAGATCAGAGGCTGGCCTTCATAACATCCATGCCCAAAGTGCCGATCTGAAAATCGTCCTATTCCAATATGTTGCCCCGACGGTTCGGAAAGATGCACTCCATTTCAGAGAACACTGGGAGCCTCGACTCTTAGTCAAGCATTTGACGGCGGATGGGAAGTCCCATCTCCCGGTGAGCCAGGATGCACTGAGTCAGACCTCCACGTTTCACTCTGTGAAACGTATCGCGCTGTTTGACACAGCAGGTTGAGGGTCGTACCGTCGACTGTAATGGCGCGTCGATACGCGGTCGGGGGAACATCCATTGGGACACACGATTGCCGAAAAGGTCTTGTCGCGCGTGTCAGGCGGACGTCCGGTCCACGCCGGCGACGAGGTGATGGCCAAGCCTGACTTCGTCATCGTCTATGACTTCCCCGGCTACACCGACGTGATCTTCCGCCAGATGAAGGCCGATTTCGGCATTGACCGCTTGCCGGAGCCGGAGCGCTTTGCGGTGTTCATCGACCACATGGTCCCGGTCGCCACCGCGAAGGAGGAGGAGTTGCACATCCAGACCCGGGCCTGGTGCCGGGAACAGGACGTGGCGCTGTACGAGCGGCGCGGCATCGGCCACCAGGTGTCGGCCGAGCTGGGCTATGCGACGCCCGGCGCCTTTGTGGTGCACTTCGACGGGCACATCAGCCAACTGGGCGCGCTGGGCACGCTCGCGATCGGGCTGCGCCGCAACGTGCTGGAGGCGTTCGTGCGTGAGCGCATCTCTATCAAAGTGCCGGAGACGACCCGCGTGAACCTGACCGGGCGGTTGCGGCCGGGCACGATGGCGCGCGACGTGTTCCACCACATCGTCCGCGTGCTCGGGCCGAGCTTCTGCCGGTTCCAGGTGCTGGAACTGGGCGGCACGGCGCTCGACGGCATCTCGCTCGAAGGACGGCAGACGCTGTGCGGGCTCGCGATGTTCACCGGCGCCGTGACCGCAATCATCAACCCCGACCAGGTTGCGCTGGACTACGCCCACGGCCGCTCCCGGCTCGATCTTCCGGTGGTGCGCAGCGACCCGGACGCGCGCTATGCGGCGGTGCACGAGATCGACGTCTCGAAGCTGTCCCCGGTGATCGTCGTGCCGCCCAACCCGGCCAACACCCGGGACCTAGTTGATTACCTCGGCCTCGAGATGCACTCCGGCTACCTCGGCAGCTGTGCGAGCGGGCGGATCGAGGACATCAGGGTGGCGGCGCAAATCCTGAAGGGACGGCGGGTGAAGGACGGGTTCTCCCTGCACGTGATCCCGACCTCCCAGGACATCATGGCCCGCGCGGCGGCGGAGGGCCTGATTGGCACGCTGGTGGAGGCCGGGGCGTTCACCAGCAGCCCCAGTTGCGACTACTGCTTCGGCCGCATCGCGACCATGAGCGCCGGGCAGCGGGCGGTGTCCACCGGGACGCTGAACGTCGCCGGACGGATGGGCAGCCCGGATTCGGAGATCTACTTGTGCAACGCCGCCGCCGTCGCGGCCGCTTCGATCGAGGGCCGGGTCGCCGATCCCCGGCAGTACCTTTGATGGGCCTCGTGAACCTGCGCGGGCGGGTGGCCTGGGTATTCCCGGAGGAGAATTTTGACGTCGACCAGATTGTCGGCGTGAAAAATATCAAGATCACCGACATCGACGAGCTCGCGGGCATCGCCATGCGGTCGTTCGATCCTGCGTTCCAGGAGGTCGTGCAGGCGGGCGACGTCGTGATCGGCGGCGGCAATTTCGGCTACGGGCACCCGCATTACCCGCCGCTCCGGGCCTTGCGGCACCTCGGCATCACGGCCGTCATCGCGGAGTCGTTCTCGCCCGGGTTCTGGCGCGGGGAGGTCAGCATGGGCATGCCCTTGGTGGCCTGTCCCGGCATCCTCGCCGCCGTCAGCCGCTGGGATGACATCGCGGTGGAGTGGGACGAGACCCGGGTCACCAACCACACCACCGGGCAAGCGCTGCGGTCCGAGGCGCTGTCGCTCGCGGACCGGCAAATGCTGGAGGCCGGGGGGCTAGTCCCCTACCTCAAATCGACCCACTTGCAAAAGGAGACACGCCCATGAAGCAGAGAGAATGGCTGCGCGCGCGACTGGCGGCGCAGGAGACGATCTGGTCGGCCGGCGCGTACGATGCGCTCAGCGCCAAGATGATCGCCGCCGCCGGCTTCGACGCCCTGCTGACCACGGGGTTCGGCATCTCCGCGTCCCACCTCGGCCAGCCTGACGTCGAGCTGTACACCATGACCGAGAACCTGGCCGTCGTGCGGCACATCGTGAACGCGGTGGACATCCCGGTGGTGGCGGATTGCGACACTGGGTATGGCAACGCGGTCAACGTGATGCGGACGGTGCGGGAGTTTGAGCAGGCCGGGGTCGCGGCCCTGATCCTCGAGGACCAGGTCGTGCCGAAGCGGTGCCCGGCTATCGCCAACATCGTGGAGGTGCTGCCGCGTGACGAGGCCGTGGCCAAGATCCGCGCCGCAGTGGAGGCGCGGCGGGACCCGGACCTGGTGATCATCGCGCGGACGGATGCGAGCACCGAACAGGAGGCGATCGAGCGCGCGCGCGCCTATGCCGCGGCCGGCGCGGACATGGTGCAGCCGATTTCCAAGACATTCCGGACGGCGGACATGCTGCGCCGGTTCGCCGGCGCGGCCGGCGTGCCGGTGTCCTTGCAGGTGCTGGGCTGGCTTGAGGACCTGTCCCCCGACACGCTGCGGGAGCTGTCTGGCATGGCGACCTTCCCGCTGGTGCCGCTGATGACGGCCGCGGCGGCGCTCCGCACCAACCTCGCCGCGCTTAGGCAGGCGATCGGAACCGGCGCGCTGCCGCTGCCGCGCATGGACCACCATGAGTTCGCGGAGCTGCTGGGCTTCGCCCGCATCCAGGACATCCAGACCCGCTTCCTTCCCGAAGCGCCGGCCTACAAGGTCGCCAGCTAAGCCGCAAAGGCTCACAAAGACATACGGGCAGGGGAAACGTGGATGAAAGCAACGATGTGGGCCGGCGCGGTCACGGCGGCCCTGGTATTGGCGCCGTCCGGCATCATCGCGGCGCCGGACCCGGGCGAGTACCAGGTCGGGTACGTGACCGACAGCACCGGGGCGCTGGCGTTCGCCGGGCTGTCCTACCTCCACGGCGCTGAGCTCGCGGTCGAGGAGATTTCCGCCACGGGCGCCATGGGTCCCGGAACCCGTCTCAAGCTGGTGGTCAAGGAAGCCGGAGGCGATGCGGCGCGCAGCATCCAGGCGTTCAACCAGCTGGCGGCGGACCGCAACATCGTCGCCGCCAGCTGCTGCATTCTGTCGGCGATTGCCGGATCGTTAAAGCCGATTGCGCTGAACGTGAAGTTGCCGCTGGTGATCTATGGCGCGACGGCGCCCGGTCTGCCGCAGTCGCCGTACGTCTACAGCGTCACGGGGCTGCCGGGCCCGGCGGAGGTGGCGATGTCGAAGGAGATCGCGGCGCGGCTCAAGCCCAAGACCGCGGCCTACTTCGTGCCGACGGACAATGACGCGTTCATGAACCGCATGAAGTCCAGCCAGGCGGCGATGGAGGCGGCCGGGGTCAGGACCGCCGGCGTCGTGAACACGCTGAACGCCGACACGGATTTCACCGCGCCCGCGACGCAGGCGATCGCGATGAAGCCCGACCTGATTATGGTCTTCACCACGCAAACGCCGTCGGCCAGCATCATCGCAGCGCTTCGCTCCCGCGGCTATGCCGGCGCCATCGCCGCCAACGACGCGATCTCGCCGCCTGGCGTGTTTAAGCGTGTGGGGGCCGCGCTGGCGAACGTGCCGTTCCCGACCAACTTCGACCCCACCATCTCGGACAACCCGGCCGCACAGGCCTTCACGGCCGCCTACCAGAAGAAGTTCAACGCGGTGCCCGACCTCTATTCTGCGCAGGGCTACACGGCGATATACCTGATTGCACAGGCAGTGAAGACGCTCGACGGCAAGCCGACGCGGGAGGCACTGGGACAAGCCCTGTCGCAGGTCCGCCAAGTCGATCACAACGTGTATGGTGGCCTGCCGCTTGTGGATGGGCAGGCGCAAATGCGCGACACGCTGATCGTGGCCTGGTCCGCGGACGGCAAGATCACACGCTGGCAGCCAAACTGATTGTCTAAGCCGGCATGACCGCGTCCTGGGACCTGTTCCTGTCGCAACTGGTGAACGGGGTTGCGCTCGGGTCGATCTACGGGCTGTTCGGCATCGGCTTCGGGCTGGTGTTCTCGACCATGGGCATCCTCAACGCCGCGCACGGGACCTATGCCACCTGGGCGGCCATCGTGGCGCTGCACGTGGTGGACCCAGGCGGTATGCCGTTCTGGCTGGCGCTGCCGGTGGGCGTGCTGGCGGGCGGCGCCCTCGCAGTGGCGGTCGATCAGGTCGCGTTCCAGCCGTTGCGTGCGCGCAACTCCGGGCTGCTGGGCACGCTCATCACCAGCATCGCGCTTTGGATCATCCTGGACAGCGCGGCCGGGTTCGCGACCGGGCAGCAGACACTGGCGTTTGCGCCGGGCAGCACGCCGTCCGGCATGCTGGCGCTCGGCTCGGTCGCCGTGCCGTGGATGCAGATGCTAAGCGTCGCTTGTTTGCTGGCCTGCGCCGCGGGCCTGCATGGCCTGATCCGGCGCACGCGGTTCGGGTCGGCGATGCGGGCGGTGGGGTGGCGGGAGGAGGCGGCGGCGCTGGGCGGCGTGAACAGCCGGTCGGTGATCCTGGTGACGGCGCTGCTGGCGGGCGCCACGTCCGGGCTCGCGGGCGTGCTGCACGGAGCAACCACACAGAACGTCTCGTTCGCGCTGGGCGAGGGCCTGTTGCTCAAGGGGTTCGCCGCCGTCGTGGTGGGCGGGTATGACGACGTGCGCGGCACCGCGATCGCGGGGATCGGCCTCGGCATCGTCGAGGTGTTCTGCGCGCAGTACGTGTCCAGCAGCGCGCGGGACGGCTTCACCTACGCGCTGCTGCTGTTGTTCCTGCTGGTGCGGCCGCGCGGGCTGTTCGGCAGCGTGGGCTTCGAGCGGGCCTGATGGGACGGCTGCCCGACCTGTGGGCCGCGTATGGCAGCACGCTCGGCTTCGCGATGGTGAACGCGTTCTTCGCGTTGTCGACCTACGCGGTGCTCTCGACCGGGCTGCTGAGCTTCGCGACTGTGAGCTTCGCGGCCGTCGGCGGGTTCCTGGGCACGCAGCTGACGCTGGCGGGCTGGCCGCTGCCGGTCGCGTTCCTGGCGGGCGCGCTCGCGGGCGGGTGCTCCGCGGTGCTGGCCGGGTTGGTGCTGCTCCGGCTCACGAGCCACTGGATGGCGCTCGCGAGCCTGGCGTTGGTGCTGATCACCCGCATCGTCGTGCTGAACACGCCGTCGCTCACTGGCGGCGCCAACGGGCTCAGCGTGCCGGTCGACCTGTCGCTGCTATGGCCGGCCGGGTTGCTGGCGCTGGCGATGTTGGGGTTCCATCGGCTGGACCGGTCCTGGTACGGCACCGCCGCCCGCGCGGTGCGCGAGGACCCGGCCGTGGCGTCCAGCATGGGCATCCAGCCCGGCCGCATCCAATGGATCGCGTTCGTTATCAGCGGCACGGTGGGTGGCCTGGGCGGGGCGCTGCTTGCGTTGATGCTGCAGTTCATCTCCCCCGATACGTTCTTCGTGAATATTGCCTTCGCGATGATCGCGTCCGTGGTGCTGGGCGGGTCCTATCACTGGGCCGGCGCCGTGCTGGGCGCCTTCGTGTTCACCGCGCTGCCGGAGGCGACGGCGGCGGTCCTGCCGGCGGCGCAGGACATCATGAAGGGCGTGGTGCTGCTGCTGATCATGGTGTTCATGCCGCGGGGGCTGTTCGACCCGCGGGCGATCCGCCTGCGCCGGACCGTCCGCCGGCCTGCGTCATGACGGGCGGGGCACTGCTTCAGGTCGAAGCGGTCTGCAAGTCGTTCGGCGGGCTGAATGCGGTGGCTGACCTGTCGTTCACGGTGGAGCGCGGCAGCGTGCTGGGCCTGCTGGGTCCGAACGGTGCGGGCAAAACCACCGTCGTGAACCTCATCACTGGGCTGCTGCCCACCAGTTCCGGCACGATCCGGTTCGACGGCCAGGCGATCGAACGGCTGCGGCCGTTCGAGATCGCCGCGCGCGGCATCGCCCGCACCTACCAGAACGTGCGCCTGTTCAGCGGCATGACGGCGTTGGAACAGGTGGTCGCCGGGTGCTTCCTGCGCCGGGGCACGTCGCTGATGGCCTCGTTCCTGGGATTGCCCGGCGCCACGGCTGCGCGGCGGCGGACGCTGGCGCAGGCGCGTGAGCTGCTGAACCGCGTCGGCATGGCGGACCGTGCGGACGTGCTGGCGGAGACCCTGTCCTACGGCGAGCAGCGGCGGATCGAGATCGCCCGGGCGCTCGGCTCCGAGCCGCGGATGCTGCTGCTGGACGAGCCTACGGCCGGGATGAACGCGTCCGAGTCTGCCGCCATCGGGCAGCTGGTCCACGCCTTGCGGGACGCCGGGCTCACGGTCCTGATGGTCGAGCACAACATCCGGCTGGTCACGACGTTCTGCGACTGCTCCGTCGTCATGAACTTCGGGCGGCTGATCGCGCAGGGGACACCGGCCCACTGCATCGCCGATCCGGAGGTGCAGGCCGCGTATTTCGGACGGAGGCGGGATGCTGAGCGTCTCCAACCTGTCGGCTAGCTACGGCGCGATCGAGGCGGTGCAGGGCTTGGACCTGGAGGTCGGCGCCGGGCAACTGGTGGCGTTGCTGGGCAGCAACGGAGCAGGCAAGTCCACGACGCTGCGCAGCATCGCCGGGCTGCACCGTCCGGTGTCCGGATCGGTGAAGCTAGACGGGCGGGAGGTGTCCCGTCTGCGGCTGCATGAGGTCGTGCGGGAGGGGCTGGCGCTGGTGCCGGAAGGGCGGATGGTGGTGGCGCCGCTCACGGTCGAGGAGAACCTGCGGCTCAGCGCCTATGCCCGCCGCGGCGTGGAGGCTCAGCTGTTGAGCCGGGTCTATGACCTGTTCCCCCGGTTGAAGAAGCGCCGGCGGCAGACAGCCGGGCTGCTGAGCGGGGGCGAGCAGCAGATGCTGGCGATCGGCCGCGCGCTGATGACCGCGCCGCGCATGCTGGTGCTGGACGAGCCGTCGATGGGCCTGGCGCCCTCCATCGTGGACCTGGTGTTCGACGCGATCGCCGTGCTGCATCGGGAGGGGCAGGCGATCCTGATGGTCGAGCAGAACGCGGCGGTCGCGCTGCCGGTCTGCGACGTGGCCTATGTGATGAAGCGCGGGCAAATCGTGCTGCAGGGCACGGCCGAGGCGCTCAGCCGCGACCCGGAGGTGATCGAGGCCTACCTGTCCTGATGGCCCAGCCCCGGTGCAAGGCCAGCGCGGATGCGGGCTGCCGCGTCCTGCAGCCGCGCCACGTAGGATTGTGGCGTGACGGTCGCCATCTGCGCCGTGAGCCCAGTGATGCTGGCGGCGCAAAACAGCCGCCCCTCCGCATCGAACACCGGCACCGCGACCGCCGTCAGCCCAAGCGACACGTCGTCCACCGCCCACTCCCAGCCCCGCTGGCGTATCAGCGCCAATCGGGAGCGCAGCGCGTCCGGCGCGACGATGCTGCGCGGGGTCAATGCCACCATGTCCTGCCCCAGCGCGCGGTCGATCTCGTCGGCGCCTTGGTAAGACAGCAGCAGCTTGGGCGCTGCCCCGCAGTTGAGCGGCATCGTGCCGCCGACCGGCCACCAATGCAGCTGCATGCCCTGCATGTCATGGAACCGGTCCAGGCACACCGCTGCGTGGTCCCGGTAGATGGAGAGGAACGACGTCACCTTGAGTTCCGCCGCCAGCGCGCTCAACACCGGATGCGCGACCGAGCGCAGGCTGAACCCCTCCACAACGCTGGATGATAACAGGCGGACCGCGTCGCCCAGGCCATAGCGCTGCGTGACCGGGTCCTGCACCACGAAGCCGTTCCGCATCAGCGTGAGCAGCAGCCGCCGCGCCGTGCCACGGTCGAGGTCAGCGGCGCGGGCCAAGTCCGCCAGCGGCTGCGGCGGCTTGCCCGCGAAGGCGAGCAACAGGGCCATGGCACGGTCCACGGCCCGGACGCCACCTAGCGCAGCGGCTCTGCCCGGAGCAACTGGCATGTCCGAGTTCGACGTTTTGGCCGGCATGTCCATCCCGTTTGCCCCGGTTCAAGCCGACCAATAGGGCCAGAAGTAACAGAAAGGCCTTCTGGTACGCATAAGACTTGGGATGGGTGTCGGAAAACTACCAGGTGCAGTTTCCGCATACTCTATCAATCCGACATGGTTTCCCGGCTACATAAAGGCTGAGTTTCGGACATCGAACCGGGTGCAACCCGGAATGCACGAAAACGGATGATTCCCGTCAGCCCAGCACACCACTCACCACGGCGCCCAACGCCGCAAAAACCCGTCCTGCAAGAAGCTAGCACCAAGCCGTTCCAGCTTTGTCCCCTTATGCGTACCAGAACGCCCGTTCGTTAGGTCCGGCCAATAGAGATGCACGGAACGCCGGTGACCGTATAGCCTGCGCGCTGGCCAGGCGCACTCGAGCGCGGACGCCCGATCCGCGTCCGCGCTCGAGTCGGTGGCGTAGACAATCGGCGCGCTGGCGATCAGGTGAATTTAAGACTAGGCACCGTCAGAGCTGAAACCGGTGCTCAGCCGTGCGGTTCGCCTCGATATACGCCCAGTCGTACTCGACGCCGAGACCTGGCCCGGTGGGCACAGGAACGCAGCCGTCGGCGCCAACGATGCTGGGCTGGTCCGAGTAGCCGCAGCGGTAGACCGGCGGGATCAGGTTCGGCATGCCGGGGCCGGTTAGCGCCAGTTCATAGAAGTGGGTATTGCGCATCGCGGCGACGCAGGCCCGGTGCGCCGGGCCGCAGGCATGGACCTGCACGTCGATGCCGAGCGCCTCGCCGAGATGGGCGATCTTCATGGCGCCGGTGATGCCGAAATCGTACTCCGGATCGGTGTGGATCATGTCGGTGCCGCCCGCCAGCACGAAGGCCGCCTTCTGCTCCAGCCCGCGGATGTGCTCGCTCACCAGCAGCGGCGTCCGCAGCTTCTCGCGCAGCAGCTTCTGTCCGTGCGCCGAGACGCCGCTGTCGCGGTACGGGTCCTCGTACCAGAAGCAGCCGGCCTCGTCGCAGGCGCGGCCGACGTACAGCGCGTCGGCCCAGGTGCGCAGCTCGCAGCCGGGATCGACCATGACCTCCATACCGTCGCCGACCGCGCGGCGCACCGCGAGCACCACGGCAGCCTCGCGCCGCTTGTCGCCGTCGTGCCAGCCGTGGATCTTGATGGCGGGGAAGCCCTGCTCGCGGCAGGCCAGCGCGTAGTCGGCGAAGGCTTCGACGCTGTCGAGCCCGCCAGGCTCCTCCTGGCCGTGGTGGGTGCTGGCGTAGGTCGGCAGCTTCGCCTTGTAGGCGCCGAGCATGGTGGCGACGCTCATTTGGTATTTCCGGCCGACCAGGTCCCACAACGCGATGTCGAGCGGCCCGTATCCCATGCCGTCATAGGCGCGGACCTCGCGCTTCAGGTCGTCGTAGATGAGCTCGCGGTGCTCCGGGTCCCGTCCCAGCAGGCACGGCGCGAGCATCACCGTCTGGCCGAGCGCGGACTGGGTGCCGACCCAGTGGGTGACGTAGCCGCCCTCGCAGCCGTCATCGGTGCGGACCCGGACGGCGTAGCGCATCACCGTGAGCCGGCCGCCCTTCTGGTAACTGAGGTTGCTCACGCCCATCGCCATGTGGGCGCCGAGGGTCAGGTCCTCGACCTCGAAGGTGAACGGAATGACATCGACTTCGGTGATGCGGCTCAAGACGGCGCTCCGGTCAGGTGAACAGGCGGGGGACAATGAGGGTGATCCAAGGCACGTAGGCAATCAGCACCAGCACCGCCATCAGCGCCAGGAACACCGGCAGTAGCGGCCGGGTGGTCTTGGTGTAGTCGACCTGCGCGATCTTGCAGGCGATCAGCACCAGCACCGCGACCGGCGGGGTCAGGGACCCGAGCAGGGTCGCGTACATCACGACGGTGGCGAAGTGGTAAGGCTCGAAACCATAGGCGTCAGCGATCGGCTGCAGCACCGGGACCAGCATAACCAGCGCGGGGATCGGTTCGATGAAGATGCCGACCGCCATGAGCGCGACCAGGATGAGCGCCATGACCAGGTCCGGGTCGCTCGTCAGGCCCTGAAGCTGCGCCGCCAACAAGGCCGGCACGCCCTCGCGGGCGATGATCCAGCCGAACACGGCGGCGCCGCCCAGGATGATCATGATGGAGGAGGACGCGACGGCGGCCTGGGCGACGTTGCGCATGAAGGCGGGGAAGCTGGCCCGCCGGGTCACGAGGGCGTAGCCGATGCCGTAGGCGACGGCGATCGCTCCCGCCTCCGTTGCGGTGAACACGCCTGAGATGATGCCGCCGATGATCAGCGCCGGCATGACCAGCGCCGGTCCAGCCAGGCGCAGCGCCGTCGCCATCTCTCGCGCCGAGGCGCGGGGGTACACCGTGACAGCGCGGGCGCTGGCCATGCGGTGCACCGAGACCATCAGCACAGCGGTGATGACAATGCCCGGCCCGATGCCGGCCAGGAACAGCGTGCCGATCGAGAGGCCGGTCATGGAGCCGTAGATCACCGCCAGGATGCTCGGCGGCACGATCGGGCCGAGGATGGCGGCGGCGGCGGTGATCACGGCCGCGTCCTCGCGCCGGTAGCCGTCGCGCTGCATGGCCGGGATCAGCATCCCGCCGACCGCGGCGGCGCCGGCGGCGGCCGAGCCCGATATGGTCGAAAACAGGAAGCTCGTGATGACGGTGACCTGCCCGAGCCCGCCCCGCACGTGGCCGACCAGGCTGCGCGAGAGGTCGATCAGGCGCTCGGTGATCCCGCCGACATTCATGACCGCTCCCGCCAGGATAAACAGCGGGATGGCCAGGAGCGGGAAGGAGTCGAGTGAGGAGAAAAAGCGTTGCGGCACGAGCATGAGCGGGACCGTGCCGTTGATGGCGAGCGCGCCGAACGCGGCCAGGCCCATCGAGAACGCGATCGGCATGCCAAGCGCCAGGAACAGGCAGAGCAGCAGCGTGAGGCTGAGGATCACGCCTCGAAGCTCCGCGCCGGCGCCGGGCGGCGCGCAACCAGTGCCAGGATGGTGAGCCCGGCCGCGAGCGGGATCGGCACGAAGAACCAGAAGCGCGACAGGCTGAGCGCCGGCGAGGCGGCGATCATGCCGCGCTCGGTGAAGGTGATGCCGGTCCACAGCAGCGCCACGCAGAACAGCACGGAGCAACCGGTGCCAAGCAGCCACTTGAGCCGTGCGGCGGCGGCATTGGAGAACGGCAGCACGTCGACCACGATCTCCTCGTGCTCCCAAATCTGCACCGGCATGCCGAGCAGCATGGACCATACGAGCAGGAGCACGATGAGCTCCTCGGTCCAGAATAGGGTCAAGCCGATGGCGTAGCGGTTCACCACCTGGACCAGGGTGAGCGCGATCATCGCGACGAAGGCCGCTACCATGGCAACCTTGGCGATAAGCATCAGGACGCCGACCGTGCGCACGAGCAATGGGAGGCCGGTCAGGTTTTCCGGACCTTCTCCAGCAGCGGGGTTGCCCTGGAGCTGGCCGCGAAGTCGTTCTGCAGGCTGGCAAGCGCCTCGGCGAAGGCGGGAAGGTCGGCGTCGTTGACCTTCAGGGTGTTCGCGGCTGCAAGCCGGTCAAGCCAGGTCTTCTCGCGCTCGAAATGCTGCGCGCGTTGCGCCGCCGCGGCCTCCTGCGCCGCCGCCGTCACCGCCTGCTGCTCCGGGGCGGACAGCCCCTTGTAGAAGGTTGCGTTGATTGCGAAGCTGCCGTCGAGCAGGATGTGCCGGGTCTTCGAAAGGAACTTGGTCACTTCGAATATCTTGAAGGTGTAGCCGACCTCGGCCGAGCCCTCCATGGCGTCCACCACGCCGGTCTGCAGCGCCGAGTACATCTCCGGCGCCGGGATCGGCGTCGGGAGCGCGCCGAGCGTCGAGAAGGTGCGCACGAAGACCGGCGCCTCGGGCAGGCGTATCTTCACCCCGCGCAAGTCGGCGGGCTTCACGATGGGCTTGGTGCGTAGGAAGGTGTTGCGATAGCCGGCGGTCATCCAGTTCAGGATGCGGATGCCGGACCGCTGCTCCAGGGCTTGGGCCAGCTCCGAGCCGACCTCGCCGTCGACCACGCGCTGCCAGTGGTCGAAGTCGCGATAAAGGTAAGGCAGGGCGACGATGCCGAACTGCGGCACGTAGTTCGCGTAAAGGCCAGACTCGCCGTAGCCCATCTCGAGCGTGCCGAGCGAGACGGATTCGATGATCTCGCGCTGTCCGCCCATCTGCGCCGCCGGCAGGATTTGCACGCTGAGCGACCCGCCGGATAGCTCTGCGACCCGGCGCGCAAAGATCTCAGCGGCGGCGTGCTGCTCGGATTGCATGGTGACGTGGTGCGCGAGGCGGATCGTCCGCTTGCCCTGGGCCCATGCCCCAACGCCTGGCAGCGCCGTTGCGGCAGCGCCGCCAGCGACGAAACCGCGCCGCGTGGGATGGATCGGGTGAACCATGGCGCGTTCTCCTTCACAACCCGCGTTGGGTTTTGTTGTTACGCCGAAGACGGGCCGTTTCGTGCGTCAAGCCGCTCTGCGCCTGAGGTGTTGATAACGTATCAAACAACGTATACGTTAGTCAACTCAGCAAGGATCCTCGATGCCGTTGTCTGCGACGATGCCCTCAACCGCCGAGCCAGGCAACCGGCCGCACGCCGAGCAGCGCTCGCCTGAGTATGCCTACGCCATGATCAAGTCGAAGATCCTGGACAGCGAGTACGCTCCTGGCGCGCAAATTCTGGAACAGGAGATCGCTGAGCAGCTTGGGCTGTCGCGCACGCCAGTACGCGAAGCCCTGGTCCGCCTGCAACAGGAGAAGCTGCTTAAGATCGTGCCGCGCCATGGCGTCCGGATCTCGACGGTGTCGGGGGCCGACATGGGCGACATCTACGAAATCCTTGAGGCGCTCGAATCGACGGCCGCCGAGAGCCTCGCCCGCCGCCGGCCTGGACGCGCCGAGCTGTCGCCGCTGAGCGAGGCGTGCGATGCGATGGAGCGCGCGCTGGCAGGCGCGGTTCCAGACTTGAAAGTCTGGGCGGCCGCGGATGAGGCGTTCCACAGGAACCTTGTGGAGCTGTGCGGCAACCAGCGCCTGGCGTCGCTGACGATGACGGTCTGGGAGCAGGCACACCGGGCGCGGATGTTCACGCTGACCTTGCGGCCGCTGCCGGTCCGATCGACTATGGAACACCGAGCGATCGTCGAAGCCATCCTCGCGGGCGACGCTCCGCAGGCCGGAGCGCTGTACCGGGCGCACCGCCGCCGCGGAGGCGAGGAACTCATGGCCATCATCCAGCGGCACGGACTTCAGCGGCTATGACGGCGGGATCGAACGCCTTCGACATCGCCGTCATGCCGGGGGACGGCATCGGCGCCGAGGTCATGGACGCGGCATTCGTCGTGCTCGACGCAGTCGAGGCGCGGTTCGGCCTGGCGTTCCGCCGGGAGGTCATTGCGGGCGGGGCGCAGTGCTACCGGGACACCGGCGTCGCCCTGTCGGAGGACGGGTTCGTCCGCGCCGGCCAGGCGGACGCGATCCTGTTCGGCGCCATGGGCTGGCCGGACATCCGCTACCCCGACGGCACCGAGATCGCGCCGCAGCTCGACTTGCGGGTCCGGTTCGGCCTGTATGCCGGAGTGCGTCCGATCCGGCCCATACCGGGCACGCCGCCGGTGCTCACGGATCCCCGCGCGGCAACGATCGACCTGGTGATCTTGCGGGAATCGACCGAGGGCATGTTCGCCTCACGGGGTAAGGGCCAGGTTATCGGCGACCATGAGGCCCGCGACACCCAGGTCATCACGCGGGCCAGCACCGAGCGCCTGTCGCACTTCGCCTTCAAGCTGGCGCGCCGCCGGAAAGAGCAGGGCCGGTCGAAGGGCGAGGTCACGCTGGTCGACAAGGCGAACGTGTTCCGCTCCTTCGCCTTCATGCGCCAGGTGTTCTACGAGACCGCGCGGCACCATCCTGACATCAAGGCCGGGCACCACTACGTCGACGCCATGGCGCTCGACCTCGTGCGGCGGCCCTGGGCGTTCGATGTCCTGCCGACCGAGAACCTGTTCGGCGACATCCTCTCGGACCTCGGCGCGGGCCTTGTTGGCGGCATGGGCTTTGCGCCATCGGCCGACGTCGGCGACGAGCACGCCATGTTTCAGCCGAGCCATGGCTCGGCCCCCGACATCGCGGGCCGGGGCATCGCCAACCCCACCGCCATGATCCTTTCGACCGGGTTGATGCTCGACTGGCTCGCTGAGCGGCATTGCTCCGCGGGTGCGCGGGAGGGTGCGGCCGCGATCCAGCGGGCCGTCGACCTGGCTTTCGGTGCCGGACGCGTCCGCTCGCACGACATTGGCGGGCCAGACGGGACGACGGCGATCGCCGGTTGCGTCGCGGACCTTATCCGCTCGGGCGGAGCCGACCCGGCATGACGCTCACCGTCGCGATTGCCGGCTGCGGCTATTTCAGCCGCTTCCACCAGGATGCCTGGAGCCGGGTCGACCGGGCGCATGTCGTCGCCGTCGCCGATGCCGACCGGGCCAAGGCCGAAGCCGCTGCGACGCGGTTCCCCACGGCGCAGGTGTTCGCCGACGCGGCTGAGATGATCGCGTCGGTGCGGCCCGGGCTGGTCGACATCGTCACCCCGCCCGCCACTCATGAATCGCTCGTGGCGACGGCGGCGGCCGAGGGCGTGCCGGTGGTCTGCCAAAAGCCGCTCGCGCCGACCTACGAGGCGGCGGTCTCCCTGGTGGAGGCGGCCGAGCGTGCTGGCACGCCGTTGATCGTGCATGAGAACTTCCGCTTCATGCCTTGGTTCCGGGAGACCAAGCGCGTGCTCGATGCCGGGGCGCTCGGCACGCCGCTCAACATCACTTTTCGCCTGCGTCCGGGCGACGGGCAGGGGCCGGAGGCCTACCTCGCCCGGCAACCGTATTTCCAGGCCATGCCTCGGTTCCTGATCCACGAGACCGGGATCCACCTCGTCGACGTCTTCCGCTTCCTGCTGGGCGAGGTCACCGGCGTGTTCGCCCGGCTCAAGCGCTTCAATCCGGCCATCGCCGGCGAGGATGCCGGCATCGTCGTGTTCGAGTTCGCCAGCGGCGCGCTCGGCACGTTTGATGGCAACCGCCTGGTGGACCACCCTGCCGACGACACTCGAATGACAAACGGGGTCATGCTGCTTGAGGGCACGGGCGGCGCCTTGCGCCTCGACGGCTACGGCCGCCTCTATTGCAAGCTCCACGGCGCAGGCGAACAGGAGCACGCCTACTCCTGGGAGGACCGGGGCTACGGCGGCGACTGCGTCTATCATCACACGCTGCACACGGTCGCGCACCTGGTCGACCAGGCACCGCTGATGAACAGCGGCCGCGCCTACTTGCGTAATCTCGAGATTGAGGAAGCCATCTACCGCTCCAACCAGGAGGCACACTTCTTGACGATCTGAGAGGCGGCCGACGCGGAACGTCGGCCGAATAAAGAATGATAAAACAAAGGGAGACGTCGATGAACACGAGACGAGGCATCCTGCAGACGGCCGTCGCCGGCGCGCTGGCCACCGGCATCCCAACCATTCTTCGCGCGCAGGGCGCGTCGCGGACGCTGCGGTTCAGCCATACCGACACCTCGGTCGGCGCGCGCCACCAGGCGGCGCTGATGTTCGCCAGCGCGGTCGAGGCCTACACCGCCGGCCGGGTGAAGGTGCAGGTGTTCCACTCCGGCCAGGCCGCCAACGACCAGAAATCGCTGGAGCAGCTGCAGATCGGCGGCCTCGACTTTGCCGTGACGGGCGTCGTCACCTTCACGCCGCACGTGAAGCCGCTCTCGCTGGTTGCCCTGCCGTATCTTGCGGAGACCTACGAGCAGGGCTGGAAGCTGTACGACAGTTCCGGCTTCATCAAGGCGCAGAAGGAGGCGCTCGTGCCCAAGGGCATGCGCGTCGTCGGCGACTGGGAGGCGGGGTTCCGCAGCTTCACGACAAACTTCCCGATCAGCGCGCCGGCGGACGTCAAGGGCAAGAAGCTGCGCATCGCCCCGGTCGAGATGATCCGCTGGATTGTGGAGGCGCAAGGCTGGTCGCCGGTCATCATGCCGGTGACGGAGGTCTATCTCGCCATCCAGCAGGGCACGGTCACCGGCCAGGAGAACCCGGTGGACACCATCTACTCGCAGCGTTTCTACGAGGTTGCGAAACACATCACGCTGTCGCAGCACGTCTATTCGCCGCTGTGGCTCGCCATGGCCGAGCGTTCCTTCCGCGCGTTGTCCAGCGCCGACCAGGATGCGGTGCTGCGGGCGGCCAAGGAGGCCGGCGACTGGAACCGGGCGGAGGTGCGCGCCAACGACGACAAGCAGCTGGCCGAGATGACCGCGAAGGGCGCCCAGGTTGCCAAACCCGACTTGGCGATCTGGCGCAAGGCGTCCGAGGGCGCCTACGACCGCGCCCGCAAGGAGTACGGGGCCGAGCCGGTCAGTCAGATGCTGAAGGACGCGGAAGCCGTCCGCAACTCTGCCTGACCGCCAGCGCGTGGGGCACTCATGAGCGGATCGGGTTTTTTCTACCGGGCCACTCGCCCCGAGCCGGTGCCGCTGCGGGTGCTCGGCGACGCGATCGACCTCAGCATCGCCGTGCTCGCGGCGGCGCTTCTCCTTGTCATGTGCGCCAACGTGGCATCGCGGGCTGCGCTCAACATCAACATTGCCTGGAACACCGAGTTCGGCGAGTTCGTGCTGCTGTGGGCCACGTTCCTCGGCGGCGCCGCGGCGGCCCGGCGCGGGGCGCACATGCGCATCACCGAGTTCGTCGAGGCGATGCCGCCGCGCCTGCGCTATGCCGTCGAGGTGGCGACCCGGGTCGCCGTCATCGTCATCCTCGCCTTCCTGGTCTGGCGGGGCTTGCTGCTGGCCGAGCGGACCATGGATCAGCAAATGACGATGCTCGGCTGGCCGGTGGGCGTGCAATACCTGTCGATGCCGGCCGGCTCGGCGCTCGCCCTCGTCTTCGTCATCCACGAGACGGCGCTCGTTGCCGCTGGCAGGCTGGTGCGGCCCGACGGCGACCTGCTTCCACCGGCCCCGGCGGAGTAGCGGTTGATCCTCGCCGTCATCTGCGTGATCTTCTTTGGATTGGCGCTGCTCGGCATGCCGCTCGTCTGGGCGTTGCTGTTCACGAGCATCGCGACGATCTGGGTTTTCGGGCTGTTCTATCCGTTGGAGGCCATCTTCCTGGCTTATATCGGCAGCGTCGAACCGCTGCACCTCGCGGCCATCCCGCTGTTCATCTTCGCGGGCGAGCTGATGACCCATGGCGGGGTTGGACGGAGGCTCATCAACTTCGCCAGCTCGTTCCTGTCCTTCATGCCGGGTGGCCTTGGCGTGGTCACGGTCTCGGCCTGCACGCTGTTCGGGTCGGTGTCCGGCTCGGCGATCGCCGACTCGGCCGCGATCGGGTCCGTGATGATCCCGAGCATGACCGAGCGTGGCTATCCCCGGCCCTTCGCGGCGGCGCTGATCGCGGTCGCCGGCACCATCGGCGTGCTCATGCCGCTGTCGATCCCGCTGCTTGTGTACGGCTTTGTCGGCAACGTCTCGATCCGCGAGCTCTTGGTGTCCGGAATGGCCCCGGGCTTCGTTCTGGCGCTCGGCCTGATGCTGCTCTGTGTCCGGAAGGGCCGGCGGCTGGGCTGCGACACGGGCGGGCCGTTGCCGGATCGGTCGGTGGTCTGGATCAGCTTCAAGGCGGTCCTGCCCGCGCTTGGCTTGCCCGCCGTCATCCTCGGCGGGATCACGACGGGGACCTTTACGCCGACCGAGGCGGCATCGATCGCCGTGGTCTACGGCCTTGTGCTGGCCACCTGGGTCTATGGTGAGGTGCGGCCCCAGCAGGTTCCGAAGCTGATGCTCGATTCGTTTATCACGAGCGCCGTGGTCATGCTCGTGGTTGGGGCGACGGGCGCCCTGTCCTGGCTAATCACCGTCGAACAGATCCCGGCCCAGCTCGCAGCTGCGATCCAGGCCATCTCGGCCAACAAGTACGTGTTCCTGCTGCTCCTGAACGTCGCCTTGATCCTGGTCGGGATTTTTCTCGAGCCGCTGCCGTCGCTGATCTTGACGGCGCCGCTGTTCATTCCGACCGCGACCGCGTTCGGCGTCGATCCCGTCCACCTTGGGCTGATCATGGTCTTCAACCTGGTGATCGGCCTCTACACTCCTCCAGTGGGCGGCACGCTGTTCGTCGCGGCGAAGATCGCCGGCGTCGGCATGGTGGCGATCTCACGCGAGTTGATCCCGATGTTCGCGGTGGCGATCCTCGTCCTGCTCGCCGTCACCTATGTCGAGGCGATCCCCATGACCCTGGTCTGGATGATGCGGTGAGTGCTGCGGTGGCGCCCGGCGCCCCTGGGCTGAGTTTGAACGCAGTGAGCTTCGTCGGCTCGGGCCTCGTCCGGCCGGAATGCGTGCTCGCCACGGTCAAGGGGGACCTCTACAGCGCCGATTGGCGGGGCGGCGTGGCCCATATAAGGCCCGACAGGAGCCAGGTGTTGTATGCCGGGTCCAGCGCCGACCTGGCGGAAGGAACCCGGCCCAACGGCATCGCCCTCGAACGCGATGGCTCATTCATCTTTGCGCAGCTGGGTTCGGAGGAGGGCGGGGCCTGGCGGCTCGACCGGTCGGGCCAGATCAGCCCGTTGCTCGTTGAGGTCGATGGCGCGCCCATCCCGCCGTCCAACTTCGTCACGCGGGATGGGCAAGGGCGGCTATGGCTGACGGTCTCGACGCGGGTCAAGCCGCGTTCCCTGGACTACCGGCGTAATGCTGCGACCGGGTTCATCGTGGTGCAGGAGGCCGGTTGCACGCGCGTCGTGGCCGACGCCCTCGGCTTTGCCAACGAATGCCTGGTCGATCCAACCGGGTGCTGGCTGTATGTCAACGAGACCTACGCCCGCCGGCTGAGCCGCTTCCCCTTGCGCGCAAACGGCGACCTCGGGGCGAAGGAGGTCGTGACCGAGTTCGGACCCGGGCAGTTCCCGGACGGCCTCGCATTCGACGCCGAGGGCCAGGTCTGGATCGCCGGCATCGTCTCAAACCAGATTATCCGGGTCGATCCGGATACCGGGCGGCAAACGGTTTTGCTGGAAGACTCTGACCCGGACCATGTGGCGTGGGTCGAGGCCGCCTTCGAGGCAGACGTGCTGGCGCGGCCTCACCTGGACCGGATCGTGAGCTGCACCTTGCGCAACATATCGAGCGTGGCGTTCGGCGGGCCCAACCTCCGCACCGGCTATTTCGGGTGCCTGCTCGGCAACCGGATCGCCCGGTTCCCCATGCCTGTCTCCGGCGTGGCTCCCGTCCATTGGCTGTATCCAACCAGCTGATGCTGCGACTGTGTTCCGACAAGGAGCCTCGACGCCGATCGGCGTTGGAGGTCATCGATCTGGCTTGCAGGAGAAGAGCACGCGATGGCACCTATCCACACTTCGGAACTCGTTTTGTAGAAGCCATGCTTCTGAAAAGCAGCATGTGAAGCGTGATTGCCTACCGGAACTCCCGGATCGGCACCTTAACGCCGGAGTCGATCCGGAAGTCCGCGACATAAATGTCTCTGGCCTTATAGCCGCTCGCTTCCGCGTTTGCCACGTTCCGCTCGCCCACGCTGCGCAGCAGGCCGGACAGGTCGTCCAGCCAGTCGGCGATGACGTGCACGACCTCGCCCTCACGCTGTACCCGGCCGTGACAGGCCAGCATGGAGGCCGACAGCACCAGCCGGCGCTGTGCGGCGTAGCGGTCGGGCCAGAGGACCAGGTTGGCCACCCCGGTCTCGTCCTCGACCGTGATGAACATGACGCCCTTGGCCGAGCCGGGCTTTTGCCGCACCAGCACGATGCCGGGCACCACCACGCGCCGGCCGTCGCGCAGGTGGAGAAGGTCGCCGCAGGCCACCATGCCCCGGCGGCGCAGGGTGTTCCGAAGGAACGCCACCGGGTGCTGGCGCAAGCTCAGCCCGGTGCTGCCGTAGTCCTCGACCACCTCGCGCCCGTCCCGCATGGCCACGAGTTCGATGGGAGCCTCGACGATCTCTGGCCTTGGCCGGCCGCCGGCGTCGGCTGCGGCAAACAGTGGCAGCACCGTTTCGGCCAGCGCCCGCACCTGCCAAAGCGCCTGGCGTCGGTCGAGACCCATGCCGTGGAACGCGTCCGCCTCTGCCAGCCGCTCCAGTGCCGCCGCCGGCACCCCGGCGCGGCGCCAGACCTCCTCCACGCTGGCGTAGGGCGCCTCGCCGCGGTGCGCCACCAACCCCGCCGCGTGCGCGTTGGCCAGGCCCTTCACCATGCGCAGGCCGAGCCGAACCGCAGCGCCCCGCCCTCCCTCGCCGTCCCTACGCGGCAGCAACGTGCAGTCCCAGCGTGAGGCGTTGACGCACACCGGCCGGATCGGGACGCCGTGCTCCTGGGCGTCGCGTACCACCTGGGCTGGCGCATAGAAGCCCATCGGCTGGCTGTTCAGCAGTGCTACGCAGAACACGTCGGGGTGGTGGCGCTTCACCCAGGCGCTGGCGTAGGCGATCAGGGCGAAGCTGGCGGCATGGCTCTCCGGGAAGCCGTAGGAACCGAAGCCCTCCAGCTGCGCGAACGTCCGCTCAGCGAACGCCTGCTCGTAGCCGCGCTCGACCATGCCGCCGATCAGCTTGTCCCGGAAATGGCTGACGCCGCCGGTAAGCTTGAAGGTGCTCATGGAGCGCCGGAGCTGGTCCGCCTCGCCCGGGGTGAACCCGGCGCAGTGGATCGCCACCTGCATCGCCTGCTCCTGGAACAGCGGCACGCCCAGCGTCTTGCCCAGCACGCGCTCCAGCTCCGGCTTCGGGTAGTGCACGGGCTCTTTGCCCTCGCGCCGGCGCAGGTAGGGGTGCACCATGTCGCCCTGGATCGGGCCGGGCCGCACGATCGCGACCTGCACCACGAGGTCGTAGAACGTCGTGGGCTTGAGCCGCGGCAGCATGGCCATCTGCGCCCGGCTCTCGATCTGGAACGTGCCCAGCGTGTCGGCGCGACGGATCATGGCGTAGGTCGCCGGGTCCTCGGCCGGAATGCTGGCGATGTCCATCGCGGCTCCGCCCTGCTGCTGCTCGATCATCTCGAAGCTGCGGCGCAGACAGCCGAGCATGCCCAAGCCGAGCACATCCACCTTCATCCACTTCAGGGCGTCGATGTCGTCCTTGTCCCACTCGATCACCTGCCGGTTGGCCATCGCCGCCGGCTCGATCGGCACTAAGTCGGACAAGCTGTCCTGCGTCAGCACAAAGCCGCCCGGGTGCGTGCCGAGCTGCCGCGGGAAGCCGACCAGCTCCTGCGCAAGCTGCAGGGCCAGGCGCAGCCGGCGATCGCCGAGGTTGAGGTTCAGCGCCCGGGCGTGATCCTCCTGCACGCCGTCCTCCGACCCACCCCCGCCCCAGACCTGGGAGGCCAGCGCGCCCGTGACGTCCTCGGTCAGCCCGAGCACCTTGCCCACGTCGCGGATGGCGCCGCGAGTGCGGAACCGCATCACCGTGCAACACAGGGCGGCGCGGTCGCGGCCGTAGCGCTCGTACACCCACTGGATCACCTCCTCGCGGCGCTCGGCCTCGAAGTCCACGTCGATGTCGGGCGGCTCGCGCCGCTCGGCCGAGACGAAGCGCTCGAACAAGAGGCCGCTGCGCACCGGGTCGATGCTGGTGATGCCCAACACGTAGCACACGGCGGAGTTGGCGGCCGACCCGCGGCCCTGGCACAGGATGCCCTTGCTCCTGGCGAAGCGCACGATGCTGTGCACGGTCAGGAAGTAGGGGGCATACTCAAGCTCCCCGATCAGCGGCAGTTCGTGGGCGAGCTGCTGCTGCACGTCGGGTGGCAGGCCTTCGGGGTAGCGGCCGGGCACGGCCTCGTGCACCAGCCGCTCCAGCCCCTGCTGCGGCGTCTCGCCCGGCAGCTCGGCCTCGTCCGGATACTGGTAGCGCAGCTCGGACAGGCTGAAGGTGCACCGTGCAGCGATCTCCAGCGTGCGTGCCAGCGCCTCCGGGTAGGGCGCATACAGCCGCGCCATCTCGTCAGGCGCCTTCAGGTGCCGGTCGGCGTATCGCTCGCGGCGGAGGCCCACGGCGTCGATGGTGCAGCCCTCGCGGATGCAGGTGACCACGTCCTGCAGGATGCGCCGCTCGGGCGCGTGGTAGAGCACGTCGCCGGTGACCACGGTCGGCACCCGCGCTGCCTGCGCCAGGTCGGCCAGCTGCCGCAGCCGCACGGCGTCGCCCGGCCGCCGGCGCAGGCTCAACGAGAGATGGCACCGGTCCGGGAAGCCCTGCCGCAGCCGGGCCAGCGCGCCGGCCAGCGCGGCATCGGGCTCGTCCGGCAGCAGGATCACGAGCAGGCCCTCGCCGTGCCGCGCCAGGTCCTTCCAGGCGAGGTCGCAGCCGCCCTTGCCGGTCCGCCCCTTGCCCAGGGTCAGCAGCTGGCAGAGCCGGGCGTAGCCGGCGCGGTCCATCGGATAGGCCAGCACCGGCAGGCTGTCGCGTAGGTCCAGCCGGCAGCCGACGACCAGCCGCACCCCGGCCTCCTCGGCCCGCGCATGCGCCCGGGCGATGCCGGCCAGGGTGTTGCGGTCGGTGACGGCCAAGGTGTCCATGCTCAATGCACGGGCCGCGACGAGCAGCTCCTCGACGTGGCTGGCGCCGCGCAGGAAGGAGTAGTTTGTCGTAACCTGCAGCTCGACGTAGGAGGGCAGGGGCAGGGCCTGGCCCTCAGCCCTCGTGCGGGTGCTTGTGCCCGCTGGTGGAAGGTCCGGTCGGGGCAGGCTTGCGCATCAGCACGTATCCGCAGCGCTGAAGATGCTGCACCAGCCGCTCGGCCGTCACCCGGGCCATGACGTCGTCGGCGGTGTGTACGCGCTTGCGCCCGGCGTAGCGCAGGGCGAACGACAGGCTGTCCTCCAGTTCGGCGACAGTGGCAGGGTGCAGGCTGTGCTTGTCGTCGTCGGTCATGGTGCGGTCGTCATCCCTAGAAGAAGCCGTGCAGGAACCAGGCGAGGTCCCCTGTCGCCGGGTCGATGCCGTCGCCCTGGCGGAACAGCCAGAAGCGGCGCCCGTCCCCGGTCTCGACGACCCAGTAGTCCCGCACCGCGGCGACCTCGCTCGACCGGCGCCACCACTCGCCAGTGATGCGCTCCGGCCCGTCGGCGCGCTGCACGCGGTGCCGCACCCGGCGCCAGGTAAACGCCCGCGGCGGATGGTCGGGCAGCAGGCCCAGCGCCTCCACCGGCTCCGGCCGCGGCAGCAGCCGGACCGGGCGCGGCCACGGGGTGGCCCAGCCTGGTCCGCCAAGTGGACTCAACGGCGGCATGGCCGCCACCGCCCGCTCCGGCACGTCGCTTTGCACCGGGGCCATGCGATACACCTTGTCGGCGCCGAGCCGGTTGCTCAGCCGGTCGATCAGCTCGGCGAGGTCGGCCGCCTCAGCACAGTCCCCACCAAGACCGCCGGTGCGCTGCGCCGGAGTGAGCGGCTCCACCAAGGGCAGCACCAGCCGCATTGCCTCGACCCCGAGCCCCGGGTCCACCGTCTCGATACGCTCGTCGAGCAGGCGCGCGAGGTGTATGGCGTCGCGCACCGGCCGCACGGTGCCGACCCGCACCACCTGGGCGCTGCCGTCCACCCGCTCGAACACGAGGTCGAGCGTGCGGGCGCCAGCCCCGCGCCGCTCCAGGGCGGCGCAGGCCTCGCCCACCAGGAGCAGGATCACCGTCGCGAAGGCCTCGGCCGTGGCGATCGGCTCCACGAAGGCGCGGCGCACGCTGATCGTCCCTGGCGGCAGCACCGGCTGGATCGGCTCCGCCACCCGGCCCATCGCCTGGTCGAGCCGAGGCAGCAGCGCATCGCCAAAGCGGCGCGCCACCGGACCGCGCGGCATGTCGGCCAGCTGGCCGACCAGGTCGAGCCCAAGCCGGCGCAGGCCGTCGGCGGTCTCCTCGCCAATGCGCAGGGCGCGCAACGGCAGCAGCGCCAAGGCATCGGCTTGGCCACCCGGCATGATGATGGCCACCGTGCCCCCGCCATGGCGCGCCACCGCGTGCGCCGCCCCGGGCGTGTCGGCCAGGCCGGCGCAGGCGGACAGCCCGGCCGCGGCGAGCCGCCCAACCAGGGTGTCCAGCATGGGCTGCTCGCCCCCACGCAGGTGCGCGCAGCCCGTGACGTCAATCCAGAGGCCGTCCGGCGGGTCCGGCGCGGTCATCGGCGAAAGGTGCAGGCACCAGGCAGCGAGGTCCGACAGCGCGCGCCGGTCACCCTCAGGATCGGCGTCGACCACCAGGAGGTCGGGCACCATCGCCATCGCATGGGCCAGCGGCATGCCAGGGCGCAGGCCCAGTGCCCGGGCGGCCGCGTCGGCGGCGGCGATCACCATGCGCCGGCCGTCATGCGCGCCGGTGATCAGCGGCTGCCGCACCGGCAGCGTGGCGTGGCCATGCCGGCGCAAGCGGTCGGTCGGCCAAGTGGGCAGGAACAGCGAGACGACCCTGCGCATCCGGAGCCTCCACGATGATGCTGGCGGCTTGCGCGCCGCGGCAGCGCAGCAGTTCCAGCCGCCAGAGCGGGCGGCCGAGGCCGGGCACGTCCGGGGCGTGGGGCAGCGGCGGGGGCGAGGGCAGGCCGGTGATGCGCCAGCGGGTCGCGGCGGCGAAGGGTGCGCTCAGCGCCGGGTCGTCGAAGCGGGGCGAGCGGCGCAGCACGAAGCCGAGCGCGTCGGCGGCCCCGGCCGCCAACTGCAGCCGCCGGGAGGCCACCAGGTCAAGCCGGCCCTCGTGCTCGCACACCACGCCGGCGAGGCCAGGGTGGCGCAGGCTCTCCTCCATGACCCGCAGCGCGCCCTGCCGTGCTTGGACGAACACCAGGCGGGCGGGATCGAGGCCGGCGCGGGCCAGCGCGGGGGGTACAGGTCGCGCCGCGCCGTGATCCACAGCACCGGGCCAGGCTGCCGGGCCAGCACGCCGGCGGCGAACAGCGCCGGGGCGGCCCCATGCTCGACGGCAGGGCCGCCCGGGAACAGCTCATGCACAGCACCGAGCGCGAGGCCCTGGCCGGGGAGGCAGGCGTCGAGCTCCGGGACGCCGAACGGCAGGCAAGAGGAGAGTGACCCAACGCCGGACCTGCGCTCGAGCGCCGCGATTTGCGCGCGCAGGGCTGCGATGATCCTCGTCTGCATGCGCCACGCTCCTCCCGATCCCAGTCACAACGACTAAGAACGTATAGGGAACGCACAGGTTGTGGAAAGCTGTTTTCTGTTAGGCAAATGGGGCAACGTGGGCGAACGTCGTGCAATCAGCAGTATGCAATGCGGCCTGTACCTTGTGGCCGAGCGTCAAGCCCGAACTAGGCCTCAAGCTCTGCAAGTTGACCCTTGGCCATGCCGCTCACGGCGCCAAACCATCGATCTACGCTATCGAGGGCGCAACCGCATTCACCGGAAAACCCGGGTTAGTGCTGGGTTGAGCGGCTGGTCCGGGGGCTGTGCACTAAACCCCTCGGATTTGGGCCGCATTGAACCCAGCATTTCCGGGCTGTTTCCGGGCTGGCCACGGCTGTGCACGAACCTGTAGGTTCATGCACAGTCGTTGGTGCTTACCCCCGGCAGATCCGCAGCAACAAGCATCCAAACTACTGTAAGGAAAAGGATTCTGGCCGCTAACCCCGGTTTCAGGAAGACGCGGTTAGGTCCTCCGTAGCAGCGCCCGTGCGGCGACTGGACACCAACGGCAGCGGCATCTCGGAGCGTCCTGTCCTGCGCTAGCGTACACGACTGCAGAGACTCCCACGCATCCCCCATAGCAATCAGTTGACGATAAAGTCTGCTCCGGCCGAGGCTTTCGTGAGCGGGCTGGGGTGGGAACTGCTTCACAGCAGCCGCCTCGTTTCGTATGGAGTTTTAATGACGGAGACCCCGCCGCGCGTGTTCGTTTCGTATTCTCACGACGATAAGCCGTACAAGGATTGGGTTCTCGGCCTCTCCACCCGGCTCGTGGCGAACGGCGTTAACGTTATCCTCGACCAATGGGATCTGACGCTCGGCAGCGACCTCCCACGGTTCATGGAGACGGGCCTGACCGCCGCGCAACGGGTACTCGCCGTCTGCACCGACGCATATGTTAAGAAAGCGAACGCCGGGCAGGGCGGCGTGGGCTACGAGAAGATGATCCTCACCGCGCAACTCATGCGGGATATCGCGTCCGATCGGATCATCCCGGTAGTCCGGCGCAACAAGTCCGATCCGCTCCTCCCAATCTTCTTGTCGTCACGCATTTACATCGACTTTCGGAGCGGCGATGCTTACGAAGCAAAGTACGCTGAGCTGCTCCGCGACATACATGGTCAGCAGATCAAGCCGCGCCCGCCGCTTGGGGCGAATCCATTCGCCACGACGCTGCCCGTACTAGATCCCGGACTGTCCTTCGCGGCGGAGCGGTACGTATCGCCGGCCCTGTCCGGCACCGTGACGTTCGACTACTCGAACAACAATGGTAAATACGTCGTTGGCGCAGGTGATATGGCGTTCGAGACGGCTTGGGACGGCGGAAGCACAACCGCCATCCACGTGTACAATGAACCGTTGAGCATCCGCACTGTCGCTCTTGCCCATGGCGTGCGGCGCATCGAGGATATCCCCGACGCGACCATATACGATACCTCTTCCCGCGTACGCTCGCCGATGCTTGGGGAAGTTGTGGTCTGGCAGAACACCGCAGGGTACTACCTCGCAACGAGGATCGAAGCGCTGCAGAGCCGGACACATAACTCGCCAAAAGATGAGGTGACCTTCTCGTACGCCATTGCGCACAACAAGTCGGCATCGTTCGCGAGTGACTGAAGCGCACATTCTATGGCTGGCCGCAGGACGAGACAGCCGAGACGGTGCCGATGTGAGGTCGGTTAAGCCCTTACCGTAATTTTCCGCATGGATGCTGCCAGTAAGCCAACAAGGTCCTGCATGGTTGAACCGCTGCCGCTGCGCCTGCACCGCGCCTTGTCCATCCTGTCCCGCACCAACGACCCCGGGGCAGCGGACGCGCAATCCGCCTGCGGCGAGGTGGCCGCGCGCCTCGTCATCCTGGAAGAAGCGCTGCGCGCGCTGCTGGCGAACAAGGAGGGCGCGGCGGAGCAGGCCAGGAGGGCGCTGGCGCTTGACTGGTCTTGACGCCCTCTGCTGCGCCAAGCTGCTGCTGGACCAGCACGGGGACAGGGCGGAGCTGGTCGCCGCCCTGCGCGCCGACGCGCTGGACGCGGCCGGCGACGCGGCCGGGCGGCGGGCGTGGGTGCGCATCCTGGCCGCGGTGGACGAGCTAGCGAGGACGGCACGGCGCCCGGACGAGCCGCTGCAATGACCGGACCGGCGGGACGTGGGCCACCCCTTCCCCTGCCGGCCCGGGAAACGGCGCTATGCAGGACGGTGCGCCGCCCGACACTGGCCGTGGCCGCTCGGAACCTGGCCAGGTCGGCACGGTTTGCCGGATTTTGTTCTTGATTTGTTCAAGACAGAAATCCTAGCTTCCTCGTTTCAACACGGGAGGCCCTCATGACGAACTCCAACCCAGCACGCTCCGCGCCCCAGGCCTGTGCCGCGCCGGCACAGGCGACGGCGGACGTGCCGCATGGAAACCGCTTGGGCCTGACCCGGGGCCAGCGGCTGCTGGCCGCCGCCACCGCTGCCGCCATCCTCGTGTCCGGGATCAACGGGCTTGTGCAGGTGATGAGGGTGCTCGTCGAATGCTGGCTGACCCGTCCCTAGCCAGGTCCGGCCAGCCGTGGCAGCAGCGCTGCGGTGGCCGGCGTCAAGAGCGCCAGGATCGCGCCACGGGGCTGTGACCTGGAACGGAGCAGCAACAGTTGCCACATGCAAGCATATGCAGGAGAGCCACCATGGCACAGGCACAGCGTAAACCGATCCCCGGCTTGGCCCGGTCCGACGACGGCATGAAGGGCCTGCTCGACCTGTTCAGCCGCAATCCGACGCCGGCCCGCGTGACGCTGCACGTCGAGCGGCTGCTGGCGGGCTGGCGCGAGGCGCTGGACCCGGACGCCTATGCGGAGCGGCTGGACACGCTGCGCGAGGGCCTCCTGGACGGCATCGCGCTGACGGAGGAGAGCGCCGCCGACATTGATCCGGCGTCAAAAGCCGAGGCGCGGCAGGCAGCCGCCGTGGTCGCGGCCATGCGGACGGCCTACCAGGCGACCGAAGCTTCCGAGCTGGCGCCCGCCTAGCCGGGGGTCCGGTCAAGGCCGCAATGGACCTGCGCCGGGTCACGCCCTCTGGCCAGCGGTGCTGGCCAGAGGGCGAAGCACTTGGCGTCGTCCATCAGCCCGGAAAGGTTGACCAAGTCGGGTGCAGCCATGAACGCCAGAACTCCTTGAAGGAAAACGAGCAGTCAGTCATCCCACCGCTTTCACCACATCAGAAGCTGGATCAGGCCTTCGCTGGGCGGCCCCGCTTCTTCGCAGGCTGGACCGGCTCAGGCGGAGGCTCAGGCTCGTGCCTGCGACCGAGCCCGGCCGTCTTGGCCAGCGCCGAGCGCTGCTCGGCGTAGCCGGGCGCCACCATGGGGTAGTCCCGCGACAAGCCCCAGCGCGCGCGATACTGCTCGGGCGTCAGGCCGAAGCGCACCCTCAGGTGGCGCTTGAGCGTCTTCAGCTTGGCCCCGTCCTCCAGGCAGACGATGTGGTCCGGGAACACCGAGCGCCTGATCGGCACCGCCGGCTGCGGCCGCGCTGCCTCGCCCGTTGCGTCCGGCTGCCCCACTCCGTCGAGGGCCGCATGCACGCTGCGGATCAACTCGGGCAGCGCGTCCGGCGGGACAGCGTTCCTGGCCACGTGCGCCGAGACGATTTGGGCCGAGAGGCGAAGCAGGTCGGCTGCGGACGGTGGAATGTTCTCAGGCATCGGGTATGGCTCTCTCACGCTCAGGCTGAGCCCTGCCTCGTATCGATGCACGGCTCGCCAGGCAACCAAGCAGCAGCGCGCGGGCACTGGTTGCGGCCTTGCGTCCGGGCGGCGCCGACACGACGGCTTGGCTGGTTGGCCGGGCCGGACCTGGCGTCAGCTGAACGGGTTGGCGACAGTCTTCGGCGCACTGGGTGCGGGCACGGCGTCCGGGAGGTCCGTCTCCGCCTCCAGGTGCCGGATGGCCTGGTCGAGCACCGCCCGCAGGGCGCGCGCCTGCGCAAGGCCCTGCTTGTCGCGGGTGATGTCGAGCGAGCCGTAGAGCGCGATCCGCTCGGTGCCGTTCTCGATCGTCAGCTCGGCAATGGAGGTCGAGGCGGCATCGTCGGCAAAGGGAACAAGCTTGGTCATGGGCGCTCCTGCGGTCCGGGCAGCTGGTCGGGCACGCCGCGCGCGTCGCGGCGTTGCCCCTTGCGGCGTTCGGAAGCATAGCGGCTGCCCTGGGGCGGCGGCAGCGGCATTACGGTCTCCTTCATGCGGGCCGGCAGCGACGGGAACGGGTCGATGCCGACGATGCGGCTGAGCTGGGCGACGGACACGGTGTCGCAAGTGGGCGCCGTCGTGTTGCTGCACATGTAGGCCCCGGTCCCGCCGGCCCGCGGGTCGTGGACCGCCTTCCAGGTCGAGGACGGCACCAGCACGCCGTTGCGGCCGATCGACGCCAGCGCCTGGCCCTCGAACGCCGGGCCGGTGACGACGTAGAGCTCGCCCTGGCGCACGGCGAGGTCGCGCACCGCGTCCTCGATGCCGGCCCACGGGCCGCGGTTCAGCGCGCCGGCCTGCGGCACCACGTTGGCGAGCGAGAAGCTCTGCTGCTGCGCCTGCTCGTCCGGCATGTCGCCGGCCGGCGCCATGTGGCCGCGGTCGTAGCCGGAGCGCCGATAGTCGTCGAGCTGCGCCTGGTCGGCCCGCGGCAGCCGCGCCTCGGGGTGGAACTCGCCCTGGCGCGGCGTGTCGCGCGCGGCGGCGAGGCTGGCGACGGTCAGGCGCTCGGCCGACCACAGCGGGCCACGCGTCACGCCGGAGGCGAGCACGGCGTAGGCGCGGTTGCACAGCAGGGTGCTGCGTTGCGCCAGCCTGGGGTTCAGCAGCGCGGGCGGCTGGCCGCCGGGGAAGAACCCTGGGCAGGCTGGCGCCTGCGCGACGGCCGGCGTCGGCGCGGCGAGCATCAGCAGGGCGAGGGCAAGAACACGCAGGATCATCATGGTGCCTGTTTGGCAGGAAGGGCCACGGACGGCGACCCTGGCCGATGACACCTCAGGTTCAGGGTTGCGGGCCTCTCGGGCCATTGGTGCCCACCAGGTCGGTTGCTGTAGGCTTGGAGACAGGCATGCAGCAGGAGCCGATCATGAGCGAAGCGAACCGTCCCGATCCCATGGCGGAAGGCAGGCTGGCGGCGATCAGCGGCGGGGCGACGCCATCGAACCCCTACCCGGCGGACACGGAGGAGCACGCGAAGTGGTTGGAAGGCTACAGCGACGCAATCGACGCGGCCGATGACGCGGTGGCGTCGGACTTCGCCTGAGGGTTAGCATGGAGGGGACCTCGGGCTGGCTGTGCTTGACCGGCTCGGGCTGTCGCTGACCGGCTTCGCGCGGGTGCTGCGCGACCTGGGCGACCCGTGCCCGCCGGAGACGATCCGACGCCCGGCCTGGCGGCCCTGGCTGGACTTGCGCTAGACGCTGCGTGCGCAGATCTCCTTTTGAAGAAAGGCGATAGCCGCTTTCACAGCAGGAAGCAGGTCGCGTCCCTCATCATCCATAGTCGTCACTTCACCAACTGGGAGCGTGAGGAACCGTGGGGCGCCTGCACCTGACCACCAGACGGTAGGATTGCCCTCGTCAGTATGGACGCCACTCCCAAGGTCCGGCTGCCCATGGCTCCTCGTGCTACTTCGAGATGCCTGAAGCAGGCGGCGGCTGTCGTGCGTGGGGCAGGGGGAGGACAGGACCAGTGCCCGTGCTGTTGCGGGCTTGCGCGTCTGGATACTGCCATGGACGCATTGGTGCCGTAGCGTGACTGTCGGTATCCTGCTCTTCCGGGCCTCGCGGCGGGGCCGAGCCTGAGCGCCGTCACGGCCGTATGGCCCCTAAAAACCCCCAAAAAGGCCTCTGCAAGACTTTGGTGTGGGCGGGTTTTTCATTGTTTTCGTTGCACACACACGGTCGAGTTTCCTGTCGAGGTAGGCTGAAGTTCCCGCAATGCCCTGTAAGCAAACGACATTGTTGTCGTTCTGAGACGGTTGCCCTGGACTGTGTGGGTGCTTGAGCCGCCCACACACCACACACATGGCGCCCACATTGCCCACACCGCCCACATCGGTCGCTGAACAAGCCTGCAGCTGCCGCGTCGCGCGTGCGCCGGGTATTGATGCGACGTTCTCGGATTGCCCCGCTATGCCAGAACCTACGTCGGCACGCCGTGTGCACAACGGTCATGCCGGCGGTCCTGTGGCGGGTATGACAGTCGGTCTCCGGTCCGTTCCGGGGCCTGCGGCAGGCATTCCGTAGGTGCTTGAGAAGGTCATCGAAGTCGGAGCTGCAGGGAGTGGCGTTCAAGAGCGGTCCATGGACCGACTCGCCCTGCCGTCCCATCCGGCCGCTTCCTTGCTCTCCTGAGCAGCTTGCTTCGCTGCCATTCCCCTGCTGAGCCGGCTCAAGGCGGCCAGCAGCGGGCTATCCGGGTGCAACTCCGGAGTAACCGGGGCAGATTCCCGGGCAATCAGGCCATGGCTGCGGCTTGACGGACGAGGTCTGGAAGCGGCGGGATGGCGATGACGCCTGGAACGTGCAGGCGGTCGCCGAGGTAGCGGTAGAACGAGACCTTGAGCTTGCTGCAGGTCTTCATGAGACCAAGCATGACGTCGCGTGCGGTGCGTCCTGCCGTGCTCATGGTGCCGCCGGAGACCTTGCGCTTGGTCACGCAGGCGCGGATGTCGTTCTCCGAACCGTTGGTGTGCAGCGGGATCTCGGGGCGTTGCAGCACGCGCAGCAACTCCGACTTACGCCGGCGCAGCCGGGCGAGCAGCCGGTCCAGGGTGGCGTAGCCGGTTCGTCGCCTGAAGACGCGGTCAAAGCGCGCCCGCAGTGCCGCAGCCCGTCGTGGGCAGGGATCACGCGCCCAGGCCTTCAGGTCGGCATACAGCCACCACACCAGCGCACGCGTGACCTCGACCGCGCGGCGCTGCTCGGGCGTAGCCGGCACGAGCTTGTGCACGAGGCGCTCGGCATGCACCCAGCACAGCGCGTGCAGCCCGACCCGGAACTGCCCAGCGCCGTCGGACACGATCACCGTCCCGATCAGCAGGCCGTGGTGGCAGATGGCACCCCAGAGCGCGCCCTGGCTGGCGATCTGCACAGGGTCAGGCGTGACCGCGAGCGTGTCGATGCCGAGCTGGGCCAGGTGCGCTGACCACGCCGGCGCGTCCGCGAACCGCTTGGCCGGGTGCGCGTCCAACAGCGCGATCACCTGTTCTGACAGGCCGTGCTCGCGCATGTAGTCCAGCGCCGCCGCGTTCACGACGTAGTCGGTGTGCCCGGCACGCAGCACGGACAGGAACGCCTCGCGCGACTTCGATGCGCCGGTCCGGAACACGGTGAAGCGGTCGTCGCCGACCTGGGTGGTGAACCCGTCCTTGCGCGCGTGGCGTGCGGCGGTGTCGTCCACCGTGATCCAGCGCGCGGTCGCCAAGCCGGCGCGGAGCACCTCCTGGTCCTCGGCTACGAACCTGTCGAGCGGCTCGGCCAAGAGGCGCACCACCTGGCGCTTCGAGATCTCCACCCCGATCCCGTTCAGCAACGCCACAAGCCGCTCCGTGGTGACCTGCCCCTGGGCGTGCA
>CAXTCN010000042.1:0-38460 GCA_964242575.1 uncultured Acetobacteraceae bacterium | reverse complement strand
GCTGAACACGGAACGGCCGGACGCACCCAGGTGCGCCGGCCGTTCTTGTTTCAGCGGCCGGACCGCCGTGTTCAGTGTCCCGTGCTGCATCCCCGATAGGAAACTACAACCATGGCCCTTCTCCGACAGGACGAGGCGATCCCGGTCACCGTCACCCTGGAAGGCGGCGGCTCGCTCGGCGCGTTCGCTTGGGGCGTGCTGGACCGGCTCGTGGACGTGCCCGGGCTACGGATCGGAGCGGTTGGCGGCACCAGCGCCGGCGCCATGAACGCGGCCATGCTGGTTCAAGGGCTGGCGACAGGCGGTCCGTCCGCAGCCAAGGAGTTGCTGGAGACATTCTGGCGGCGGGTCGCGATCGCCTCCGGTTCCGTGCCGGGGCCGGTCGGCGCCTGGCTGCACCTGGTCAGCGGCGCCATGGCGCCCATGGTGGACGCCATGCGGCAAACCACCGCCGCGTGGGCGCCCGGCATTGGCTCGAACGGCGTCAATCCGTTGCGCGGCATCCTAACCGACCTGCTGGACGTGAACGCGTTGCGGCGGCCAGGCGCTCCCGAGTTGGTGGTCGCCGCGACCTGCGTGCGGACCGGCACGGCGCGGCTGTTCCGCGGCGCGGACATCACGGTGGATGTGCTGCTCGCGTCGGCATGCCTGCCGCAACTGTTCCCGGCGGTCGAGATCGACGGCGAAAGCTACTGGGACGGAGGCTACACCAGCAACCCGCCGCTCCGCCCGCTGATCGAGGCGGGCCTGCCGCCGGACGTGCTGATCATGCGCACGACGCCCCTGGAACGTCCGAAGCGGCCGATAGGGGTCATGGCGGTCCAGGAACGCATCAACGAGATCACCTTTGGGACATCGCTGCGGAGCGAGCTGCGGTCGTTGGCGCTGGCGCAGGAGCTGCTGGCCGGCGTGTCCGGCCTACCCGAACGCCTGGCCCGGCTGCGCGATGTCCGGGTGCACATGATCGGCGCTGAACAGGAGTTCCAGGACCTGCAAGGGGGCAGCCAGCAGGACCCAACCTGGCGTTTCTTGTCCGACATGCGCAAGCTCGGCCACCAAGCCGCCTGCCGCTGGCTAAACGAGAACCTGTCCGCTATCGGCCGCCGCTCCACAGTGGACCTGGGCCGGTTTACCGGGCCGGAGACGGCGGACAGCGCGGCTAAGGCGGCTGCGTAGATGGAGGACCAAGCTCGCAGTCCCCGCCGAGGCTCTCAATGCATAGGCCCCGGTCTGATCCCAGCGTCAGTTTGGTCAGGCCGTATGTTCATTCGTGGCGATCAGCATGGGCCCCGTGCAGGCAGCGGGACACGGTCGCGGAGGCCTTACGGGCTTGTTACCAGGATGTTGCCCTAACCCGAGGACGTATCCAGCCGGTCGAGGCAGTCCGCCCGATGCCTGGCTGATGAACGAGGCTCCAGCCGCGCGCAGGTTTGTGTTGCACAGGCGAGGTGACCCATTGTGTGAAAACCTGGAAGACGGAGCGGCGCTGGTGGCCGTAACGTCTCCAAGCGTTCACAGAGGGGGCCTTATGCGCACACTGTATAACCACGGCAGGCCCAGCCGTCGCAGGCTGGTTTTGGCCTTGGCGATGCTCGCCGGCGTCCCGGCCGCGGTGGCGCAGCCCACGACGCTCCGGGTTGGCCACTTCCCGAACGTGACGCACGTGCAGGCCCTGGTCGCGCACAACCTGTCGCGCAAGGGACAGGGCTGGTTCGAGCCGCGCCTTGGGCCGGGCGTGCGGATCGACTGGTTCGTTTACAACGCCGGGCCAAGCGCGATGGAGGCGATCTTTGCCGACTCCATCGACCTCGCCTATGTCGGCCCCAGCCCGGCCATCAACGCCTACGCCAAGGCGCGCGGCGACGACATCCGCATCATCGCCGGCGCGGCCGAGGGCGGCGCGGCCCTGGTGGTGCAGCCGGGCGCCGGCCTGAACGCCCCGGCCGATTTCCGCGGCAAAAAGATCGCGACGCCTCAACTCGGCAACACGCAGGACGTCGCGGCCCGTGCCTGGCTGTCGGCCGGTGGCTTGCGGGTCACGCTGACCGGCGGCGACGCGCAGGTGATCCCGACCGCCAACCCGGACCAGCTCTCGCTGTTCGCCAGCCGCCAGTTGGACGCGGTGTGGACGGTCGAACCCTGGGTGTCGCGGCTGGAGGCCGAGGCGGGCGGCAAGGTGCTGGTCGAGGAGGCCGACGCCGTGACGACCGTGCTCGCCAGCAGCGCCAAGTTCCTGGCGCGCCAGCGGGGCCTCGCCCAACGCTTCGCAGCCGCGCACCGGGAGCTGACGGCCTGGATCAGGGACCACCCGGACGAGGCGCAGGCGATGGTGCGGGACGAACTCGCGGCGGAAACGCGCACCGATATTAAGGCCGCGCTGGTCGCGCGCGCCTGGGGCCGCATCACGCTCACGCCCGAGGTGTCGCATGAGGCGCTGGCGCAGTTCGTCGCCAGCGCCCAGGCGGCCGGCTTTCTCCGTGCCGCGCCCAATCTGTCCCGCCTTATCGAGCGGCCCTGAGTGGCACCCTATCTTCCCAGGAACGGCACGGTGCAGGACGCGCGCGACGGCGATTTAGCGGTCGAGGGCGTCTCGAAAACCTACCGCACGCGCCAGGCCACGGTGCAGGCGCTCGACGACATCACCCTGCACGTGCAGCCCGGCGAGTTCGTCTGCGTGGTCGGCCCGAGCGGGTGCGGCAAGTCCACGCTGCTGGACATCATGGCCGGGCTGACCAAGCCAGACCAGGGCCGGGCCACGGCTGACGGGCAGCTTGTGACCGGGCCAGGACGGCATCGGCTGGTGATGTTCCAGGAGGCGGCGCTGTTCCCCTGGCTGGACGTGCTGGGCAACGTGATGTTCGGGCTGAAGCTCGTGCCGGGCCTTACCCACCAGCAGCGGATCGAGACCGCGCACAGCTATCTCCGGCTGGTCAAGCTGGAGCGTTTTGCCCGCGCCAATATCCACGAGCTGTCCGGGGGCATGCGCCAGCGCGTGGCGCTTGCCCGCGCGCTGGCGCCGGACCCGCGCGTGCTGCTGATGGACGAGCCGTTCTCGTCGCTCGACGCGCTGACCCGCGAACAACTGTATGACGACGTGCAGGAGATTTGGCAGGCGCGCCGCAAGACCATCGTGCTTGTCACGCACAACGTGCGCGAGGCGGTCTGCCTGGGCGACCGCGTCGTGCTGCTCTCGCCACATCCCGGGCGCATCCATAAGGTGTTCGACGTGCCCCTGCCCCGCCCCCGCGACATCAACGGACCCGAGTTGTCCAGCCACGCCGCGCGCATCACCGCCGCGCTCAAAAGCTACTACGTGCCGGATGCGGCGCTATGAGGCGCACGGTGGTCGCCAGCCTGTTCTTCGCTGGCCTGGTTGGCCTGTGGCAGGCCATGGTCCTGAGCGGGCGGTGGTCGCCGGTGCTGCTGCCCTCGCCAGGCAGCGTCGCCGAGTACCTGTGGACGTCGCTCATGGACGGCAGCCTGCTGGAAGCCACCACGGTCACGCTGCGCCGGCTGCTGGTGGGCTACGCCATCGGCCTCATGATCGGGCTGCCGCTCGGCTTGCTGTCCAGCGCGTCGGAGTTCGTGGAGGACACGGTGGGCGTGATGGCGCTCGGGCTGCAAACCTTGCCGAGCGTGTGCTGGATCCCGCTGGCGCTGCTGTGGTTCGGCCAAAGCGAAAGCGCCATGCTGTTCATCGTGGTCATGGGCACGACCTGGTCCGTGGTGATCGCCACCGACACTGGCGCCCGCAACATCTCGCCCGTGTATGCCCGGGCGGCGCGCACTATGGGTTCGGTCGGCTTCCACCAGTGGACCCGCGTGGTGGTGCCGGCGTCGCTGCCGTACTTGGTGAGCGGCATGAAACAGGGCTGGGCATTCGCGTGGCGCTCGCTGATGGCGGCCGAGATCTACGTCACCATCCTGAGCGGCTTCGGTCTGGGCCAACTGCTGCACTACGGGCGCGAGCTGAACGCCATGGAGCAGGTTATCGCGATCATGCTGGTGATCGTGCTGATTGGGCTGCTGGCGGACAAGGTGCTGTTCGCGCCGTGGGAGCGCTTCCTGCACCGGCGCTGGGGCACCGGCAAGCAGCAGGCGTAGGCGAGGGCCGCCGCCATCCTACGTGTCGAAGCTCCCCGGCGAGCGTTGGCCGATCATGGCCATCAGCTCGCGCCGGGTGGCCGGGTCGGTGCGGAACGCGCCGAGCATACGGCTGGTGACCATGCTGACGCCCGGCTTGTGCACGCCACGGGTCGCCATGCATTGGTGCCCGGCCTCGATCACCACCCCGACGCCGTGCGGCTGCAGCACTTGGTCGATGGTGTTGGCAATCTGCACCGTGAGCTTCTCCTGGATTTGCAGGCGCTTGCTGAACGCGTCCACCACGCGTGCTAGCTTGCTGATGCCCACGACCCGGTTGCGCGGCAGGTACGCGACATGGCAGCGGCCGATAATGGGCAGCATGTGGTGCTCGCAGTAGCTTTCAAGCCGGATGTCGCGCAGCAGCACGATCTCGTCGTAGCCCTCGACCTCCTCGAACGTGCGTTCCAACAGGGACACCGGGTCGATGGCGTAACCGCTGAACAGCTCCTTGTAGGACCGGACCACGCGCTTCGGCGTATCGCGCAGGCCCTCGCGGTCGGGGTCGTCCCCGGCCCAGCGCAGCAGGACGCGGACCGCCGCCTCGGCTTCGGCTTCGCTGGGATGGCGGTTGCTCCGGGCCAGCCCGGTTTGGTCCTGGCCGGCGGCGTCGGGCATAAGGCTGTCCAAAATGCGCTTGTTCCTTGCACCAGTCATGGCCGAACACATCGCGGTACGGTGCCCTAGCGCGTTCAGTGCACTTGGGGACGCACGTCCGGGCTGTCGAGGCTGAAGCTCGGGATGGCAGCGTCGAACGCCTCGCCGGATGCGGTGACCACCATGTGGTAGGCCCCGCCCATGAAGCCGGACGGCGTGCCGAGCGGCGTGCCGGAGGTGTACTCGAACGCCTCGCCGGGTTCGAGCCGCGGCTGCTGGCCGATCACCCCGTCGCCGTGCACCACCTGGACCCGGCCGCGCGCGTCGGTGATGCGCCAGGTGCGGCGGAGCAGTTGCACCGCCTCGGTCCCATGGTTCTCGATCCGCACCTCATAGGCCCAGACCCAGCTATTATCCTCGGGTTCGGACTCGTCCTCAAGATACAGCGTGCGGACACGGATACGCACGCCGCGGGTGGTGGCAGTGTAGGCTTCGGGCAGGTTGTCCGGCATGGCAGCTATTCCGCGGCCTGGCGCACGGCGAGGGCGCCGAGTGCCTGTTGCAAATCTTCGATCAGGTCAGCCGGGTCTTCTAGCCCGACCGACAGGCGCACCACGCCGTCGCCGATGCCGAGCCGCGCCCGCTCCTCTGCGCCGATCCGCATGTGGGTGGTGGTGGCCGGGTGGGTGACCAGGCTTTTGCTGTCGCCCAGGTTGTTGCTGACGGCAACCAGGCGGAGGCCGTTCATCATGCGGAACGCCGCTGCTTTGCCGCCCGCCAGCTCAAACGCGACCAGGGTGCCGCCCGCGCTCATCTGCGACATCGCCAGCGCGTGCTGCGGATGGTCGGCGCGCGAGGGATACCACACGCGGGACACCGCCGGATGCCCGGCCAGCATATCGGCGACGGCCGTGGCGCCGGCAGTGGCGGCATGGACGCGGAGGTGCAGCGTCTCCAGCCCCTTCAGCAACAGCCAGGCGTTGAACGGCGACAGGCTCGGCCCGGTGTTGCGGATGAACGGCTGCAGCGTGTCCTCGACCCAAGCCTTGCGGCCCAGCACGGCGCCGCCCAGCACCCGGCCTTGGCCGTCGATGTGCTTGGTGCAGGAGTACACCACGACATCGGCGCCCAGCTCAATCGGGCGTTGCAGCAGCGGCGTCGCGAACACGTTGTCCACCACGACGGTGGCGCCAGCGGCGTGCGCCAGGCGGCACACCTCGCGCAGGTCCAGGATTTCAAGCATCGGGTTGCTGGGGCTTTCGACCAGCACAAGGTTGGCCGGGCGGGCCAGCGCCGCGGTCCAAGCGGCCAAGTCCGCGCCGTCCACGAACTCCGCCGCGATGCCATAGCGCGGCAGCAGCGTGGCGACGATCCAGTGGCACGAGCCGAACAGCGCGCGGGACGCCACCACCCGGTCCCCGGCGCGCAGGTGGGACAGCATGGCCGCGTGCACCGCCGCCATGCCGGTCGCGGTGGCGCGGCAGGCCTCCGCCCCCTCAATGCCCGCCAACCGCTCCTCCAGCATCGCCACGGTCGGGTTGCCGAAGCGGGAGTACTGGTAGTGGCTGACGGTGCCGGCGAAGGTGGCCTCGGCCTGTTCGGCGCTGTCGTAAACGAAGCCCGAGGTGAGGAACAGCGCCTCGGACGTTTCGCCGAACGGGGTGCGGGCGGTGCCGCCGTGAACAAGCTGCGTAGCGGGACGGTACGACGTCATTAGGCGAGCGCCTCCTTAATAAGGCCGGACGCCGGCGGGAACCGGGTTGCGCCGGTGTTCCGCAGGCCTCTTTAGCGCGCTTGTTTAACCTCGCCGCAATCCGGCCGGACAAATCACGAGGACGAAGCCGGGTCATAGCCGCCGAGGCGTTGCGCGGTCAACGACATATTCGTATAACGGCCGGCGTGCGGGCTTCGCTCAATGCGGGTGTAGTTCAATGGTAGAACGGAAGCTTCCCAAGCTTCATACGAGGGTTCGATTCCCTTCACCCGCTCCAAACCAAGGGCATTACCGGGTTGGGCGTGGCGGAGTCACCGTGTAGTCGTAGAACCCGCGGCCGACTTTCCGGCCGTACCAGCCGGCCTCCACATACTTCACCAACAACGGACACGGCCGGTACTTGCTGTCGGACAGGCCCTCGTACATGACCTGCATGATGCTGAGGCAGGTGTCGAGGCCGATGAGGTCCCCTAGTTCCAAGGGTCCCATCGGGTGGTTGACGCCCAGCTTCATGGCGGTGTCGATGGCGGAGACGCCGCCCACGCCCTCGTACAGCGCATAAACCGCCTCGTTGATCATCGGCACCAAGATGCGGTTTACGATGAACGCCGGGAAATCCTCGGCAACTGCCGTGGTCTTGTCCAGCCGCGTCGCCAGCCCTTGCACCGCCTGGAACGTCGGCTCATCGGTGGCGATGCCGCGGATCACCTCGACCAATTTCATGACCGGGACCGGGTTCATGAAGTGCATGCCGATGAATTTTTCCGGCCGGTCCGTGCTGGCGCCCAGCCGGGTGATGCTGATGCTGCTGGTGTTGCTGGCGAGCATGCAGGACGGTTTCAGGTGCGGGGTCAGCGCGCGGTAGATGCTGCGCTTCACCTCCTCCTTCTCGGGTGCGGCCTCAATCACCAGGTCCGCCTGGCTAAAAGCCGCGTAGTCGCTGGTGGGCGTGATGCGCGCGAGCGCCTCGGATTTTTGTTCGGCAGTGATGACGCCCTTGCCGACCTGGCGGTCCATGTTGCGGGAGATCGCCTCCATCGCCTTGTCCAGCACGCCCGCCTTCATGTCCAGCAGGGCCACCGGCAGGCCGGCCAGGACGCAGACGTGGGCGATGCCGACACCCATCTGCCCGGCGCCGACCACGCCGAGCGCCTGCACGGCGTCATGCCCGGCAGGCGGCGTCGCGGGCACCGGCGTCAGGGGCCGCGGCCGAGCTCGGTGGTGAGTTCCGGCAGGGCAGTGAACAAATCGCCGACCAGGCCGTAATCCGCCACCTGGAAGATGGGCGCATCCTCGTCCTTGTTGATGGCGACGATCACCTTGCTGTCCTTCATGCCGGCCAAGTGCTGGATGGCGCCGGAGATGCCGATGGCGACATACAGGTCCGGCGCCACGATCTTGCCGGTCTGGCCGACTTGGTAGTCGTTTGGCACATACCCCGCGTCCACCGCCGCACGCGACGCGCCGATTGCCGCGCCAAGCTGGTCGGCGATCGGCAGCAACAGCTTGAAATTCTCGCCGTTCTGCATGCCGCGGCCCCCGGAGATCACCACGCGGGCGGCGGTGAGCTCGGGCCGTTCGGACTTGGACAGCTCGGACGACACGTAGCGGGACGTGCTCGGCGCGTCGGGCGTGCTGACGGCCTCGATGGTGGCGGACCCGCCCTCGGCGGCCACAGGATCGAAGCTCGCGGCGCGGACGGTGATGACCTTTTTGGCATCGGACGACTGCACCGTCGCCATGGCGTTGCCGGCGTAAATGGGACGGATGAAGGTGTCCGCGTCCACGACGCCGGAGATGTCGCTGATGGGCTGCACGTCCAGCAGCGCGGCCACGCGGGGCATCACGTTCTTGCCCGTGGCGGTGCTGGCGGCAATCAAGTGGTCGTGGTGCCCGGCCATGGACACCAGCAACGCGGCCAGCGGCTCTGCCAGGGCGTGCGCGTAAGCCGGGCTGTCGGCGACATGGACCTTGCCGACGCCGGGCAGCTTGGCGGCGGCCTCCGCGGCGGCACCCACGCCCTCGCCGGCGACCAGGACATGCACCTCGCCCAACTGCAACGCCGCCGCGACGGCGCTGCGGGACGGCTGCTTGATGCCGTGGTCGTCGTAGTCCAGCAAAACCAGGGAGGCCATAATCAGATCACCTTCGCTTCGGTTCGCAGCTTTTGCACCAGCTCGGCCACCGAACCGACCTTCACGCCCGCCACCCGACGCGGCGGCTCGGCGACTTTCACCAGCCGGAGCCGGGGCGCCGGGTCAACGCCGAGGTCGGCAGGCTTCATGGTCTCAATCGGCTTTTTGCGCGCCTTCATGATATTCGGCAGGCTGGCATAGCGCGGCTCATTCAGGCGGAGGTCGGTGGTCACGATGCAGGGCATATCGAGTTCCAGCGTCTCAAGCCCGCCATCGACCTCACGCGTCACCACCAGCTTGCCGCCCTCCAGCGTCACCTTGCTGGCGAAGGTGCCCTGCGGCCAGCCCAGCAACGCCGCCAGCATCTGGCCGGTCGCATTCATGTCGTCGTCGATGGCCTGCTTGCCCATAATGACCAGGCCGGGCTGCTCCTTGTCCACGAGCGCCTTCAACAGCTTGGCGACCGCGAGCGGCTGCAGCTCCGCGTCCGTCTCCACCAGGATGCCGCGGTCGGCGCCCATCGCAAGCGCGGTGCGGATGGTCTCGGCGCAGGCAGGGACGCCCATCGACACAGTGACGATCTCGGTGGCAACGCCCTTCTCCTTAAGGCGCACGGCCTCCTCGACAGCAATCTCGTCGAACGGGTTCATGCTCATCTTGACGCCTTGCGTCTCGACGCCACTGCCATCCGCCTTCACGCGAACTTTCACGTTATAGTCAACCACCCGCTTCACGGGGACCAGGAGCTTCATGGGACTGCCGTCATGCTGTGAGGTTATGCGTGGCTATTGATCTGGCTGAACCTAGAAGCCGCTCCGTGCAAGGTCAAACGCGACAGGGTCAAACGTGAGGCATTACCCGCGCATCAGCAGCAGCAGGACCGTGAACAACGCCAGCGCCAGGCCTTGGAGCAGCACGCGCCAGCGCATCAGGCCCTGGGACAGGCGGCCGTTCTCCCCGCCGCGGGCCAGGCCGAACAAGCCGGCGAACAGCACGCCCACGGTGCCCACCATCGCCATCACTACCAGCACGGTCACGAACGTTGTCATGCAAGTAAAATGGGCAGGTCCGCCCAGGGGGCAAGAGCCGCTGGCATTGACACCTTCTTGGGCCAGGTGTTGAGGGCCGGCATGCATCATCGCCTGGCTCTCTTTTTAGCGCTGACCTGTTTCGCCCTGGGCGCGCGCGCGCAAACACCGGCGCCGGAGCCTACCCCCACGCCGTCAGCGTCCCCGGCAGCGGCGGCATCCCCGGCGCTGTCAGCGTCCCAGGCACAGGCGGTGCTGGACGTGCTGCGAGACGACAAGCGGCGCGCCGAGTTCACGGCCACGCTCGAAGGCATGGCCCGCGCGCTGCCAGCGCCGGAAGCGCCGGCGCCGGTCCTGCCGTTGGAGCCGGACAGCCTGGGCGCGCAACTGCTGACGCAGGTTTCGACCACGCTCTCGAACGCCGGCACGCAACTGGCGGCATCCGTCCAAGCGGTGAACGACCTGCCGCTGCTGTGGCGCTGGCTGGCGTTGCAGGCGACCGACCCGGCCGCGCGGGCGCGGGTGCTGGACGCGGCTTGGAAGCTTGCGGTCGTGTTGGCGTTGGCGCTGACGCTGGAGTGGCTGGCGGTCCGGGTGCTGCGGCGGTTGCGCGCCGCGTTCAATGGCTGGGCGCCGCGCGCGCAGCCCGACGAGGCGAAACCGGATGCAGACGAGACCGAAGCCGCGCATCGAAGCTGGCGGCTCGCGGTCACGGTCGGCGCTTTGCGGAGGTTGCCCTACTTGCTGGGCCGGCTGTTGCTGGACTTGGCGCCGATCGCGGTGTTCGCAGCCGCGGCATACGTGTTGATCAACACCCGGCTGGGCGACGCCATCATCTCCCGGCAGGCGATCACGCTGGTGGTGCAGGGCTACATCGCGACCCGGGCCGTGCTCGCGGTGGTCTGGATGCTGGTGGGGCCGGACACGCCGCAGCTTCGGCTGTTGCATGTCTCGAACCGGGCGGCGGCGTACCTGACGCGCTGGGCCTGGCGGATCATGGTCATCGCCGTGACAGGCTACGTGATCGCCGAGATCGGGCTGCTGTTCGGCATGTACCGCACCGCGCATGACGCCGTCCTGAAGCTGTTCGCGCTCGTGGTGCACGGCTGCTTGGTCATCATGGTGCTGCAAGCCCGGCCGGCGGTGGCGCGGCGCATCCGCGCCGCAGGGAAACAGACCGGATTTTGGGCGGCGGTGCGCAACCGGATGGCGAGTAGCTGGCACCTGGTGGCCATCTTCTACATCGTGGCGCTATGGCTGGTGTGGGCGGTGGAGCTGCGCAACGGCTATATGCGGCTGCTGCAATTCTTCGTGGTGACCAGCGTGGTGCTGCTGGCGTCGCGGCTGCTGACGACCGTGGTTCTAGGAGGGCTGGACCGGCTGCGAACTGAGCCGGAAAACCAGCCTCCACGCCTGGGGTCGCGGCTGAGGTTCTACTACCCCATCGTGCGCGGCATCTTGCTGGCCGGGCTCATGGTGCTGACCGGGTTCGCGTTGCTGGAGGCATGGGGCCTGGGCGCCTGGTCCTGGCTGATGCGCGGGGGCTTGGGCGGGCGCGTGGCGTCGGCCATGACGCTGATCGGCTTCACCGTCGTGCTGGCGATCCTGGTATGGGAGGGCGCCAACGCCTGGATCGAGGCGCACCTCGCGCGCCTGACGCACGAGGCGCACCTGGCGCGGGCCGGGCGGCTCCGGACGTTGCTGCCGATGCTGCGGACGGCGCTGCTGGTGACCATCGTGCTGGTGGTGGCCCTGATGACGCTGTCGGAGCTTGGCGTGAACATCGCGCCTCTGCTAGCGGGCGCCGGGGTCATCGGCATCGCGGTCGGGTTCGGGTCGCAGAAGCTGGTGCAGGACCTTATCACCGGAATGTTCCTGCTGCTGGAGAACACCATGCAGGTGGGGGACGTCGTGACCCTCGGCGGGCTGACCGGCACGGTCGAGACGCTGTCGATCCGCGCCATCCGGCTGCGCGCGCTGGACGGCGCCGTGCACATCATCCCGTTCAGCGCCGTCACCACCGTCACCAACCAGACGCGGGACTACGGCTATGCCCTGCTGGACATCAGCGTCGGGCTGAACGAGGAGCCGGGCCGGGTCGGCGACGTGCTGCGGGGGTTGGCGGCGGAGATGCGGGCGGACCCGGCATGGGCGACCAAAATCCTCGACGCGCTGGACGTCATGGGCGTGGAGCGCTTCATCGACACCGCCTGGGTGCTGCGGGTGCGGATGAAAACGCAGCCGGCCAGCCGCTGGGCGGTGGGGCGGGAGCTGAACCGCCGGGTCAAGCTGCGGTTCGACGAGCTGGCGATCGAGAGCCCCATCACCAGCTACCGCGCCCTGAGCACGCCCGAGCCGGCGCTGGTGCAGGAGAAAGCGGCCTGAACGGCTTTCAACCCCGCTGCGAGGTCATCTTAACCGTTCTTACCACGACGGCGCTGCCGCTTAATGTCCTGTTAGTGTAACCAGCGCATGATCCAGGCATGTCGCTCAAGTCCGGTGAAACCAGTTTTGCAGCCAGGTATTGCGATGGCCGATCCATGAGCCGAGGCGTTTCTGCGTTGGCCGTGGCGGCCGCGCTTGGCTTCCTTGTTTGGCTTGGCTGGACTGGGACAGGCACGCGGGACGCGATGCAGTTGGCGACGCAACGGGCGGTGCGGGTGGCCGAGCTGCGTGGGACCTTCGCCTACCTTGACGAGTGGCTGACCATGTCGGCGCACATGGCGGCCGCCTCTGGCGAAGCCCGCTGGGTCATCCGTTATAAGGAGGCTGGCCCTCAACTGACGGCGGCCATCGCCGAGGCCGCCGCGCTCGCCACCCCAGAGGTCAGCGCAGCGCTTGGCAGGACCACCGACGAGGCCAGCGCCGGCCTAATCAAGATGCAACGGGCGTCCTTTGCATTGGCCGCCGCCGGGGACCGCGCCGGCGCCAAGTCGTTGCTCGACAGTCCGGAGTTTGCCTACCTCAAGGCCGTTTATGCCTCTGGAATTGAGGCGTTCGGCCAGGATCTCGAAAACCTTGCCGTGACCCGCGCCAAAACGCTCAATGACCGTGCCTGGATAGAGATTTCCGGGCTCGCGTTAGGTGCTGTTTTCCTCGTTGCCGCAGTTGTCGCCACCAGCGGACACGCGCGGCTCCGGGTGGCACTGGCCCACACGGAGGCTACGGCGCGCACCGATGCCTTGACCGGACTGCCCAACCGGCGGCGTCTCTATGAGAAGCTGCAGGCGATGCTGTCACGAATGGAGCAGAATGGCAGTGGCGTCGCGTTGTTGCTGCTCGACCTTGATCGTTTTAAGGTCGTCAATGACGTTCACGGACACCCCGCCGGCGACCAACTTCTGCAGCTCGTGGCGGCCCGGCTTCGCACGGTCGCGCGCACTGGCGACTTGATAGCCCGCCTGGGAGGCGACGAGTTCGCGCTGTTGGCTCCGTTCGACGCGCCCGCTCAGACCCGTCCGCCCGGCGAAGCCGCAGCGCAGTTGGCACGGCGGATCGTCACCGCCCTGGAACAGCCGTTCGAGCTTTCCGGCAGGATCACCGTGCAGATCGGCGTCACCATCGGAGTGGCGCTCGCGCAGTCCGGACACGAAGGCGTTGACGCGCTCATGCATCGCGCCGATGTCGCGCTGTATCGGGCCAAAGCTGACGGGCGCGGTCGTTTTTACTTGTTTGAGCCCAGCATGGATGCCTCAATCCAACTCCGCGCGCTGCTTGAAAGCGATCTGCGGCATGCCATCGCCAACGACCTCATCATCCCGCACTTCCAGCCGCTGGTGGACATCGAGACCGAGCGGCTGATTGGGTTCGAAATGCTGGCGCGCTGGCCCCATCCGACCCGTGGCATGATATCGCCAGCAGAATTCATACCCATCGCCGAGGACATCGGCCTGATCGGGCCGCTAACCGATCTCCTGTTGCGCAAAGCCTGCCACGTCGCCATGACCTGGCCGCCTGAGCTTCTGCTTGCTTGCAACGTGTCGCCCTTCCAGTTGCGTGACCGCGAGCTTCCGGCAATGATTCGAGCCGTGCTGGACAACGCCGGGTTTCCGCCGCAGCGGCTTGAACTTGAAATCACCGAGAGCGCGCTGGTCGGCGACATAGATTTGGCGCGGGAGCTCCTGAACGAGTTGAAGGCACTGGGCGTGCGGCTGGCGCTCGATGACTTCGGCACTGGCTACTCAAGCCTGCAACACCTCAACATGCTGCCATTCGATAAAATCAAAATTGATGCTGGCTTCGTGGGCGCGATGTCCAGCAACGTGGAAAGCCGCAAGATCGTCGCTGCCGTGGTCGGGCTTGGTCACAGCCTCGGCTTGATAACCGTGGCTGAAGGCGTCGAGGACCCCAAGACGGCAGAACTGTTGCGCGATCTCGGTTGCGATGTCGGCCAGGGCTGGTTGTATGGACGCCCTTGTTCGGCAGAGGCCGTCAATGCCTTGCTATCGGAGACGGTCTCCCGGACATAGCCGCCATCAAGAACGCCGGGCCATGTGACCTTACTATGTTGTGTGTCTCCAAAGCGTCGAGGCTGTGCTTAAACGCTGTGGAGCATCCACCCAGCACCGGCCCTGCCCGGCAAGGAACGACACTTATGCATGCGTTGACATCACGGACCGTCCTGCTCGCGGGACTTGCCTTCTGCAGCCCGGCTTGGGCGCAAACTGTCCCGGCTGGGATGCCGGGGGCCGGTTTTGATCCAGCGCTGCCGCAGCCGGACCCGTCCGCAGCCGCCACGCGGTTCTCGCGCGTCGTTGGCTGGCCTGAAGGGCGGACGCCCACGGCTCCGGCAGGGTTCAAGGTCGCTGCGTTCAGCCGCGGCCTGGACAGCCCACGCTGGCTCCATGTGCTGCCGAACGGGGACGTGCTCGTGTCGGAGGCGCGCAGCTTGCCGAGGTCGACCGACGACCCCGCCAAGCAGAAGGGCATGGTGGCCGGCGGCTCGGTCGGGATCAGCCCCAACCGGATCATCCTGTTGCGCGACGCCGACCGCGACGGGGTGGCGGAGACGCGCCATGTGCTGCTCGAGAACCAGAACCAGCCGTTCGGCATGGCGCTGCTGGGCGGGCACCTCTATGTCGCCAACACCGACGGCTTGGTGCGCTTCCCGTTCACGCCGGGCCAAACCAGCATCGATGCGCCGGGCCAGTTGCTGCTGAAGCTGCCGTCGGGCGGCTACAACAACCACTGGACCCGCAACGTCATCGCAAGCCCGGATGGGCGGAAGCTGTACGTGGCGGTCGGATCGTCGAGCAACGTCGGCGAGAACGGCATGGACGAGGAAACGCGGCGCGCGAACGTGCTGCAAGTCAACCCGGACGGCTCTGGCGAGAAGGTGTTCGCGTCCGGCCTGCGCAACCCAATCGGCCTGGCTTGGGAGCCGGCCTCGGGCGCGCTTTGGACGGCGGTGAACGAGCGTGACGGCCTGGGCGACAACCTCGTGCCCGACTACATCACCCAGGTCCGCGAGGATGGCTTCTATGGCTGGCCGTACAGCTACTACGGCCAGAACAAGGACCCGCGCCCAAGCGGCGAACGGCCGGACCTTGTGGCGCGCGCCCTCATGCCGGACTACGCGCTCGGCGCACATACGGCGTCGTTGGGCCTGGTGTTCGCAACGGGACAGGGGATGCCGGAGCGCTATCGCGGAGGCGCTTTCGTGGCGCAGCGCGGGTCATGGAACCGGTCCGAGTTCAGCGGCTACAAGGTCGTGTTCGTCCCGTTCCGCGACGGCAAGCCGGCCGGGCCGATGGAGGATTTCCTCACCGGCTTCCTCCCGAACCCGGCGTCCGGCGAGGCGCATGGACGTCCAGTCGGGCTGGCCCAGTTGGCGGACGGCTCCCTGCTCGTGGCCGACGATGCCGGGAACACCGTCTGGCGCGTCACCCCGGTGCAATAGGGGCCGCCGTCCAGAAATCTCACATGCCGAGATAGGCTTTGCGGACATCGGCATCCCGGGCGATGTCCGCGGCGGGGCCGCTCATGACGACGCGGCCGGTTTGCAGCACGTAGGCGCGGTCCGCCAGCTCAAGCGCCTCCACCAGCCGTTGCTCCACCAGCAGCACGGTGGTGCCCAGTGCGCGGATGCGGCCGACCGCCGCCAGGATGTCGTCCACCAGCTTGGGCGCGATGCCCTGGCTCGGCTCGTCCAGCATCAGCAGCCGCGGCTGGGTCATCAGCGCCCGGCCGATCGCCAGCATCTGCTGCTCGCCGCCGGACAGGGTCTCCGCACGCTGCCCGAGCCGCTCCTGCAGACGCGGGAACAGGGAGAACACCTGATCCAGCGGCTTGAAGCGCAGCGGGTCGCCGCGGCGGGCGTACGCGCCCAGGCGCAGGTTGTCCTCGACAGACAGGCGGGGAAACAGCCGCTTGCCTTCCGGCACTAGGCCAATGCCGCGGCGAGTGACCAGATGCGGCGCCAGGCCGCCCAGGTCCTGGCTGTCGAACCTGACGCGCCCCTCCGTCGCCACTTGCCCGGCAATCGCGCGCAGCAGCGTGCTTTTGCCCGCCCCGTTCGCGCCCACCACCGCCACGATCTCCCCCCGGCCGACCTCCATGCTCACGCCCTGCAAGGCCTTGAGCCCGCGGTAGCTCGCGGACACTGCGTCCAGCACCAGCAACGGGGCACCCGGCACCAGCGCGTCAGGCGGCATAGCGGTCCCCCAGATAGGCCCGGATCACGTCGGGGTGCCGCACCGTCTCTGCGGTCGAGCCCTGCATCAGCACCCGACCCAGGTTCAGCACCACGACGCGGTCCACCAGCGGCAGCAGCACCTCCATCACGTGCTCCACCATCACCACCGTCACCCCCTGCTCCCGCACCGCGCGGATCAGCGCGACGCCCTCTGCCGCCTCGGTGGGCGTGAGGCCGGTGAGCGTCTCGTCGAGCAGCAGCAGCCGTGGCCGGGTCGCGAGCGCCCGGGCAATCTCCAGCCGGCGTTTCTCCGGCGGCGACAGCAGGTGCGCGGGCGCAGTGGCGCGCGCCGCGAGGCCGGTGAAGCGCAGCACGCGGTCAGCTTCGGCCATGGCCGCGCCAGCCCGAGCGATGCGCGAGAACGCGCCGACCATGACGTTTTCGCGCACCGTCATGCTGTCGAAGCTGCGCACCACCTGGAAGGTGCGGGCGATGCCCGCCTTGGAGCAGGCGACCGGGCCAAGCCCGGACACCACCCGCCCGTCCAGCAGCACGCGGCCGCGGTCCGGCGTGACCTCGCCGGCGATGGCGTTGAACAGGCTAGTCTTGCCCGCGCCGTTCGGGCCGATCAGCCCAAGGATTTCGCCTTGCGCGACCTCGAAGCTTATATCGACGTTGGCGGCCACGCCGCCGAACGTCTTGGTCACGTTCTCGACGCTAAGCAGCGCGGCCATGGCGGCTCTCCTTGGCGCTGAACAGGCTGACCAGCCCCGCGGGCCGGGCCAGGGCCACCAGCACGATCAATGCGCCGTAAATCATCAGGTCCACGCCGCGCCCACCGCCGCCGAGGTAGCTGCGCGTCAGCTCGCTGACTGGGATCAACACCGCCGCGCCCAGCAACGGCCCCCACAGGGTGCCGACCCCGCCCAGCACGGCCGGCAGGGCGATCAGGATGCTGAGGTGACCGGCCAATGCGCTGTCCGGGTCGATGTAGCCCACGTACTGCGCATAGATCGCGCCGCCCATGCCGGTGAGGAAGCCGCTGATCGCCGCCGCGGCCATCTTGCTGGGGAACACCCGCACGCCGAGCGAGCGCGCCGCCACGGCGTCGTCCCGCACGGCGCGCCAGGCGAAGCCCCATCGGCTGCCCTCGACCAGCCAAGCCGCGATCCACGCGAGCGCTGCGAAGGCGAGCGCCAACAGGTGGAACGGCGCCTTGCTGGTGCGGAACTGGAGGTCGGCCCAGCTCTCGCCCTTGAACGGCACGTACACGCCGGACGCGCCGCCCACCCAGTCCCAGTTCAGGAAAGCGAGGTAACCGATCTCGCCGACCACCACGGTGGCAATGGCGTAATAGTGCCCGGACAGGCGGAAGCAGGGCCAGCCCACCAGCAGCGCACACAGCGCCGCCACCGACCCGGCCACGAACAGGCCCAGCGTGGGCGGGACGCCGGCCTGCACGAACAGCAGCGTCGAGACGTAGCCGCCGATGCCGAAATAGAGCGCGTGCCCCAACGAGATTTGGCCGCAGTAGCCGCCCAGGATGTTCCAGGCCTGGGCCAGCCCGGCGAACAGCAGGGTGATAATGACCAGGTTCTGCGTGTAAACATCCCGCACCAGCAGCGGCAGCGGGGCCAGCAGCAGCAACAGCGCCAGCCCAAGGACCAGCTCGCGCCGCCGGCGGCGCAGGACGGGATCGGCGACCGGGGCCGGCGGAAGGGGCTGGTCCATCACAGCCGCCCGAATAGGCCGCGCGGCCGGACCATCAGCACCGCCATGTACACCGCGAACATGCCGACCTGCTTCAGCGACGGCTCGACCAAAAAGGCGGTGAGCGCCTCGATCTCGCCGATGACGATGCCGGCCACCAGCGCGCCGAGCATGGAGCCGAAGCCGCCCAGCGCCACGGTCACGTAGGCGATCAGCGCGAAGTTGGCGCCGACGTTGGGCGACACGTAGTAGAAGCCGATCAGCATGGCGCCCGCCACGCCCACCGTGCCGGCGCCCAGGCCCCACCCGAGCGCGAACACCTGGTTGCGGTCGATGCCGATCAGCGCGACGGCGTCCCGGTCCTCGCGCGTCGCTTCCAGCGCACGGCCGAACTCGGTGCGGCCGATCAGCAGCAACCCGGCGAACGCCAGCAGGCACACGAGACTCGCGGCCAGTTGCGGCAAGGGGACGAACACGCCGGCCAGGTCCAGCGTGCGCCCGCCCAGCCATGTGCCGCCGACGCTCTGGAAGTCGCCGCCCCAAATGAACTGCGCCGCGCCGCGGATGAAGATCGCGAGGCCGAAGGTCACGAAAATCTGCACCATGCCGCGGTTGAACTGCACGCCCAGCGCGCGGCCGATCAACCCGTGGTAGATCGCGACCCCGGTGCCGAACAGCAGCAAGGCAATGAGCGGCAGTTGCAGCACCGGGTCCACGCCGGTGGTGGCGAACACGACGAAAGTGGCGTACATCGCGAGCATCAGCAACTCGCCGTGCGCGAAGTTCACCACGTCCATCAGCCCGAAAATCAGGCTCAGCCCCGCCGCGACCAGCGCGTAGATCAACCCCATCAGCAGGCCGCTGACCAGGACCTGGGCGAGCGTCTCGGCGGTCATGGCGGGCCAGCCCTCCGCGCGTGCGCCGTCACCGGCCGACATTCCAGGCGGCGTCCTGGGTGGCCACGTCCGCCGGGAACACGGTGCGGAAGGCGCCGTTCGCCACCTGCTGGATCACCGGCGTCGCGGCGGCGTTCTGGCCCTGCTCGTCGAAGCGCACGCCGCGCCATGGCATGATGGTCTGCTGCCCCGGCACGTCGGTGGCCACGAGGGCCGCGCGGATGTCGCCGGGCTTGGCGCTGCCCGCGCGGTTGACCGCGTCCGCCAGCACCTGCAACGCGACCACCTGGCGCGAGGTGTTGTCGTTCAGGTCCTTGCCGGCACGGGCGCGGAACAGGGCGTTCACCGCCGGGATGGCCGGGCGGGACTTGGCGGCATCCAGCGCGAACGAGGAGCGGCTGAGCACGCCCTCCGCCAGCGGCCCGGCCGCGGTCAGGAACGCCTGTTCCTGGAACCCCGCCGCCTGCGCCATGACGGCGCGCGGCTTGTAGCCAAGCTCGGCCATGCTGCGCATCAGCAAGATCGCGTCCGACGTGTAGCTCGACGGCATCAGCACGTCGGCGTCGGCGGCGCGCAGCCGTTGCGCCTCTGCCGAGAGCGACGGCGAGTTGGCGCGGTACTTGATGTCGGCCGCCACCTTATAGCCCGCCTCGCCCGCACGCCGCCGCTGCACCGCGCTGCTGTCGGCGCCGAAGATGCTGTCCTCATAGAACAGCGCCACGCTGCGCACCGGCCGCCCGGTCCGCTCGCCCTCGGCCTTGAAGAAGTCGAACATGGTCTGGGTGAACATCTCGTCGTGCGGCGTGGTGCGGAAGAACCACTTCAGCCCGCGCCGGTGCAGGCTGGGCGAGGAGTTGTCAGCCGAGATGAACGGGATTTCATACCGTTCCGCCACCTGGCTGACCGTCGCCGCCGTGGCGCTCTGGTAGGTGCCGATCAGCGCCGCCACCTTGTCCTGGGTAATGAGCCGCTCCGCCTCGGCGCGGGCCTTTTGCGGGTCGCCCTGATGATCGGCGAACACCAGCCGGATGCGCGCGCCGCCGAGCTTATCAAGGCCACCGCCGCCGCCCAGCAGCATGGGCAGCGGGTCATGGCTGCCATTGATGATCTCGGCCGTCACCTCCAGCGCGGTCTTGTCATCAAGCCCGACCTGGGCGTTGTTGCCCGTCAATGGATAAAGCGCGCCGATGATGACGTCCTCGGCCGCCTGGACCCGCCCGGCATAGCCGAGCGCGAGGGCGGCCGTCAGCACGGCGCGGCGGTCAATCAGCAACTGGGACATGGTTCTCTCCATAGGTGAGTGGCTTCGGTGGCGCTCAGGCACTCGGTTCGGGGGGGCGCCCCGTATCCCCCGCCCCCCGGGGTTTCGATCACTAGCGCGTCGCCGGGCGCCAGCTCGGCCCGGCTGGTTCCGGACAGCGGCTCCGTCGTTCCGTTGGCGCGCTCCACCCACTGCCGCCCGGCCGCGCCCGGCGCGCCGCCCTGCAGCCCGAACGGCGCAACCTCGCGGCGCGACGCCACGATGACCGCGGTCATCGGCTCCAGGAACCGCAGCCGCCGCACCGCGCCGTCCCCGCCGTGGTGCAAGCCGCCGCCGCCCGAGCGGCTGCGGATCGCGAACGTTTCCAGCCGCACGGGATAGCGCAGCTCCAGGATTTCGGGGTCGGTCATGCGGGTGTTGGTCATGTGCGTCTGGATGGCCGACGCGCCGCCGTGCGCGGGTCCTGCGCCCATGCCGCCGCAGATGGTCTCGTAGTACTGCCGGGTGGCGTCGCCGAACAGCAGGTTGTTCATGGTGGCCTGGCTGCACGCGAGCCGGCCGAGCGCCCCGAACAGCGCGTTGCAGGTGGCCTGGCTCACCTCGGTGTTGCCCGCCACCACCGCCGCGCCCGGCGCCGGCGACAGGAACGTGCCGGGCGGGATCACCAGGCGGACCGGCTTCAGGCACCCGTCGTTCAGCGGGATGTCCTCGCCCACCAGGCAGCGGAACACATACAGCACCACCGCTCGGGTCACCGCCGGGGGCGCGTTGAAGTTGCCCGCACTTTGCGGCCCGGTGCCGGTGAAGTCGACCGTCGCGGTCCGGGCGGCGCGGTCCACCGTCACGGCCACGCAAAGCGGCGCGCCGTCGTCCATCACGTAGTCGAACCGGCCGTCCCCGATGCGCGCGATCACCCGCCGCACGCTTTCTTCGGCGTTGTCCATCACGTGCTGCATGTACGCGCGCACCAAGTCCCAGCCGAACTGCTGCACGACCCGGCCCAGCTCCTGCACCCCGCGCTCGTTGGCCGCGACCTGCGCCTTGATGTCGGCCACGTTCACGTCGGGGCTGCGCGCAGGATACCGTGCGGCGCCGAGCATCTGCCGGAACTCGGCCTCGCGAAAGTGCCCGGCGTCCACCAGCAGGAAGTCGTCGATCACCACGCCCTCCTCCTCCAAAATGCGCGAGCCGGGCGGCGTGCTGCCGGGCGTCGTGCCGCCGATGTCGGCGTGGTGGCCGCGGTTGCCGACGAAAAACCGGATTTGGCCGCCGTGGAACACCGGCGTGATGACGGTAACGTCCGGCAGGTGCGTGCCGCCGTTGAACGGGTTGTTCAGCGCCACCACGTCGCCGGGCCGCAGCGTGTCCCCGCGCAGCCGCAGCACGGTCCGCACGCTCTCGCCCATCGCGCCCAGGTGCACCGGCACGTGCGGCGCGTTGGCGATCAGGGCGCCGTCCGCGTCGAAGATGGCGCAGGAGAAATCCAGCCGCTCCTTGATGTTGACGCTCATGGACGTGTTCTGCAGCACGGCGCCCGTCTGTTCCGCGACGTTCATGAACAGGTTATTGAACAGCTCCAGCAGCACCGGGTCCGCCCGCCCCGTCCCTGCCGCGACCCGGCTCGGCAGCGGTTCGGTGCGGCGCAGCAGCATGTGGTCCTGCGCCGTCACCTCGGCCGTCCAGCCCGGCTCAATGACGGTGGTGGCGTTGGCCTCCCGCACCAGCGCCGGGCCGGACAGGCGGTCGCCGGCGCGCAGGCTGGTGCGCTCGAACACCGGCGTCCGGTGCTCGGCCCCGCCGCTCCACATGGCCACATGGTCGACTGGTTCCAGCGCATCCCGTCCCCGGAGCGCGAGCGCCGGCTCCTGCACCGCCTCGCCAGCCGCGACCGCCTCGACCGCGACCGCCTCGGCCACCAGCGCCCGCTCCGGCGTTGCGAAGCCGAAGCGGGCGCGGTGGGCGGCGGTGAATGCGGCTCCGGCGTCGGCATCGAGCGGCACCGGCAGCGCGGCCTCGGTCCCGGCATAGCGCAGGTGCACCCGGCGCTGCACGGCGATGCGCGCCGCATCCGCACCCTGTTCCAACAGCGCCGAGCGCGCCGCCTCCGCCAACCGGTCCGCCACCGCCTCCAGGCCCGGCAGCGCGTCCGGCCCGAACGGCTGCTCCACCGCCTGTTCCCGCAACGCCGCCTGGTCCGCCAGGCCCATGCCGTACGCCGACAGCACGCCGGCGTAGGGGTGGATGAACACCGTCTCCATGCCAAGCTCGTCCGCCACCAGGCAGGCGTGCTGCCCGCCGGCGCCGCCGAAGCACTGCAACGCGAACCGGGTAGCGTCGTGACCCTTCTGCACGCTGACCTGCTTGATCGCGTTGGCCATGTTGGCGACCGCCACCCGGAGGAATCCCTCGGCCACCGCGCGCGGGTCCTGCCGCGGGCCAGCCTCCGCCATGCGGTCCGCCAGCGCGGCGAAGCCCTGCCGCGCCACGTCCGCGTCCAGCCGCTCGTTGCCCTCCGGCCCGAACAGCGCCGGGAAGTGCGCGGGCTGGATTTTGCCCACGCACACGTTGGCGTCCGTCACCGTGAGCGGCCCGCCACGGCGGTAGCACGCCGGGCCAGGCGCGGCGCCGGCGCTGTCCGGACCCACGCGAATGCGCGCGCCGTCGAAGTGCAGCACGCTGCCGCCGCCAGCCGCCACGGTGTTGATCGCCATCATCGGCGCCCGTATCCGCACGCCCGCGACCTCGGTCTCGAACGCCCGCTCGAATGCGCCGTCATACAGCGCCACGTCGGTGCTGGTGCCACCCATGTCGAAGCCGATCACGCGGTGCAGCCCGGCCATGCCAGCCGTGCGCGCCGCACCGACGATGCCGCCGGCCGGGCCGGACAGGATGGCGTCCTTGCCCTGGAACCGGTCCGCCTGCGCCAGGCCGCCGTTGCTCTGCATGAAATAGAGCGCCACGCCCGGCAGCTCCCGCGCGACCTGCTGCACGTAGCGGCGCAGGATGGGCGAGAGGTAGGCGTCCACCACGGTCGTGTCCCCGCGCGGCACCAGGCGCAGCAACGGGCTGGTCTCGTGGCTGGTTGACACCTGCGTAAACCCGGCCTCCCGCGCCAGTTCGGCCAGGCGCTGCTCCATGGCCGGGTGCTTCCAGGCGTGGATCAGCGCGATGGCGCAGGCCTGGATGCCGTCCGCCACCGCCGCCGCGAACGCGTCCTGTGCCGCCGCCTCGTCCAGCGGCTCCACCTCATCGCCGCCGATGCCGACCCGGCCGCGCACCTCCGCCACCCGCTCATACAGCAACGCCGGCAGCGTGACCTGTAGGTCGAACAGCCGCGGCCGGGCCTGGTTGCCGATGCGCAGCAGGTCGGCGAACCCGTGGTTCACCACCAGCAGCGTCCGCTCTCCCTTACGCTCCAGCAGCGCGTTGGTCGCGACCGTGGTGCCCATCTTGACTTGGCTCACCAGCCCGGCCGGGATCGGCTGGTCGGGCGCTATTCCCAGCACCGCCCTGATGCCGGCGATGGCCGCGTCCCGGTAGCGTCCCGGGTTCTCGCTCAGCAGCTTGTGCGTGCTGAGCGCCCCGTCCGGCGCCCGCGCCACCACGTCCGTGAACGTGCCGCCACGGTCGATCCAGAACTGCCAGCCGTGTGGAGATGGTGCGTCCATGGAAGGCGTTGCGTTCAAATCGGGCACCGCCTCAGCGCGCCGGGTGCCGCAGATCGGTGATCAACATGCACCCTGGCGCGTGGGCGATGAAGAACGGGATGCGCGCCGCTTCCAGGGCGGCCTGGCTGGTGACGCCGCAGGCCCAGAACACCGGCGTCTCGCCCGGCCGGACCTCGACGGCGTCGCCGTAGTCCGGACGTTGCAGGTCGGCGATGCCGAGGGCGGCAGGGTCGCCGTGGTGCACGGGACGCCCGTGCATGTCCGGGAAACGTCCTGTCACTTCCGCCGCACGCTCCACGTCGTTGGCGGCAATGGGGCGCATGGACACCACCAGCGGGCCATGGAACGGCCCGGCCGGGACCGTGGCCACGCTGGTGCGGTACATCGCCACGTTGCGGCCCTGGGACACGTGCCGCAGCGGGATGCCGGCGTCGATCAACGCGCGCTCGAACGTGAAGGAGCAGCCGATGACGAAGGTCACGAGGTCGTCCCGCCACAGATCAACGATGCTGGTCGGCTCGCCAATGAGGCGGCCTTCCGCGAACACGCGGTAGCGTGGCACGTCGCCGCGGATGTCGATGCTGTCGCCCAGCGCCGAGAGCGTTGGATCTCCGGGACGGGATACCGCCAGCAGGGGGCACGCCTGCGCATTGTTCCGGCAATACTGCTCGAAAGCCGCCGCATGGGCGCCGGGGACGATGGCGACGTTTCCCTGCACGAAGTCGCTGGCCAGGCCGGACGTATGCCCGGCGATGGTCCCGGCCCGGATTGCGCGCCGGGTCTCGTGCGCCTCGTTCCGGCGCCTGACTGCCACAGCCTCCATCGCCGCCGTACTCCCGATCCGTTTGGTTGAGGCATTCGGACATAGCAGGTCTGGTCAGGGCCAATCGTCATTAAGGATCGGTCCTGATAACTATTCTGGATCAATGAGGCTCGCTGCCGCCACCTCTTGGGCCAGCTTCGACACCGCCGCCGTCAATCGGCTGCCCGGCGTTTCGGCGTAGCTCGCAACGAACACGAGCGGCGCGAGCGGCGGCCCGCCATCCAGGCGGCGCAACTGGCCGCTGGCGAGCTCGCGCTCGATCGCGGCCGGGGCGATCACTCCGATGCCGATGCCGTCCAGCACCATGCGCACGATGGAGGCGAGCGAGCTGTTGGCGAAGATGCGCGCCGGCGGCAGCCCGGGCTGGTTCAACAACCCGGTGAGTTCGAGGTAAGGGGAAGTTCCCCGGGAATAGGTGATCACCGGCCAGCGAACGAGCTGCGCCAGGCTGGGCGCCTCCGGGCCGAACGGCAGGTCCGGCGCGACGATCCAGGCAAGCGGGTACTCGCACAGCGGCAGGTTGCGGATGCGCGGCGCAGTGACGGCGCCGAGCAAAAGAGCGACATCGACCTCGCCCTTGATGAGCGCGTCGCGCAGGTTGAGCGAGATGTCCACCGAGATGTCGAGCGTGACGGAAGGATGCAGGTCGTGCACCCGCCGTATCAGCCCGGACAGCCAGGTGTGCACGATTGTTTCGGACGTGCCGAGCCGGACGGTGCCGCGAAGGCCGGACGTGTCGGCGAGCGCCGCCATCATCTCGTCCTCCAGCGCCAGGATGCGCTCGGCATAGGCCAGCAGCTCGATGCCGCGTAGCGTGAGGGTGATGCGCCGGCGCCGGTTCCGATCCAAAAGGCTGACGCCGAGACGCGCCTCCAACAGGGCGATGCGGCTCGACACCGCGGGCTGGGTGGTGTGCAGCTTGTCCGCCGCCCGCCGGAAGCCGCCGAGTTGAACGACCCAGTAGAAAACCTCAAGCGTCCGGAAATCGATCATGGCGGCGGCTTGGGCATGAGTGCTGCAAGGTCCTCGTGAATTGTCATAAAACGGCGATAGTCAGGCATCCCTTCGCCGCGCGATGTCGTGCCACGAGCCGGATGATAATTCCACCAGTGGAGGCCGCCGCATGACCACACGCCGCACGACCCGCCGCGCCACCCTGGCAGCGGCCGGCGCTGCCCTTGCGCTGCCGCGGTTCGCGTTCGGACAGGGCAGCGCGCCCGCCGTCATCGCCGCCGAAAGCGGCCGTCCGCGGGCGGATTGGGGCGCCGCCGCCGGCGACGTTACAGCCGACCGCGCCATTCTGTGGAGCCGTGCCGACCGCACCTCCCGCCTGGTGGTGGAATGGGCGACGGACGAGCGCTTCCGCAACCCGCGCCGCGTTCTCGGGCCATACGCCACCGAGGCCAGCGACTTCACCGCCCGGGTGGACCTGCGCGAGCTGCCCGCCGATGCGGACGTGTTCTACCGCATGGCGTTCGAAGGCCCCGACGCGGACCGCGCCGCCTCCGCGCCGGTGCTTGGACGGTTCCGGACCGCGCCCGCGTCGCAGCGGGACGTGCGGTTCCTCTGGTCTGGGGACACCGCCGGGCAGGGCTGGGGCATCGACGAGGCTCGTGGCGGCTACCGCATCTACGAGGCGATGCGGCGTACGGGCGCCGATTTCTTCATCCATTGCGGCGACACAATCTATGCCGATGGGCCTTTGAAGGAACAGGTCGAGCTGCCCGATGGCGGCGTTTGGCGCAACCTGGTCACTCCCGAGGTGTCCAAGGTGGCGGAAACCCTGGCCGAGTACCGCGGCCGGCACCGCTACAACCTCATGGACGCGAACGTGCGCGCCTTCCACGCCGAGGTGCCCCAGCTTTGGTTGTGGGATGACCACGAGGTCACCAACAACTGGTCGGACAGCAAGGTCCTTGGCCCGGCCTACCAGGAAAAGCGCATCGCGGCGCTGCGCGCCCGCGCCGCACGAGCCTTCCTGGACTACGCCCCGATGCGCCCGCACGGCGCCGATGAGCTTGAGCGCATCTACCGCAAGGTGGGCTACGGCCCACACCTCGACGTGTTCGCGCTGGACATGCGCAGCTACCGCGGCCCCAACACGTTCAACCGGCAGGATGCGCCCGGGCCGGACACGGCCTTCATGGGACAGGAACAGGTGCGCTGGCTGCTGTCCGGCCTGCTGGCGAGCCGCGCCACTTGGAAAGTGATCGCCGCCGACATGCCGGTCGGCCTGTTGGTGCCGGACGGCAAGGACGAGGGCGGCCGGCCCCGGTTCGAAGCAATCGCCAATGGCGACGGCCCGCCGCTCGGGCGCGAGCACGAGATGGCCGGCCTGCTCGCCGCCATCAAGCAGGCCGGCATACGCAACGTGGTCTGGCTGACCGCCGACGTGCACTACACCGCCGCCCACCGCTATGACCCAGCGCGTGCCCAGTTCCGTGACTTCGCCCCGTTCTGGGAGTTCGTCAGCGGCCCGCTGCACGCCGGCACCTTCGGGCCGAACGCGCCCGACGACACCTTCGGCCTGGAGGTCGTGTGGCAGAAGGCGTCCGGCCCAGGTCGCGAGAACCTATCGCCTGCCGAGGGGATGCAGTTCTTTGGCGAGGTAGCGATCGAGGGCCGCAGCGGCGCCATGACGGTGATGCTGAAGGACACCGGCAGCGCCACGCTATGGCAGCGCAGCTTCGAGCCGGACCGAGCCTGACGCGCAAGCCTGCTTAGGGCAAGGATTGCTGCACCCGCTGGCGGGTTGGACAGCAGACGTGGGCAATCGCGGCCATCCTGATCGCCTGCCCACGCTCCTGCCGCGATGGCCGCCTAGTTCGGTGACGCCGCCGGCTGTCGCACTCTGTTGCCTAGGCGACTGCACAAACGGTTACGACCTTGCTGGCCTCGGGATGGTTCCTGCTCGCCTTCAATTTCTAGATCGGATCGAGCTAAATTGCATTGAAGAGCTATTGCCAGGCGAGTATACATGTCCCGGCAGATATAAACTATATAAGCGTGAGAATTTAGATGGGGCGCGTTGATGCTATGCAGGTTTTAGTGACTGGTGGGGGCGGCTATCTCGGCTCCGTCCTGTGCCTCGAGCTTCTTCGCGCCGGTCATAAGGTTTCCGTCCTGGACAACCTGGTTTTTGGTGGGCAAGCCCTGTTGCCGATGCTCTCACACGAGAGTTTCCGCTTTATTCCGGGCAACATTCGTGACGCCGAGGCTGTGGACCGGGCATTGGACGGGGCCGGGGCCGTTGTCCATCTCGCGGCCATTGTCGGCGACCCGGCGTGCTCAGCCGACCCGGACCTCGCTCTCGCCGTGAACCGCGAAGGGTCGCTTGCGTTGCTGGACCGCGCCGCGGACGCAGGGGTCAAGCGCCTGATATTCGCGTCCACTTGCAGCAACTACGGCAAGATGAACGATATCTCGGTGCTCGCGACTGAGGACCATGAGTTGCGTCCGGTTTCGCTTTACGCCGAAACCAAGGTCGCTGTTGAACAGGAACTGCTGTCGGGCCGCTACAAAAACCTGTGCCCGACCGTCCTACGCTTCGCCACGCTCTATGGCCTTTCGCCGCGGATGCGTTTCGACCTAACGGTCAACCAGTTCGCTGCCGAAATGCAAGTTGACGGGGAGCTTACCGTGTTCGGCGAACAGTTCTGGCGTCCGTACGTCCATGTGCGTGACGCGGCCCATGCGGTCATGGCCTGTCTTGAAATGCCGGACGAGGCGGTGAACAGCCAGGTTTTCAACGTCGGCGCGACGGCCCAGAACTTCCGCAAGTCCGACATCATCGACATGGTGCAAAAACGGCTCAGAAAGCCTGCGGTCATCACGCGTGTCGCCAAGCCAGAAGACCCGCGGGATTACCGCGTCTCGTTCGACAAGATTGCAAGGGTCCTGCATTTCGTACCGCAAAACACGGTGGAGTCTGGCATCAATGACGTCGTTTCCGCGTTCGAAGCGGGTATCTTCCCGTCGCGCACGGTCACGACCTAGCGCCGGAGCAGTCGCATGAACATCGTGACGCCCCCACTAAAAAGCCTCGATGCGAGCACCGGCGCCAACGCGCTGGCCGGCGTGAAGGCGGTGATCTTGGCAGGCGGCAAGGGCACGCGCCTTCATCCATTTACCGTCACGTTCCCAAAACCGTTGATGCCGCTTGGCGACACGCCGGTGGTTGAGACGCTGATACAACGGCTTATCGGCTACGGATGCCGTGACGTGACCCTGACGCTCGGCCACTTGGCTGAGTTGACGAAGGCCTATTTCGCGCTGCGCTCCGAAGCCCACAAGTCGCTCACGCTGCGCTTCGTGCACGAGGTGGAACCGACCGGGACCGCAGGCTCGCTGGCGCTGGTGCCTGATTTGACCTCGACGTTCATCACGATGAACGGCGACATCCTGACCGACCTCGATTTCGGCGCGCTGCTCGTGGCCCACCGAAAACAAGGGGCTATCCTCACCATAGCTTGTCACAATAAGCAGGTAAAAATTGATCTTGGCGTTCTCAAGCTCGACCAGGACGGTTCGGTGGTCGACTACATCGAAAAGCCAGTCCAAACCTATCCGGTCAGCATGGGCATCTATGTTTACGAGCCTCGGGTGCTGCGCTACATCGAGCCGGGTCAGTATTTAGACTTTCCGAATCTTGTCCTGAAACTGATCCGGGCCGGAGAGGTTGTCCATGCCCACCAAACTGAATGCCTTTGGCTCGATATTGGCCGTCCCGACGATTATGCCCGGGCGCAGGAGCTTTATGCTGAGGAAAGAAGCAAGTTTGACCGTATCTGATCTTAAAATCCCGCTCAGCGATCTCGACTACGGCCAGGAGGAGGAGGATGCGGTGCTGCGTATCCTGCGCGGCAAATGGCTGTCTGCCGGGCCAGAGGTGAAGCAGTTCGAACAGGAGATTGCGGCGCTGGTCGGCGTGCAGCACGCCGTCGCGGTCGCAAACGGCACGGCCGCTTTGCACCTCGCCATGCTCGCGCTCGGCATCGGCCCGGGCGATGAGGTGATCCAGCCGGCGGTCAATTTCGTTGCGTCGGCCAACATCACCCGCGCGGTCGGCGCCATGCCCGTGTTCGCCGACATCGTTGGGCTCGATGAGCCTGTGATCGATCCCACAGAGATTGAGCGGCAGATCACGCCACAAACTCGCGCGGTCATCGTGATGCATTATGGCGGCTACGCAACCCGTTTGCTTGAGATTGCGCGGATTTGCCGCGCACACGGGGTGGCGCTGATCGAAGACGCGTGCCATGCGCTCGGCTCGCGCGCCTCGGGTGACGGCAATGGTCCGGACACCGCGCCCATGGCCGGCAGCCTCGGCGATCTTTCCTGCTTCTCATTCTTCAGCAACAAAAACCTCGCGGTCGGCGAGGGCGGCATGGTGGTGACCAACAACGACGGCCACCTCGCGGCTGTCACCCGCTTGCGCTCCCATGGCATGACGAGCTTGAGTTGGGATCGGCATCGCGGCCATGCCAGCTCCTATGACGTCGTGTTAAACGGCTACAACTACCGGATGGACGACCTGCGGGCGGCGTTGGGCCGTGCACAACTGGTCAAACTGCTGCGGAACAACGAGCGTAGACGCGATTTGGTCGCCGCTTACCGGTCGCGGCTCCGGCGGTTGCCAGGCCTCACGGTGCCGTTCAGCGATGCCGAGGTCGCAGACAGCGCCTGCCATCTGATGTCGGTGGTCGCGCCAAGCGCCGAAGTTCGTCAGGGTCTTGCGGATGCGCTCCGCCAGCGTGGCATTCAATCAAGCCTGCACTACCCCTGTATCACAGGCTTTAGCGCGTTCGCCGGATCAGCAAGCGACCTGCCGCACAGCGTCAGCTATTCCAGCCGGACGTTGACGCTGCCACTTTTTCCGACCCTTACCGTCCAGCAGATCGATCAAATCTGCGATGTGCTTGAGGCGGGGCTGCACGCCGCTTCCAGTCCTGAGGAGTATGCCAGGACCAACTGAACAGAAAGCTCGCAGGCGTTCCAACCTGCCACTGGACGCGCGATGGCGGGAATGTTCCTGCCGTCACGCTCCTGGCCTTTCTGCTCCAAAAGAACCAGGGCATCTCCGCATTTGTGCGAAGCACGCTGGTTGCGTTCGAGGCAGAGTATGACGCCGCCCTTCTGTTGGTGACTTGAAACTGGACAGAGCACGTTGCGAGGCCAAACCGGTCTGTAGTGCAAGCTCTGCTCTGCTGGCCCAGTTGCTGCCCAGTTATCCGACTCTCACATCAGGTTGCGCCGAAGTCCACCTACACTGTTTGGAGCAAGGCCTTTAGCCTGGCCGGGTTGTAACGGACTGGCAACCCGTTACTGCAATGCAATCCAGCATAGTGGTTCTCTTCTGACCCCCCGGCATATGCGGCGCTCATGGCGAACATAGCCTGATCCAGCGCGTCCCGCAGCCTGGTCTCCGGTGAAAGCGGAAGGACTGCCCTTGAGCGAGGTCCTTTCAGCCGTAGCGGAGGCGAGAGAGTAGGCTGCAGAGTCCCGCCGAAACTCAACATTGCACGAACAGGTTTCCACTTTTTGGTTTGCGTTAATGATCCGTCACATGTATGTATGACGTACGGTTTATCCCGCTAAGATTGCGAACGCCTCCGACAATCCGTTCATCATCCGTGAAAGATCATCAACTGTGGGTTTGGATAAAAAGGGTTTGTTGGCCATCGACGGCGTAGCATCCGCACCCATGGCCCTCGCCGCCATGTTGGGACAGACCAAGACTGGCCTGGCACTTCGGTCTTTGACGTCGCGACCGTCTAGCTCGAACTGTGGCTTCCTTGCCGAAGCCAGGACTCCACTGACCAGCGCCGGCAATGTCGGCCCGTTCTTGCCAGCGCGCAGCGCCAACGCGATCCCGAGCAACTAGATGGCCTAACCCTGCTTCGGTGACGCTGCTGGGCACTGGCCTGCTGGACCTGGGCATGATCCGCCACCGCAGGACCCGATCCGCGTCGCTTTGACCAAATGTAGGAGCGCCGCCTCAGGGTAGCGCCTCGTTTCATTCAAGCATTATCTAAGGACGCAAAACGATGGCAACGAAGACATGGAACGGGTCAGACGGCTCGTTCACATCGAACAGCAGCTGGTCAGCCCAGACAGCGCCCGTGTCGGGCGACACGGCCATTATTGCCGCTGGCACGGTGACCGCGACCGGCACGCTGCCGGACTCCCTGTTGATCGCGCTGACCGCGTCGGGCTCCAGCAGCCCTAAGCTGATCCTTGCGGACGCGACGCTTGCCGCATCCTCGCAACTGAACATCGGCGCGGATGGGGTCAGCGCGACGGTGCGGCTGCGCGGCACGGTTGCGAACCAAGGCACGATATTCGCAAGCGGCTCCGACCCAGGCATTGCTGTCCTGCAGGTTGAAGATACGCTGACGGGCGGTGCCAGCAAACTGCTGAACACCGGCTCGATCCTGGTGAGCGGCGCCCGGCTGCAGATTGCGGCGGCCGGAACCAACGCGGGCCACCAACTGCAGAACGACGGCCTGATCTCAATCCTCAGCCCGGACCACACGCCGCGACTGGCCAGCGTGGACATCAACCTGACCGGCACGGGCACGGTGCTGCTCGGCGCCGGCGTGACGTTTGAGGCGGCGCGGGCCGTTGGCGCCGGTCAAACGTTCGTATTTGACCGCGGCATCAGCGGAGCCACGACGCTCCGCATGGAAGCCGGCACGCTGTTCGACGCCACGATCGCCGGGTTCGCATCGTCCGACACCATCCAGTTGGTCAGCCCACGCTGGAACACCGCCGCCTACGCGTCCACCGGCGCGGACAGCGGCGTGCTGACCCTCTCGTTGAACGGGGTGGTCGCGAAGACGATGGCGTTCCAGGGGTCTTACACCCTGAACAGCTTCAACCTGCAGGAATCGGCCCTGGCCGGGAACAGCCAGGCCTCCACGACCATTAAAACGACCGTCGCCGAAGTCGCAGCCGCGCTGGCGCTGGTCAAAGGCACGCCCGGCAACGACGCGTTCACGGACGGGCCTGGGGGCCAGATGTTCGTCGGTGGCGACGGGTATGACATCGTGACGTTCGATGAGGGCCGGCGGGACAGCGTGTTCTCCCTGCTGCGCAACGGCGACGTGACCATCACCCACCAAGGCCGGATAGACGTGCTCAGCGGCATCGAGGAGGTTCGCTTCCTGGATGGCCGCATGGCGTTCGACGCCGCCGACTCGGCTGCCGCAATCACCCGCATGTACCAGGCCGGACTGGGCCGCACGCCGGAACAAGGCGGGCTGAACTTCTGGATCGCCAACCTGCAAAGTGGGGCCCCGCTCGCCGATCTCGCCATCGGCTTCCTGTCCAGCCCTGAGTTCACCACCCGGTTCGGGGTTGAGCTTTCCAACAACGACTTCGTGACCCGCATCTATCAAAACGTGCTCGGACGCGATCCGGACGCCGGCGGACTGGCTTTCTGGCGCGACAGCCTCGACAGCAGCGAGCGGACGCGCGGCCAAACGCTCGCCGGTATCTCAGAAAGCACGGAGAACCAGACGGGCACCACGGCGCAAGTCGCTGGCGGCATCTGGGACGTGAGCGAAACCGCGGCGCAAGTGGCCCGGCTGTACGACACGGCCCTGGGGCGGCTGCCGGAGGCCGGAGGCCTCGGGTTCTGGACCCGTGCCATCGACAGCGGCGCAGCGCTCGTGGACTTGGCCAACAGCTTCGTGAACAGTCCGGAGTTCCAATCGACCTACGGCGCCCTGACGAACCGGGGCTTTGTCGGCGCGGTCTACTCCAACACCTTGCACCGGCCGGGTGAAGCCGAGGGCGTGGATTACTGGACCAACGTGCTGGATGGAGGGACGTCCCGGGCCCAGGTGGTGATCGGCTTCTCGGAAAGCGCCGAACACCAACAAAACACCCAAGCCAATGTCATCAGCGACGACCCAAATAGTTATGGCATCAAGATGATCTAACTCGCTGATTAGTAGATTACCGGCTCAGGCACCGGCGCGCCGAACCCAGTGCGCAGAAAGTCGAAGTCGCAGCCCTGGTCGGCCTGCTGGATGTGCTTGCTGAACGCCCAGCCGTAGCCGCGTTCGTAGCGCGGCGCGGGCGGCGTCCAGGCGGCACGGCGCTGTTCGAGCTCCTCGTCAGGCACCTCCATGCGGATGCTGCGCGCGGCCACGTCCACGGTGACGATGTCGCCCGTGCGCAGCAACGCGAGCGGGCCGCCAACGTAGCTTTCGGGGCTGACGTGCAGCACGCAAGCGCCGTAGCTGGTGCCGCTCATGCGCGCGTCCGACAGGCGCAGCATGTCGCGGCGCCCTTGTTTCAGCAGCTTCTTCGGCATCGGCAGCATGCCCCACTCCGGCATCCCCGGCCCACCTTGCGGCCCGGCGTTGCGCAGCACCAGCACATGGTCGGCGGTCACGTCCAGCGCCTCGTCGTCAATGGCCGCCTTGAGGCTCGGGTAGTCATCGAACACCAGCGCTGTGCCGGAGTGCTGCAGGAAGCGCTGGTCCATGGCGGCGGGCTTGATGACGCAGCCATCAGGCGCGAGGTTGCCATGCAGCACCGCCAGCGAACCCTCGCCGTAGACCGGGTTGCTGGTGGGCCGGATCACGTCGGGGTTATAGACGCGCGCGCCCTCGATGTTCTCGCCGAGCGTGCGTCCGGTGACGGTCAGGCAATCGAGGTCCAGATGTTCGCGGATTTCCCCCATCAAGGCCCGGATGCCGCCGGCGTAGAAGAAATCCTCCATGAGATACTGGTCGCCGCTTGGGCGCACGTTGCCGATCACTGGGACGCGGCGGCTGTAATGCTCGAAGTCGGCCAGCCCGACATCGTGGCCCGCGCGCCGGGCCATGGCGATCAGGTGGATGATGGCGTTGGTGGAGCACCCCATGGCCATGGCGACCGCGATGGCGTTGCCGAACGCGGCGCGGGTCTGGATGCGCCGGGGCGTCAGGTCCTCCCACACCATGTCCACGATGCGCCGTCCGCTCTCGCTCGCCAGCCGGATGTGCCCGGCGTCGGCGGCGGGGATAGAGCTGCCGCCCGGCAGCACCATGCCCACCGCCTCGGCGATGGCGGTCATGGTGCTGGCCGTGCCCATAGTCATGCAGGTGCCGTACGAGCGCGCGATGCCGCCCTCCACGCCCAACCAGTCCTGGTCGGTGATCGTGCCGGCGCGCAGCTCGTCCCAGTACTTCCAGGCATCCGAGCCCGAGCCCAGCACCTTGCCTTGCCAGTTGCCGCGCAGCATGGGGCCGGCGGGCAGGTAAATGGCGGGCAGGTCCATGCTGGTCGCGCCCAGCAGCAGGCCCGGCGTGGTTTTGTCGCAGCCGCCCATCAGCACCGCGCCGTCGATGGGGTGCGCGCGCAGCAGCTCCTCCGCGTCCATCGCCAGCATGTTGCGATACAGCATACTGGTGGGCTTCAGGTAGCTCTCCGACAAGGACAGCGCCGGCAGCTCCACCGGGAAGCCGCCCGCCATCAGGATGCCGCGCTTCACGTCGTCCACACGCTGTTTGAAGTGCATGTGGCAGGGCTGCAGGTCGGACCAAGTGTTAAGGATGGCGATGACCGGCTTGCCCGTCCACTCCTCCGGTGCGTAGCCCATCTGCATGGCGCGGCTGCGGTGGCCGAACGAGCGCAGGTCCGCCGGGCCGAACCAGCGAGCGCTGCGCAGGTCGGCAGGGCCTTTGCGGCGGGTGAGCGGCCCGGACGGGATCGCGCCAGGTTCCAGCTCAGGCGGCGTCAAGGGGGTGTCGGGCATATCTGGTGTCCTCCGGTGGTCGCAAGCCGCTGTTCAGCCGGCCGGGTCCTCAGCCTCGCCAATCAGGAAATCGAAGTCGCAGCCTTGGTCGGCCTGGGTCACGGTATCATGGAACAGCTTGGCGTAGCCGCGCCGCGGGCCGGGCGGAGCAGGAGCCGCCGCCGCCGCCCGTCGCGCCAGCTCCTCCTCGTCCACCAGCAGGTCAATGCGCCGGCCCTCCACATCCAGGCAGATCATGTCGCCGGTCCGGACCAAACCCAGCGGCCCGCCCACCGCGGACTCCGGGGTGATGTGCAGCACAATGGCGCCGAACGCGGTGCCGGACATCCGGGCGTCCGAGATGCGGACCATGTCCTTCACGCCGGCCTGCGCCAGCTTGCGCGGGATTGGCAGGTAGCCCGCTTCCGGCATGCCCGGCGCGCCCTTCGGCCCGGCGTTCAGCAGCACCAGCACGTCGTCCGCCGCCACATCGAGCGCCGGGTCGTCCACCCGGGTGGTCATGTCCTCGATGCTGGTGAACACCACGGCCCGGCCGGTGTGCTGCAACAGGCTCGCCGTGGCGGCGGCGTGCTTGATGACTGCGCCGCCGGGGGCAAGGTTGCCGTGCAGCACCGCCATGCCGCCGGTCGGCTTCAAGGGCGCGGCGCGGGAGCGGATCACCGTCTGGCCCGGCACCTCCTCGGCCGCGTCCGCGTAGTCGCGCAGCGTGCCGCCGGTGACAGTGGGGGCGTCGAGGTCCAGGAACGGCGCAAGCTCACGCAACAGTTGCGGCACGCCGCCGGCGTGGTGCAGGTGCTCCATGTAGTGATCGCCGGAGGGTTTCAGGTCCACCAGCACCGGCGCCTCGCGGCCAATGCGGTCGAACTCGGCCAGGTCCAGCCTGATGCCGACGCGCCCGGCGATGGCCGCCAGATGCACCAGCCCGTTGGTGCTGCCGCCGATGGCCTGCAGCACGACCATGGCGTTGCGGATGGACGCGGCGGTGATGAGCACCGCCGGCGCAGGCCCGCCGCGCGCCGCCATCGCGACCGCCGCCTTGCCCGTTGCCTCGCCGCAGCGGAACCGCTCGGCATGCGGCGCGGGGATGGCGGCGCTGAACGGCAGCGACAGGCCCATCGCCTCGATCATGCAGGCCATCGTGGACGCGGTGCCCATGACCATGCAGGTGCCGACCGAGGGCGCGAGCCGGCCGCTCACGGCTTCGATCTCGGCCTCGTTCATCTGCCCGGCGCGGTGCTGGGCCCATAGGCGGCGACAGTCGGTGCAGGCGCCCAGCACCTCGCCGCGGTGGTGGCCCACGACCATCGGCCCCACCGGCACGACAATGGCCGGGACGCCGGCCGACGCCGCGCCCATGATTTGCGCCGGCAGCGTCTTGTCGCAGCCGCCGACCAGCACGACTGCGTCCATTGGTTGGGCGCGCACCATCTCCTCGGTGTCCATCGCCATGAGGTTGCGAAGGTACATGCTGGTGGGATGGGAAAAGGCCTCGTGGATCGAGACGGTCGGGAAGCTCATCGGCAGGCCGCCTGCCAACATCACGCCCCGGCGGATGGCCTCAATCAGTTGCGGCGCGTTGCCGTGGCAGGGGTTGAAGTCGCTCGCGGTGTCGGTGATGCCCACGATGGGCCGGTCCAGCGCGTCGTCGGAGTATCCGGCAGCCTTGATGAAGGCCTTGCGGAGGAACAGGGAGAACCCGGCGTCGCCGTAGCTGGTAAGGCCGCTCCGCAAACCATTTGACATGTCTAGCTTCCTTGATTGGCCTGTAGCCTGATTAGCCATGCTGGGCGACACCCTGCCCAGCGGCTTCCTCCAACCATAGGAGCTTGGCAGGATGGTCCTGGTGGTTCCAGCCTGTCCTGGTTGCCGGACGGAAGGCAGGTCAGGCCGGGGATCATAAGCGGGTTGCCGGCTTTGCCGGGTCCGCCGCCGACGTAGCCGGCTTGCCACCGCATGGTTCCGGCCTGCGTCGCGCCGGGCAGGTCCCAGCGCGGCTGCTGGTCCCGCAGGCGGACGACGCGGGTATGCTCGTTGCTGTCGCTGGGGCGGGCGAGCGCCTCGCTGCTGGTCCGGCCGTTGAGGCGCTCGGCCATGCCGTTGGCTTGCGGCGTGCGGGGCTGTGCGGGGCGGCGTTGCGCGCCGAGGCTTTTGCAGGCCTTGGCAAACGCAGGCGTGAAGCGGCTGCCGTCGCCGGTCAGCTCGGGCGGTCTCGGCGCGGGCGGCGGGGATAGTGCGGGCGTTCGGGTGGATGCGCAGCATGGGTCACCCCTGTCCTGGAACGGCGGGCAAACGCTGGAACCGGTGAGCACACTCTACAATGGCCAACCCGACCGGGTTCCAGCAATGTTCCGCGACCTGACAATGAACCGCAGCGGTCGCGTCCTGTCCGCCAGCATGGCGCGCAGCTCCAACTCGCGGCGGCTAGATGAGAAAGCCGTTGCGTTCGTCCGCTGGGCTGGGCCACTGCCGTCTGCAACCGGCGTCCCTGGCGCGCCACGGTCCTGGCGCATTCCGCAACTCGTCCATCCGGCGTCCAAGCGCTTGCAACTCGGGCCGAACCTCGTGCAGTTGCTCGGCCACCGCTTCCAGCGACCCTTCCAAACGAGGTTCGGGCTTGGATCAGGGGCCATGACCACTCCAACGCCGCGCGGCTGCAAAAGACGCCGCACCGCGGCTACCCGACCGAGCGTAGCTGCCATCAGTTTCGGTTCAGGTGCGTGGCGAGCGCGTCGATGAACACGCGGACCTTAGCAGATAGGCTGCGGTGGCTGGAGTAGAGCGCGTGCACGTCGACGGCGGCGTCCTGGCACTCCGGCAGCAGCCGGACCAGGGTTCCGGCGGCGACCGCGTCGGCCGCGCAGAAGTCCGGCAGGCGGCCGATGCCGGCGCCGCCGATCAGCACGGTTTGCAGGACAGCGGGTTCGGGGATCACCGTTCCGGGTACGACCTCGATTTCGTGCAGCGCGCTGCCCGGCGTTCGGAACCGCCACGCCGATTTACGGTCGGTGCGTCCAATCAGCTCGTGCGAGCGGAGGTCATTGACCGTGAGGCTCTTGTTGGGTTCTGGGGTGGTGGGCCCAGGCAGCGTGCCCCCATGTGCG
>CAXTCN010000041.1:0-40158 GCA_964242575.1 uncultured Acetobacteraceae bacterium | reverse complement strand
CTCTCGCCCCGCCAACCACGATCAGCGCCCACTCGCCCCCGTCCCCCCCCCCCCCCCCCCCCCACAACTCTGCATGCTCTCGGCGGCGCAGCCCCTCGGAGTGCCGGTGTTCCCCGTCCTCGCCTACGGAGTCACGCCTTACTTCCAGGCCTACCCGGGCACGGTCAGCCTGAGGGTGGATACCTATCTGCGCGTCGTCCGCGACATCCTGGACGGATTGGCCCGGACTGGCTTCCGCCGCATCCTGCTGTGCAACGGCCATGGCGGCAACGCGCCGGTGGCCAGCCTGGCGCCCGAGTGGATGGCGGACCATCCCGGCCACCGAGTGCGGGTCCATAACTGGTGGAACGCGCCCCGGACCTGGAAGAAGGTGCAGGACACCGACGCGGTGGCATCCCACGCCTCATGGATGGAGAATTTCCCGTGGACGCGGCTGCCGAACCTGCGTGGGCCGGAGGAGGGCAAACCCATGGCCGACCTCGACCGGCTGCGTCTGCTGTCCCCGGACAAGGTCCGTTGCACGCTGGGTGACGGGAACTACGGCGGGGTGTACCAGCGCAGCGACGAGGAGATGCTGGCCATCTGGCAAGTCGCGGTCGAGGAAACCCGGTCCCTGATCGAAGGGCCTTGGCCCTGAGCGGCGCGGCGTCCGTCAGGTCGAGCCAGGAGGTCCTTGCGACGGTTGGATCTCGGCTCGGACTCGCGGCATTGTCCGGGCGCTGACGCGAAGACGGCCTGCCATAGCGCTTTCATCCGCCTCTTGCGTCAGAGGGCAGGCGACGCTCGATCCACGGCCTGCGCGGCATAGGTTGACCGTCGGACACGCCTTGCTAGCCTAAGCCGATCAAGCCGCGAGCCGGCGCGAACCGCGGTGGTGGAGAGGAGATATCCCTATGTCGCTGCCACGCTTGCCCCTGCTCTCATTCGTACTCGCCGTCGCGACGGCCGTTCCGCTCTGGGCGCAGCAGGCCGCGCCCGTGCCGACCCCCAGCTCTGCACCCGCGCCGGTCCGCTTCGACCAGCTCGCCGGGCCGCAGGCGGCGGCCAACAGCAAGCCGGGCGTCCGCCATGCGCCCGCACGGGACATCCCCGTCCCGACCCTCGAGGTCAGCCCAGAAGCGCAGGCGCTGATCGGCGGGGCCTACCCGCTGCACATGAACGCGGACCCGAAGGATGCGACGGAGTGGAAGGAGCTGATCAACCGTCGGGCAGCGTTGAGCATCGCCGCCCTGCCCGGCTTAGAGGAGAAGCTTGGCGTCACCGTGCAGCCAGCGGTGCTCGGCGGCGTCAAGGCATTCATAGTCACGCCGAACTCCATGCCGGAGGCCAACCGCAACCGCCTGCTGGTGCACGTGCACGGCGGCGGTTATGTGTTCGCTCCCGGCGAGGCTGCTCTGCCCGAAGCCGTTATGATGGCCGGGTTTGGCGGCTTCAAGGTGATCTCAGTGGATTACCGCATGCCGCCGGACTTCCCGTATCCGGCGGCTATGGACGATGCGATGGCGGTCTGGAAGGTGGCGGTGACCATGGCAGACCCGAAGAACATGGCGATCCTTGGCACGTCCACCGGCGGCGGGATGACGTTGGCCATGGTGTTACGGGCCAAGACCGAGGGCTTGCCTACGCCAGCAGCGATTGCGCCGGGCACGCCGTGGTCCGACCTGACCGACGCCGGCGACAGTTACCGGAGCAACGAGTGGGTAGACAACGTCCTAGTCAGCTGGGATGGCTGGCTGGGCCGGGCCGCGAAGCTCTATGCCGCCGGCCACAATCTACGCGATCCGCAACTCTCACCGATCTACGGCGACTTTCACGGTTTCCCGCCTACCATTCTGACCAGCGGTACGCGCGACTTGTTCCTCTCAAACACCGTGCGCACCCACCGCAAGCTACGGCGCGCCGGGGTCGCTGCCGAGTTGAACGTATACGAAGGCCAGTCGCATGCTCAGTACATGGGCAATGCGGACGCACCGGAAACACGGGAGGCGTTCACCGACATCGCGCGCTTCTTTGATGTTCATCTGGGGAAGTGACAACCAATCGCCCTGAACCTGCAGGGCGGGCATAGGCCCGCCCCGGCTTGCTAGGGTTTGAACCAGCTCACGCTGCCATTTCGCAAGGGCGATAACGACCCATACAAGACACCTGAACTGTATTGCAGGAACACCTCACTGGGACACACCCTTAAATTGATAGAGCCTTACGCCGGCTGGCCACCACCACCCGTCGCACCGAAGATCTGGCCAGTGGAGAAGCTGTTCGCAGGGTCCGCGGCGGCGACGTAGAGGCCAGCGATCTCAGCAGGCTGACCGGGACGGCCCAGAAAGCTTTTCGAGCCGAATTGCTGAAGCTTCTCGGGCGTGGCACCACCCGACACCTGGAGCGGCGTCCAGAATGGACCGGGTGCCACGGCGTTGACGCGGATGCCCTTGGGCGCGAGTTGTTTGGCCATCGACTTGGTGAAGTTGAGCACAGCAGCGCGCGTCAAGGCATAGTCCACCAGGTCCTCCGAAGGATCGCCGGCCTGCTCGGACGAGGTATTCACGATCACGCCGCCCGGGCCCATGATCGCGACCGCTGCCCGTGTGAGCCAGAACGGCGCGTAGACGTTGGTTTTCATAGTCGCATCAAAATCGGCACTTGAGATTGCGTCGATGCTCGGCCGGGTCTGCTGGCGCGCAGCGTTGTTGACCAGGATGTCGAGCCCGCCCAACTCGCGCGCGGCCTGGCTCACCAGTTGTTGGCAGAACGCCTCGTCGCGCAGATCGCCGGGAATGGACACCACTCGGTGGCCCTCTCCGCCAAGCAGTTGCAGCACCTCGCGAGCATCCGGCTCCTCCTCAGGAAGGTGGTTGATGACGATGGACGCGCCCTCGCGCGCATAGGCGATGGCAGCGGCGCGGCCGATGCCGCTGTCGCCGCCGGTGATGAGCGCGCGCTTTCCAGCGAGCTTGCCCGAGCCCTTGTAGCTCGTCTCGCCATGATCGGGCTGCGGGGTCATCATGGATGCCAGCCCTGGCCAGGGCTGCTGCTGCGCCGTGAAGGGCGGCTTGGGATAGGCGGCCGCAACGGGCGTCGTCGGGGCGCCCGGCTTCTTCGCTTCTTGCGCGACCGCCGAGACAGTGGCCGTAGCGGCAGCCGTGACCACGGCGGCGGTGACAAAGGCGCGACGAGAAGTGTCGGTCATGCAGCGTGGTCTCCATCTAGAACCAGCGGCTAAACCGCCGCTTTCAGGGTGAGTTCCCGGAATGTGAGCCTTTTCGCGTGCAAGGGCTGGTGGTGGCTAGCATTGCCCTGCCATGAGGGCTGAACCATGACGGGTTCGGCGCTATCTTCGGGTGGCGAGGACTGGCCGAAAGCAGCCGGTCCGCTGCCGTGCAAGCAAGGCGCTGAAGCAGGCATTCCTCTCCGTCACTTAATAGCAGTTTCGTCGGCCCCGAAACTGGGTTTCCGGCGTGCCATGTGGGATGTCGCCCAGCAGGAGGTGGCCTTGAAGGCGATGGAAGCTCCGCACTGGATGCCTGGCGTTGAGGAAGGAGGGAGTGTAAGTGCCACGGATGGAAGGTCCACAACGGGATCGATCCCAGCGACGGACATGACTGCCGACGACCTGCCCCACCCCGCCGTCCCACTCCGCGTCTGCCTTCTCGGTGCCACAGGCACCATCGGTCGCGCGACGCTGCGCGCGCTTATGCGGCGCGGGCATAACTTAGTGTGCTTCGTCCGGCCCCGTCCTGGCGGCGCGCGGGCTATCGATGGCGCCGAGGTCCGCATCGTCGAGATGCGCGATCCCGCCGCCGTCGCCCGTGACGGATTTCGCGGCGAACGCTTCGACGCCGTGGTGTCCTGCATGGCCTCGCGCACCGGCACCCCCCGGGACGCCTGGGCCGTCGATCATCGGGCGCATGTCGATGTGCTCGCGGTGGCGCGAGACGCCGGCGTCGGCCACTTCGTCCTGCTCTCAGCGCTCTGCGTGCAGAAGCCGCTGCTGGCGTTCCAGCACGCCAAGCTGGCGTTCGAGGCGGCATTGATCGTATCCGGCCTGACTTACTCGATCGTCCGGCCGACCGCGTTCTTCAAGTCGCTGTCCGGGCAGGTCGAGCGAGTGAAGCGCGGCAGGCCCTTCCTGGTGTTCCGGGACGGTACGCTGACGGCCTGCAAGCCGATCAGCGACGGCGATCTCGCCGACTATCTCGCCGACTGCCTGGAGGACGATCGCCGTTGGAACCGCGTGCTCCCAATCGGCGGGCCGGGCGAGGCGATCACCCCGCGCCAGCAGGGTGAAGCCCTGTTCGCGTTGCTGGGCCGCAAGCCGCGTTTCCGCCACGTGCCAGTGGCGCTGCTCGAAGGCATCATCGGCGCGCTGAGCAGCGGCGCTCGCCTTGCGCCGTTTCTTGCGGACAAGGCGGAACTTGCGCGGATTGGTCACTACTACGCCACGGAGTCGATGCTGGTGCTGAACCCCGAGACGGGCCGCTACGATGCCGCCGCCACGCCCTCGACCGGGACCGAGACGCTATTCGACTTCTACAAGGCGCTCGTGGCCGGAGGTGCTGTGCCCGAGCGCGGGGACCATGCCGTGTTCTGATGCGTGGGCGGCGATGCGCGACCTGCACTGGGCAGCTTGTTAGAATGCAGGATCAACAGCAACACAACGTAGCCGGAGCCCGCGAGCCATGCCGAATCCGGTTCAATCAGCGTTGCGCGCGGCGATGGAGAGAGGTGTCGAGCTGGTTGCGGCCTACAACCGCAAGCGGTTGCCTAAGACCGGCAACGACTTCCTAATCGGCGTCCATGAGCCGATGCGGTCGGAGCTGACGCTTGGGGGCCTGGCCGTCACCGGGTCCATTCCGGCCGGGCTCAACGGCCGGTATCTCAAGATGGGCGCAAACCCGGTCAACCCCGATCCTGTAGGCCACCACTGGTTCCTGGGCGACGGCATGGTGCATGGCATCGAGAGCATGCAGAGTTGTGGGGGGGGGGTGATCAGGCTACAGCTGCTATTGGTCGCTGATCGTCGTTGGCGGGTCGAAAGCCCGGGTGACGGCGGCGGAAAGCGGCCTCGAGCGTGTCGTTCAGCACGGCGGTGCGCACGTCGAGGAAGGGCTGCACCGTGGTCCTGTTCCAGCGCATCTGCTGAGCTTTGGCCATGCGCCAAGAGATGATCTCGTCGACCGCGCTCTCCACGAACGAGGTCGCGATCGGCTCACCGCGTCGCCTGCGGGCGTCGTAGTCGACTAGCGCCGCCTCGTTGCGCTCGAGGTAGCTGAGTAGGTCGGCGGTGCGCTGGCGCAGTTTGTCGATGCCGGCCACCTCGCGCACGGTGCGGCACTCCGTCCAGCGACACAGGGCGGCAAGCCTGCGCCGGCACCCCGGCCAGCGCCCGTGCCACAGGCGCCACTTCGCGCGCTCCAGGCCTCGGACCGCCGTGCCGGACAGGTGTGCATCGGCCGTGACGCTGCCAAGGCTGCGGGCCGCCTGCAGCGCGTGCTCGAAGCGCACGGCGGCGTGCCACCAATCGAGCACCGACGTGGCGTTCGGCAAGACCTCGCGCTGCAATCGCCACAGGCCGGCGTCACCGTCGCACAGCACCGTCGCGGACGTGTCCGCACCCACGCCCGCCGCGGCAAGCGCCTGCCGGAACACCTCAGTCGTAGCAGCCGGGTCCGTACGAGCGAACGCGAAGTGATGCTGGGCGCCACTGGCGGTGATGACCTTGCCCGCAATCACCTCGAAGCGGCGCCTTTCGCCCCGGTGCCGGCTGCGCACATAGCCGCCATCCAGCCCGACCACGACCGGACCACCGGTCGCCACTGTTGTTGGTTCCTTCGCTGTCTCGGCGATGTTCGCCTGCACGACCTCCGTGCCGACCAGCAGCGTCCTGCTCCGCACCGTGCTGGCGTGCTGTGTCCCGCTGACCGGCAGCAGCTTGGACAGGAGCGCTGCCACCTTGCCAAACGGGGCGAGCGCAGCATACCGGGCCGTGACATAAGCGAGCTCGGGGGCAACCGCGGCACCTCTGCCGAAGCCGAGCACGGCGACGCTCTTCGCCTCGCTCACGCCTGCCTGACACGGGCAGGCCATCAAGCGCCGGACCCGCACCGGCACGTCGCCGAACAACGAGCGGAACCGCGCCCGGCTGTATCCCTTGCTCGCCAGCCTGCGCCCGCACGCCAGGCACGCGCGAGGGCACTCGCCCAAGGCGGCCACCTGTGCCGGCACGATCTCGGCCTGCAGCGCCGCCGTGAGCTGCTTTGCTTCGGCGAGACTGAGCCCGAGGTCAGCCAAGCCGGCCTGCGCGTCACGCTCGATGTAGGCAAGCTCGGTCTCGGTGGTCACGCCAGGCTGCCGTTCCGCCACCAGCTTCACCCGCCATACCAGCTTCGACATAGCTCACCCTTGCCCCGTGAACCCGCACCCTAACCCAATCGCCTCTGCCCCCCTGAACTCTGCATGCTCCCGGTCCGCCCGCTCCAGCCACCGCGCCATCTCCTCGACCGCGCAGGTCGATACCATCTCTTTCAGGCCCGCCTTGTGGCCTGCCCGATGCGCTTCGGTCCACATCTCCGCTCCCATCCACCCGGCCAGGCGGACAACCGTAATTTCCTGAGAGTAGAGATGGGATCGAGGCGCAAACGGGTCACTCAAACAGGTTCTTATTAGACTAGGCTGAGCTACCTGGGCGGTCTCATGCGTAGCTCCTGAGGAGTTTATCGAAACCATGCCAGAGCCGGCCAGGGTTTCCACACGGTCTGCTGGGTATATGCAGATCAGGCCCACTACGGCAAAGCTGAGTGGCCCTGCATAGGAATTCGGCTTTCAAGAGCTTGGCACGACGGGCACGGTTCTTGCTAACACTCGAATGCGATCGGCTACGAAGTCAGCGTGAGGAAGCGGAGGGACCGGATGGGTTTGCGTGTATCCGTCGACACAGGGGGAACCTTCACCGACGTCATTGTCATGGACGAAACCGGGGCACAGACCATCGGCAAGGCCCTTACCACGCCAGATCGAGCCTTTGGCGGCATGCGGGAGGCGCTAGTCGTGGCCGCGGCCGAGAGCCAGACAACGCTAGCCGAGCTGCTTGCGGCAACCGACCTGATGATCTACGGCACGACCCGGGCCACCAACGCGATTGTCACCCGCAACGTAGCCAAAACGGCATTTCTCACGACGAAAGGCTTCCCGGACACCCTCGTGCTTAAAGAAGGCGGGAAGCTGAATGCGCATGATTTCAGCAAAGACTATCCTGATTCCTACATCCCACGGCGGCGCACGTTCGAGATCACCGAACGGATGAGCTCCGAAAGCACGGTCTCGGTGCCGTTCGACGAAGCCCAAGCGAAAGACGTCGTAGCGAAGTTGCACGCCGCCGCCATCGAGGCCGTCGCCGTGTGTTTCCTTTGGTCGATCGCGAACCCCGAGCACGAGCTGCGGATGGCCGCGCTGCTTGACGAGATGTTGCCCGGCGTCCCCTACACCCTCTCCCATCAGCTCGTGCCCATCGTGCGGGAGTACCGGCGCGCCTCGGCGACCGCCATAGACGCTTCGCTCAAGCCGCTTATGCAACGGCACATCCGCGGCCTGGAGAGCGATCTGCGGGCCGAGGGCTACAATGGCGAAATCCTGATCTCGACCAGCGTTGGCGGCATCATGCGGGTGGACGAGGTGGTGCGCGCGCCCATCCACACCGCAAAATCAGGCCCGGCGATGGCGCCGATCGCCGGTTTGACCTACTCGTGCGCCGAGCAGCTCGGCGACAACGTCATCGTCTGCGACGCCGGCGGCACCACATTCGACGTAGGGCTGGTGCGCGACGGGCGCCTGGTCTTTAATCGCGACACTTGGCTTGGTGGTCAGTGGACCGGCAATCTGCTTGGCGTCTCATCGGTTGACGTGCGCTCCATTGGCGCTGGCGGCGGCTCGATCGCATGGATCGACGATGGCGGGCTCATGCGGGTCGGGCCGCAATCGGCCGGCGCCAATCCCGGCCCTGCCTGCTACGGCCGGGGCGGCCTGTGTCCCACCGTCTCGGATGCCGCATGCGTCCTCGGCTACTTCGATCCGGAGTTCTTTCTGGGCGGCCGCATGAGCCTCGACATGGCAGCCGCCCGTCAGGCGGTCGCCACGATGGCAACGCAAATCTCCCGCACCTTGGAGCAGACCGCATGGGACATCCTTAATCTTTCCAGTGAGCTGATGATCCGGGCAATCCATGAGATCACCACGGCGGAGGGCCTCAATCCACAGGAGAGCACCATCGTAGCTGGTGGCGGAGCGGCGGGGATGAACATCATGAGCATTGCGCGTGAACTTGGCTGCGAGCGCGTGATCCTGCCGAAGGTCGCCTCCGCCCTATCAGCGTCCGGCATGCAGTACGCCGACATCGTGAAGGAAGAGACGGCGAGCCTGCCGACCAGCTCCGCTCGTTTCCGCTACAACGACGTCAACCGGGTTCTCGACGGGCTTGAGAAACGGTTGCGACAGTTCCTTGAAGGCCTGGGCCCGCATGCCACTGCTGCCCATGACATCGAGTTGCTCGCGGAGGCACGCTACCTCGGCCAGGTTTGGGAGCTGGACACCAAACTTCCGGTCGCCCGGTTCCGGCATCCCGAGGACGTCGCAGCCTTGATGGAAGCGTTCCATCAGGTGCACGAGCGGGTCTTTGCCGTCCGCGACAACGAGAGCCCGGTTGAGTGCATCAACTGGAAGGCGCGCCTGATTGTCCGCCTGGCGCCCAAGGCCAGCCTGTCGCCCGAAGTCGCCCGAAGCCACGCAGCGATCCCCAGCGCGCAGCGCAACTGCTACTTCGGCACGTCCGAACCTCTTGCCACGCCAATCTACGCGCCGGCGGACCTCGTACCTGGACGGCACATTGAAGGACCGGCAATCGTCGAGGAGGCGACAACGACGCTTGTTGTATTCCCCGGGATGTCGGCCCGGATCACGGGAGCTGGCCATTACCTTCTCGACATCCAGTCCCCGGGACGGGAATTTACCGTATGAACGCGCTTGACAAACCGGCGAAGACCACGATCGACCCGGTAATGACCGCGGTTCTCGCCAACAGGATCGACGGCGTTGTGCGGGAAATGACGGCCACGTTGCTGCGGGCCGGCCGCTCGGCGGTCATCAACAGCGCGCGAGACTTCTCGTGCGCCATCTGCACCGGCGACAACGAACTTCTGGCGTGCGCCGAGGGATTGCCAATCCACATTTTCGGCTCGCACATGCAGGCGCGCACGATGGTGGAGCGCCATCCGGACCTGGCCGAGGGCGACGCTTTCCTACACAATGATCCCTACAGCGGCAACACGCATCCAGCCGACCACACGTTCCTGGTTCCGGTGTTCTTCGAGGGTGAGCACCTGTTCACGGCCGTCGCCAAGGCGCACCAGGCTGACATCGGCAACTCCATTCCGACGACTTACCATGCGGCGGCGCGCGACGTTTACGAGGAAGGTTCGCTGATTTTCCCGGCCGTGCGAATCCAGCGCGGCTACGAGATGATCGATGACATCGTCCGGATGTGCCGTAGCCGCATCCGGGTTCCGAACCAGTGGTACGGTGATTTCCTTGCCGGGCTAGGCGCGGCGCGCACGGCCGAACGGAGGCTGAAGGAGCTTTGCGCCAAGTACGGCAAGGCGACCATAAAGACCTTCATCGAGGATTGGCTGAACTACTCGGAGCAGCGCATGATCGAGACATTGCGCAAAATGCCGGCGGCGACGCTCAAGAACAGCAGCCGGCATGATCCGTTCGAGCCGCTTTTGCCCAATGGCATCCCGATGCAGTTGGAGATCGACATTGTTCCGGGGCAGGCCCGGATTATGGTGGACCTCCGTGACAACATCCCCAATGTCGATTGCGGCCTGAACGAGAGCGAGGCCTGCACCGTGTCCGCGGTCATGGCTGGCATCTTCAATGCGCTGCCGGCCGACATCCCGCGCAATGCCGGGTCGTTCCGCCGTATCTCGATGCAGTTGAAGGACGGCGCCGTGGTCGGCCGGCCGGCGTTTCCGCATAGCTGTTCGGTTGCAACCACGAACGTGGCGGACCGGCTGGTCAACTGCGCGGGCGCCGCCTTCGCCCAGCTCGGAGATGGGTTCGGCCTTGCGGAGGGCGGGGTTGGTCTTGGCGGCAGCTCGGCCGTCATTTCGGGCAAGGACCACCGCTACAATGACGAGGCCTATGTCAATCAGCTCATCCTAACCAACAACGGCGGCCCTGCGTCGCCGTTCGCCGATGGATGGGTGACGTATGGCCTGCCCGTCGTGTCCGGCCTGATGTACCGCGATTCAGTGGAGATCGACGAGCTGAAGCATCCAATCGAGTTCACGGTCATGCGGCTGCTGCCCGGCAGCGGCGGCGCCGGCAAGCGCCGCGGCGCTCCGGCTTGCGAGACCGCCTTCCGGGCAAAGGAGCATGCGGTCACCGTGATCTATCCGCGGGACGGCGAGACACATCCGGCTAAGGGCGTGTTGGGCGGTCACGACGGGCTGTGCGGCGAGGGCTGGGTCGTCGGCGCGAACGGACATGAGACCAGGCTGCCCAACGTGGTTCATGTTGAAATCAAGAAAAATGAAGTGCTGCGCACGCTGGATTGTTCGGGGGGCGGCTATGGCAACCCGCTCGCGCGCGATCCTCGCCTAGTCATGCTGGACGTGCTTGAGGGTTGGGAAACCGCCGAGCGGTCCATGGCGACGTATGGCGTCGTCCTCACCGGAAACGTCCAGGACGACTCCCTCGCCGTCGATGCGGAGGCGACCCGGTTGCGCCGTTCGGCACTGTCCTCGATGGAGGGTGGTGCATAGATCGCTCGGATCAGCCAAACACTGATGCTGCTGAGGAAATAGACCCTGGACGGGCGGGCTGGAGGGCTATGCTGCTTTCGGGACCAGCATGACGTCATATCCCAGGTTGCTCAGGCGCTGGACCAGCTTAGTCGTGGAGCGTTTGCGGGCAACCTGGTCAAGGTAGCCCTCGCCGAGGTCGCGGAATGCCTCACCTGTGCTCAGCATGTGGAACGCGGCGATGAGCAGCTTGTGGGCAACGGCCATGATCGCCTGCACCGAGCCACGACGGGCACGCAGGCGGTTGTACTTGTCACGGTAGTAACTGCCCTTGGTCCGCACTGCGGCCGAAGCGGCAGCGAACAGCGCTGACTTGAGGAACACGTTGCCCCTGCGCGTGCCTGCGCCCTTCGGCTTGCCCGCACTCTCGTAGTTGCCCGGGGCGACCCCGGCCCATGCCGCCAGCCGGCGCGCGCTGGCGAACACGTCCATGTCGGTGCCGACCTCGGCGATGATCGAGGCGGCTGTGACCCAGTCCACGCCGGGGATCTGCGTCAGCAACCGGTGCTGCGCCTGATACGGCTCGAGCTGGGTCCCGATGCGTGCGTCGAGCGCTTCCAGGTCCTGATCGATCGCCTTCAAGTTGCGCAGGTGCATGGCAAGCAGGAAGCACTGATGCTCGCGCATACGCCCGTCGAGTGCCGCCTCAAGCTCGGCGTGCTTGCGCCGCATCCGTCCCCGCGCCAGGCCGGCCATCTCAGCGGCGTTGTTCGTGCCCGCAGCGAGTGCTTCCAGCATGGTCATGCCAGAGACGCCGAACACGTCGCTGGCTACGCCGGACAGCTTGATGTTGGCGCCCTCCAGCAGCTTCAGCACCTGGTTGCGCACCGCCGTCCGGGTCTCGATCAGCGTGCGCCGATGCCGCACCAGCTCGCGCAGGTCGCGGATCGCAGGCGGCGGCACAAAGCTCTTGGCGACCAAGCCGTGGCGGACCAATTGGGCGATCCACTCCGCGTCCTTCACGTCGGTCTTGCGGCCGGGCACGTTCTTGATGTGGTGGGCGTTGCCGACGATCAGGTCGACGTGCCCCTCCAGCACGGCATACACCGGCTTCCAGTAAACGCCGGTGCTCTCCATGCCGACGTGGGTGACGCCGTGCTCGATCAGCCACGCCCGCAGCGCTTCCAGCTCGCGCGTGGTCGTGCCGAAGGTCCGCAGCAGCTTCTGCGGCTTGCGCCCGGGTGCGCCGATCAGGACGCAGCAGACGACGCTGGCCTAGTGCACATCCAGGCCCGCGCATCGTTCAAGAAAAACATCCATGGCCAGCACCTGTCATGAGTGGACGGGGTGGCAGCCGCTGCGCTGCAGGCAAAGTCAGAGACTGCTGATCGTGCTCGCCAAAGCTGGCGGCGACAAAGGATGGTGCCTGAAAACAGCGCGGACCGCTCTGCTACACGGAGTTGAAACACCCAGTATCCATCGGCCTTTATGCGGCCACCGGGGGCAGAGATGGAGCCTCACCCGTCAGCCGACAACACAGGCCACCATTTCCTCACCATGATGGTGCGCGCCGCGCGCGCGGTTGGTCTGCTACGGAAATAGGGGCTGAATGTTACCGCAAGTAGAAAAGGTACGGCATTTCCTCGTCATGATGGTGCACGCCCTGCGTGCGGTTGATCTGCTACGGAAGTAGACCGGGCAGACAAGCTGACGATCATGCCGCCTTTGGGACGAGCATGACGTCGTAGCCCAGGTTGCTCAGGCGCTGGACCAGCTTGGTTGTGGAGCGCTTGCGGGCAACCTGATCGAGGTAGCTCTCGCCCAGATCTCGGAAGGCCTCCCCAGTGCTCAGCATGTGGAATACGGCGATGAGCAGCGTCCTCGGTCAACCAGCCCTGCCGCGCTGCCCGGATGCGCGCACGTTCCCGCCGAATAGCTGCTTCGTCGACCTCGTACTCAACCAAGTCCTCGTCGATGACGCGGATCACCACGCCGTAATTCTGGGCAGCGCGACGGACCGACACGTAGCCGTCAGCCAAGGTCGTCGCGCACCAACGCCGGGTTGCGTTCCAATGCGTCGCCATGCCGCCGCCGGCCGTCAGGAGGCTGAAGGCGTTACCCGAGTTGAACTTGACATCGGAGAACACGGAGCTCAACCACTCCGGTCCGTCTGCCCCGGCGCGGTGCAGCGTCAGGCCGTGCGGGATCGACGGCAGCCCGCCCTTGATGCCCCACACCACCGCACGCTCCCGGTCGCAGATATAGGCGAGATCGTGCCTTCCGCCTTGCGGAACCTTGCGCTTTTGCGCACGCCGACCCCGCCGCGCCACAAGCCGGGATCGGCGCTGTCGGTGAGGATCTCGAACTCAGTGGTCAGCATCGGGTAGGTGCGCTCCTGCCCCTCGACCGGCTAGGACATCATGCCGCATCCAAACGAGGAGGTCGTGGACGCCGCAGCCGTCCTTGCCGTTGCGGCCGCCCCAGCCGCCCGGCAACCAATCATAGAACATGAAGGTCGGCTTATCTGGGCGGCGCAGGTCACGGCCGCCGGTCAGCAGGTATTCGTTGTTGAAGACGCAGGCGATGGCCTGCTCCGGCAGTGCGGACAGCCGCTGGCGCAACACGTGTTCGACATAGTCCTGCACGCCGGCGAAGCCAGCCTGCACCGTGTTGCGGCCATACTTTCCGACCAGGCGCAGGATCTCGCGCTCGGCCACGCGGGTCGCCTCGGACTGGCTCTGCATATCGCCAATGATCGAGGCGGAATCGCGTGTGTTGCTGGCGAACAGGTGCGCGACGTCGCGGCAGAAGCGGCCCTTGTTCCACAGCCGCACCGGCGTGATGCGCAGCTTTTTGCGGGACATGTCGGTGGGCCGCACGTCAAACGAGCCGGGTACGCTGCCGCCGACATCGGACCAGTGGCCGTTCGATTGGCTGTCGCTGATGATCCGGCCATCGGCGAAGATGGGGCGCACCAGTAAGCCCTCCTAAACGCGCATGACGATGTTGCGCAATCTGCGCCGATGGAGGGCAGACAATGCCTACGAAATGCGCAGCGGGACGCGATTGCGCACAGCAGCGCAAACGGCTTCCCAGATAGCCGCAGGCTGCGCCGTTGCCGGACACGCTCGGCGGGCCTGACCGGCGGCTGCTTGCGACGTGATGCAAGGGAGCTGGCACACTGCTTGCAGCCGCGCTCTCACTGGAAAGGCTTACATGGGCTGGTGGCCCGGCAGGCAACAGCGTTCTGGCGCATCGAAGACGACTTGGCCCTCCCAAGATCGTTCAACAGGAGACCGGCATGAAGACCCGTTCTTGGATTGGCATGACGCTGGGCTGCATGGTCGCCATCACGGCGCCAATGCCGGTCCGGGCCGCAGACGACATCGTGCTCGGATTCGCCGTCGCGATGTCCGGCAGCATGGAAGCCTATGATGGCGACGCCACCAAGATGGCGCAGCTTTGGATCGAGCAGACCAACGCCAAAGGGGGCTTGCTCGGCCGCCAGCTTCGTCCGGTTTTCGCTGACACCAAGTCAGACCGCGTCGAAGGCTCCAAAGCCGGTCAGCAGGTGCTGCGCGAGGGCGCCAAGGTGGTGTTCGCCACCGCTGATTACGACTACGGCGCCCCGGCGGCCCTGCAAGCGCAGAAGGCTGGGGTGATCTCGGTGTTCGTCGGCGCGTCCGATCCAAAGGCCGGCGTGGTGGGCGTGGGCGCGTTGTCGTTCACAGCGGAAAAGGCGGGGCAGCTCGAAGGCGCAACCGTCGCGGAATGGGGCTTCGAGAAAAAGGGATACCGTACCGCCTACGTACTGCTTGACGATGCGATCGAGTACGACAAATCGGTCTGTGCCGGCTTCGACTGGGCGTTCGAGAAAGCTGGCGGCAAAATCATTGGCCGCGACACATTCAAGAACGCCGACCCAACGATCGGCTCGCAAATCACCCGCCTGGCCAATGCGGCGCGTGACAACAAAATCGACGCGATCATGCTGTGCTCCTACCAGCCCGGCGGCGCCAGCGCGGTGCGGCAAATTCGCTCCGCTAATATTAAGCTGCCGATACTGAACGGATCGTCGATGGACGGCACCTACTGGATTGGCGCGGTGCCGGGCCTGAACGAGTTCTATGTGCCGGTTCAAGCTTTGGCGGCTGGCGACCCGCGCCCAGAGGTCGCGCTCCTGACCCAGCAATACGCCACCAAGTTCAATAAGCCACCGACCACGCAGTATGCCTACCCGATCTACGCCTGGCTGCAGCTATGGGCCAAGGCAGTGACCAAAGCTGGCACAACCGACGCTGTCCCCGTTGTGGCGGAGATGGAGAAATACACCGACGAGCCTACCGTCCTGGGTCCGCGCAGTTTCTCTAAAAAGCTGCATATCCAGACCAGCATCCCGCTCACGATCACCGAGACGGCGGATGGTAAGCAGACAGTGGTGCAGGAGTGGCGCATCAAGGACGAAATCCCGCCAGCCGTGCTCTACCGCACGAAAAAGGCGTCCTGATAGGCGGTCTGGCCATATGTCAGCAGCGCTGAGCGGGGCCGCGCTCCAGGAAGAGCTGCTGACCGGCCATCCCGGACTGCTCGCGCAGCCGCAGGCCTCGGAGCTGACGGCGCAGGGCGTGGTGGTCCGCTTCGGCGGACTGGCCGCGATATCCGACGTGAGCTTGACGGTGCGCCGGCACGAGGTGTTCGGGCTGATTGGACCTAATGGCGCCGGCAAGACGACATTGGTGAACTGCTTCACTGGGTTCCAGCGGCCAACTGAGGGGCAGGTGCTGCTTGGGCGGGACGCCACCAGCGACTGGACCCCCGACCAGTTCCGCGCCGCAGGCGTGGCCCGAACTTTCCAGGCCGGCCGTTTGTTCCGCGACATGACGGTCTTGGAAAACGTCGAGGTCACCGCGGTGGCGCTGGGACTGAGCCGCCGCGCCGCCGCCGAGCGCGCGATGGCGATGCTGGAGTGGATCGGCCTGGCCAGCCAAGCGCAGCGCATCGCCGGCACGCTGCCCTACACCGATGAGCGGCGCGTCGGCATCGCCCGCGCCCTGATCCTTTCTCCCGCGTTCATCCTGTTGGACGAGCCCGCCGCCGGCATGTCCGACGCCGAGTGCGAGGACCTGGCGGAGTGGATCGCCTCGATACCGCGCCGCTTCAACTGCGGCGTGCTGCTCATCGAGCATAACATGCGGGTGATCATGGGCGTCAGCGACCACATCCACGTGCTGGACGGAGGCCGTACTCTCGCCGCCGGGACGCCCGCCGAAATCCAGGCCAACCCGGCGGTGATCGCGGCCTATTTGGGAATGGAGACGTGAGCGCCGCTGGGAACGGCGCAACCGGCGCCATGCTGGAGCTGCGCGACCTGCAGGTCAGCTACGGGCGGCTGACCGCGCTGCGCCGCCTGTCACTCGAAGTACGGACCGGCGAGCTGGTCTGCCTGATTGGTCCCAACGGCGCCGGCAAGTCGACGATGATGAACGCCATCGCCGGCGGAATCGCGCGTGACGCCGGCTCGATACGGTTCCAAGGCGCCGAGCTGCCGGTGCGCAAGCCGGAACGCATCGCCCGGCTTGGCCTGTCCATGGTGCCGGAGGGGCGGCAGGTGTTCGGCACCTTGACGGTCGAGGAGAACCTGAAGGTCGGCGGCTACCTGTGCGGCGACGCGCGGGCCAGTGCGGCGGCCATGGAGCGGGTGGCGGAGTACTTCCCGCGCCTAAAGGAGCGGTGGCGTGGTCAGGCGGAACGACTTTCCGGCGGGGAGCAGCAGATGCTCGCGATCGGCCGCGCGCTGATGACCCAGCCAAAGCTTATGATGGTCGATGAGCCGTCGCTGGGCCTCGCGCCGCGCATCGTCGATCAGGTCTATGAGATCCTGCTGTCGCTCCGCGAGCGCGAGGGGTTGACGCTGCTGATCAACGAACAGAGCTCGCATCGCATCCTCCGGCACGCCGACCGCATCTACGTCATCCGCAATGGCGCCATCCAGCTGCACGGCGCGGCTGCCGAACTCAGCGACGGGGTGGCAATCAAAGCGGCCTATTTCGGCTTCGCAGCCACCGGAAACGCCCCCCAAGGCGTCGGCCCGGCGACGGAGGCGCTGACATGATCGACCTCGCGCAGAACCTCATCGACGCACTCAGCCTCGGCAGCCTGTATGCGCTGGTGGCGCTCGGCATCGGGTTGCTGTTCGGCATCCTGCGGCTAGTGAACTTTGCGCATGGCGACTTCATCACGCTGGGCGCGTATGCGCTGATTGTGCCCTCCGCGGACGTGATGGCGCGCATGTTCATTGGCGCGTGGCCGTGGGCGCTGGTCATCCCGGTCATCGCGGCCGCCGTGATCGTGGCCGCGTTGCTGACCGACGTCCTGGTGTTCCGCCCGCTGCGCGGCTCGGCGGCGCCGACGCTGATGATCGCATCGTTCGCGGTCAGCTATATTATCCAAAACGGCGTGCTGATGGCCTATGGCTCGCGGCCGAAGGCGGCAAACCTTTGGCCGGAGCTGGCGACCCAAGTGCAATTCGCCGGGCTGCGCGTGCCGGTGCTGCAACTGGTGACCATATGCGCGACGCTGGCTTTGATGGTCGGCCTGACCCTGTTCCTGCACCGCACCCCTTGGGGCGTGCAGATGCGGGCGGCGGCGGAGAATTTCCGCATGGCCCAGTACCTGGGCGTGCGCGGCAACTTCGTCATCGGCCTGGCTTTCGCCATCAGCGGCGTCTTGGCGGCTGCGGTGTCGCTGCTGTTCCTGGCGCAAACCGGATCGCTGAGCAACGTAATGGGGGTGCCGCTGGCGTTGTTCGCATTCGTGGCCGTGGTGGTGGGCGGCATGGGCAGCCTCCCCGGAGCGGTCGCCGGCGGCTTCCTCGTGGGCTTTGTCGTAACCTTGCTGCAGGCCTACCTGCCCCCCGACCTGCGGGTGTTCCGTGACGCTTTCGCCTTTGCCTTCGTTATCCTGGTGCTGCTGGTGCGCCCCGCCGGACTGATTCCCAGCCGCACCGCGGTCGAACGCGTATGAAACTGGGCACGGTCACCCAGGCCGCGCCGGCCATGTCCCGCTCCGCTGGCGGGGCGGCCATCGCGCAGCGCCTGCATGGTCTCGGCACGCCGCTGGTGCTGATCGCCATCGTCGGGATCGTGACGCTGTTGGCGGTGCTCGGCGGCGACCAGCTGCAGACGTCGCTGACCGAGATGCTGATCCGCATGGTCGTAGTGGTCGGCATTTGGGTGTTCGTCGGCAACTCCGGGGTTATCTCGTTCGGCCAGGTCGGCTTCATGTGCATCGGCGCCTACACTGCCGCCTGGGCGACGGTTGACCCGGCCTGGAAGGGCATCATGCTCACCGGCCTGCCGCAGACGCTCCAAGACAACGATTACCCGTTCCCGCTGGCGCTGCTCGGAGGCGGGTTGTTGTCGGCCGCGGTGGCACTGGTGCTGGGCATGGCGATCATGCGGCTGTCGGGCATTGCCGCCTCCATTGCTACCTTCGCGTTCCTGATGATCGTGAACAACGTCTATTCGAACTGGGATTCGGTGACCGGCGGCACCAGTTCGATCATCGGCATCCCGACCGTGATCGGTCCCGGGCTGGCGTTCGGGTTCGCGGCGGCGGCTATCCTGGTGGCGCACTGGTTCCAGGTGTCCCGCACCGGGCTGATGCTGCGTGCCTCACGCGATGACGAGGTTGCGGCCAAGGCTTCGGCCGTCAACATCGTCCGGGTGCGTCTGGTGGCCTTCGTCATCAGCGCCGCGGTCGTGGGGACCGGCGGCGCGCTGTGGGGCCATTTCCTCGGCGTGCTCACCGCGGACACGTTCTATCTCACGCTGTCGTTCGTGACCTTGGCGATGCTGGTCGTGGGCGGCCTGGGCAGCCTGTCCGGCGCGGTGATCGGCGTCATCGTGGTCACCGTCGTCGTGCAGGCGCTGCGCACCCTGGAGCAGGGCGTGGCTGTTGGCGGCGTCAGTGTCACGTTGCCGTCCGGCAGCCAGGAGATCGGCCTGGGCCTGGTGCTCGCGCTGATTATGATCTTCCGCCCGACAGGCTTGACCCAGGGCCGTGAGTTCACCTGGCCGTGGCGCCGGGCCAGGGCAGAGCAACAAGTTTCGCCGCGATGACCCACTGAGCTTGACGATTGGGGAATGACATGCAGCATCGGCTCGGCATCGACGTAGGCGGCACCTTCACCGACTTCGTAGCCTACGACCAAGCAACCGGCGAGTTGCGGGCCTGGAAGAACCTGTCCACCCCAGCCGACCCGACCGAGGGCATCCTCACCGGGCTCGCGGCGTTCGATCAGCGCGGCCAGCTCTCGGGCATGCGGCTCGGCACGACGGTCGCCACCAACGCCCTGCTTGAAGGCAAGGGCGCGGTGGTCGCCTACGTCACCACGCGCGGCTTCCGCGACATCCCGTTCATCGGCCGCGGCAACCGGCGCCACCATTACGATCTTCGCTGGGTCAAGCCGAAACCGCTCGTGAAACGCCGGCATGCCTACGAAATCGCCGAACGCATCGGCTCCCGCGGCCAAACAATCGAGGCGCTTGACGAGGACGGCGTGCGCGCCCTGGCTCATCAAATCCACGCCGAGGGCGAGATCGAGGCGGTGGCTGTCATGCTCATGCACTCCTACATCGAACCGGCGCATGAACGCCGCATCCGTGACATTTTTGCCGAAATCCTGCCCGACATGCCGGTGTCGATCTCCTACGACGTGCTGCCAAAGTGGAAGGAGCACTTCCGCTCCTCGACCACCATCTGCGACGCCTTCATCAAGCCGGTCGTCCGCAGCCAGCTCGGCAGCCTCAGGCGGTGTCTCAATGACGCCGGAGTGGCCGCCAAGATCGTGGTGATGCGCTCGAACGGCGGCGAGATGACCCTGGAGGCGGCAGCGGCGACGCCGATCCAGATGGCGGTGTCCGGCCCAACAGGCGGCGTGATCGCCGCCAAGCGCGTCGCGCAGAGCCTCGGCATCGCCAACGTGGTGACGCTGGACATGGGCGGAACCTCGACCGACGTCTCGACGGTGGTCGATGGGATGGAGCGCTTCACCACCGATTTCGAGATCGAGTGGGGACGGCCGATCCAAATCCCCATGATCGACATCCGCACCATCGGCGCCGGCGGCGGCTCGGTCGCGCGGATCGACGCTGGCGGAATGCTGGTGGTCGGCCCAGAGAGCGCGGGTGCGCGTCCCGGCCCGGCCTGTTATGGGCATGGCGGCACGGCAGCCACGGTGACTGACGCGAACCTCGTGCTGGGGCGCATCAGCGGCGACAACTTCCTCGGCGGCGCCATGACGCTCGACCCCGCGGCGGCGCGCTCGGCAATCGAAGGCATCGGCGCGCAGATCGGCCTCGGGGTCGAGGCGGCGGCGATGGCCATCCTCCGCATCGCCAACAACAACATGGTCGGCGCCCTGCACACTGCCCTGACCGAGCAGGGCCTCGATCCGCGTGACTTCACCCTGATGCCGTTCGGCGGCGCCGGGCCATTGCACGTCAGCGATTTGATGACCGACGCCTCCATCCCGCACGGCCTGGTGCCGAACTTTCCCGGCCAGTTCTCCGCGTTCGGCTTCACGCTGGCCGACGCCCGGGTGGACCGTCACCGCACGGTGCAGCTATCGTCGCGCGGCTTCGATGCGGGCCGGGCCGATGCCGCCATGTCGGCGCTGGTGCAGGAGTGCCGCGCAGACTTGGCGGCCCAGGGCCACCATGAAAACGTGGCGATCACCCGGAGCGTGGAGGCGCGCTACGCCGGGCAGAACTACGAGCTTGAGGTCCCGGTCGCGTCCGAGACGTTCGGGGAGGCCGAACAAATAACGCTTTGGGATGCGTTCCACGACAAGCACGAGGCACGCTTCGGCTTCCGTCTGCGCGACGCCGTGGAGGTCATCAACTTCATGGTCACGGCCACGGCGCCGACTGGCGGGATGACATTGCCCACGGTGGACGACGCAACGACGCCGGCGATCCCGGCATCACGGCGTCCGGTGTGGTTTGATGCGGCCTGGTTCGAGACGCCGGTGTTCGACCGCGCGGCGCTGCGTTGCGGCCACGAGCTGATGGGGCCGGCTTTGGTGGAGGAGACCGCCTCCGTCACCGTGGTCGCCCCGGGCAAGCGTCTGACCGTTGACGCCTATGGCAACCTTCGCATCGCGGCTGTTTAAGGAGGCTCCGGCATGGACGTTGTCACGCTTAATATTATCAACGGCATCCTGGTGTCGATCTGCCGCGACATGGGGGTGACGCTGATGCGCACCGCATACTCGACCATCTTCAGCGAATCGCTCGACTTCACCTGCGGGCTGGCGCTGCCCACGGGCGAGTTGATTGCGACCGGAGACTTCTGCCCCTCCATGATCGGCGGCATGCCGCTGCTGCTGCGGTCCTGCGTGGCTGAAATCCCGCTGTCAACCTTGAACGAGGGCGACGTGCTGGTCCACAACGACCCCTATCGCGGCGGGCTGCACACGCCGGAGCACACCTTCTTCAAGCCGGTGTTCGTGGACGGCGAGATCATGGGGTTCTCGGTCTCTATCGGCCACGTCTGCGAGATCGGCGGCATGGCCCCCGCCGGCTTCGCGGGCGAGGCGACCGAGGTGTTCCACGAGGGCCTGCGCGTGCCGCCGGTGCGAATTATCCGCGCCGGCGAGGACGTGGCCGATGTCTGGCGCCTGTTACTCGCCAACGTGCGGACGCCGCGGTACAACTACGGTGATTTCCGCGCATTGATCGCGGCGACTGATTTGGGCGGACGCCGTCTCGCTGACCTGGTGCGGAAACACGGCAAGACGGCGTTCCGCGAGAGCGCGCGCGGCCTGATGGAGTATTCGGAACGGCGGATGCGCTCCGAGATCGCCCAAATCCCCGACGGCCGCTACGGGTTCGAGGACTACATGGAGGATGACGGCATCGAGGACGGCGCGCACACGATCCGGGTCAGCGTGTTCGTGCAGGGCGACGAGATGGTGGTTGACTACACCGGCAGCTCGAAGCAGGCGAAAGGGCCGATCAACGCGACCTTGGGCGTTGCCTGGGGCGCTGCCTACAATGCCGTGCTGCAGTTGACCGACGCCACGATCCCCAAGAACTCCGGCTGCTTCCGCCCGATCCGCGTGTTGGCGCCGCCGGGAAGCATGGTGAACGTGAACTTTCCCGGCCCTTCGGTCGGCGGCAACACCGAGACGCATTGCCGGATCGCCAACGCGGTCATGGGGGCGCTGGCGCCCGGGCTGAAGGAGCGTTCCGCCGCCACGGACGGCGCCAGCCACAGCAACTTCCTGTTTGGCGGCACCGACGCCGAAACCGGTGAGTTCTTCTGCTGCTACGACCTGACGCCGGTCGGCTGGGGCGGGCGCAGCTTCGCCGACGGCAATGACGGCGTGGGAGGCATCAACGGCAACTGCCCGCACACGCCGGTCGAGGTGTTTGAGTTCCGCTATCCTTGGCAGGTCGAGGAGTTCCGGCTCGTGGAGGACTCCGGCGGGCCCGGCACATTCCGCGGCGGCCTTGCTCTGACGAAGACGGTGCGGTCCACGGCCGAGATGACGTTCTCCTACATGAGCGACCGTCAGAAGCTGGCGCCCTGGGGGCTGCACGGCGGATCGCCGGGCGGCAAGGCAGAACTGCTGTTCCAGCGGGACGGCACTCGCGACTGGCTGACCGTCACGCAGGCCTTCAACAAGGCCTCGCCCAGCAAGTTCGCCAATGTGCCGATCCATGTTGGCGACCGCATCCGGATCACCTCGCCGGGCGGAGGCGGCTGGGGACCGCCCGGCGCCAGAGATCCTGCCCGGCTGTCGGAGGACGTGCAGGAGGGTTACGTGTCGGCGGCCCAAGCCGCCGCGTCATATGTGCCTGCTCCAGCCGAATGAGGGCATGACATGCGGTTTTCACCTGACGGCTACTATGTCGAGAGTTACGTGAAGTGCGCGAATTGCGGCGTGCTGATCTATGGCGAGGGCGTGTCCGGCCAACGCAAGACAAAGGCAACAGTCTTTTGTTCGGCTTGGTGCAGCCAGTGGGATGCAATGCGTGAAGCTGGGATTGAAAATCCTGTGCTGAAGCTGGAACCACTGGATTTCTCTGTCTAACGAGGCGCTTGTCAGACGCCAGTGGTCGGCCATCCGGCTAGCGTGGCGCATGGATTGGATGGGGGTGCTGAAGCGCTTGCTGGCGTAGGAGATCACCTCTCTTCCTGACCCCCGGAAGGGCGTTGTAACAGGGACCAGTGTAAGGCTGAGCTGGCCCTTTTTGGGTGCTGTCTATGCGACACGGACGGAGACGGACTTTGCCGCTCAGCTCATCGTGTTCAGCACCGCGGCGGTGATGGCGACCTCGCCCTGCTGAGCAAGCAGACTCCGCGCGTGGACCGCTGCTCCACCAGGCCGGGGCACGGGGTGCGCCGCATGCGGTGCGTGCAACGGGTTCATGGCCTGTTGCCGTTCAGGCGGGGCACTACCATACCGGCTTGGCAGAGGAGGGCCGTCAGTCTGCCGCCGCTTGCTCCAACTCGCGCACCGGTGTGCGGTGCCAGCCTTCCGCATGCCGGCGCCAGTATGCCTCCTTCAACGCCAGCGACACCGGGCCGGGGCGGTCGTTGCCTATGATGCGCGTCGCGACGCGCGACGCCGGCATGACCCCGCCCGCGGTGGTGGCGGCGAATATTTCGTCCGCGTCCTCCAGCATGGCCCGGGTGACCGGTGCGATGGTGGCTGTGATCCCCATGGCCTCGCACAGCTCCAGCACGGACTTGCGGGTGATCCCGTGCAAGCTGCCCCGGTCGGGCGTGAGTACGCAGCCGTCGCGCACCAAGAACACATTGAAGCCGGGACCCTCGGTGACGTAGCCCTGGGCGTCGCATAGGACAGCGGTGTCGAACCCGTGGTCATGCGCTTCCAGCAGCCCCGTCGTGAGGTCGCCCCACTGGTAGTTCTTGATTGTCGGGTCCACGGACGCGTCCGGCACGCGCGGCGTGCTGGCGATCCACAGGTGGGCGCCCCGCTCCTGCACGTCCGTGGGGATGACGTTGATCCACGGGATCGCGTAGGCCAGCAGATGATTGTCGCAGTCCTCCGGCCGGCGCGACCCGGCCACACGCGGACGGCCCCGCAGCGCCACCATGGCCACGTAAGCGTCCGCCAAGCCGGCCATGCCGACGCAGCGGTGCAGCACGGTCTCGATGGCCGCCCGGTCTTCTGGCGGGCGCAGCCGCCGGGCCTGCATGGAGTGGGCGAAGCGGTCCAGGTGGTCAGGAAGCCGGAAGAACCCGCCCTGGAACACGTGCACCACGTCATACACGGCGTCTGACCGGGTGAATCCCCAATCAGTGACAGAGATGCTCGCCTCGGCGATGGGAACATACCGGCCGCGCACGTAGGCGGCGCCAGAAGCGAACGGGGAAAGGTCCATGGGTAGGTCCTCCGAAGTCAGGATGGGGCCGGGCGCGGCTGCCGCAATCGCCGCCCAAGGGTTGATCCCACAAGTGACAGCAGCAGGCAGCAACTAAAGAACAACAACGCCGCAAACGTATAGCCTTTGTTCGCAAGCCCTAGCCACGATAGGTCCTTGAGCGACTAGATGATAACGCCCATCAGGTCGAACAGCCCGACGATGGACACAAGCGTCGTGTCCTAGTGTGATGCAGGGATCGGATGTTGGCATCGACGAACTGGGTGGCGTAGGAGATTGCCCTCCCCAGACCTCGGATGCCCCTTTTGCCGTTCAAGCTGAACCAGGACCGCCGCCGCCACATCCCACGGCAGCGGCGCAAGGTGACGAACTGGCCGGCCTACGAAGCCGGCTTGCGTCAGCGCGGCAGCCTGACGGTGTGGTTTCACCGACGACGCGCTCCACCAAGGTGAATGGTCCGGCGCAGACCGGCCGGGCCGAGATCGCCCCCGTCGGCTGGTCCAGGATCCGCGGCGACAGCATCAGCCCGGGTCGGTTTGCCAGCAGCGCCAGCAGCGGTGCGAAGGGCTGGGACAGGCGGATGCGCACCGTCAGCGGATCCACGACATCCACGCCGGTCAACGATTTCAGCTCGACCCTGCGGGCGCTGTAGGAGACCGTGCGGTAGCGCTCGATGTTGGCGCGCACCGCCTCGGCATCGAACGACGCGCTATCCTGCTATACCACGCCGGGGCGCAGGGCGAGCACGGCTCAATTTGCCAGGCGCCTGCGCAACGCTTCCGTTGCTACTCTATCAATTGCAAGCTGTTCGCCCGCGCCGGCGAACGCGACGCCGTAGACGTCGCGTGCCCGCTCTATGCTGATCCAGCCCTCGCGCACATCATGGAGAACGCGCTCGGCATCCCGCTGCGACGGCAAGCCATACCCTCCGCCACCAGAGGAATGCGACACCACCGTCTCGCCCGGCTGCAGCGTTACGCCGTAGCAGGACGGCAGTCGGGTGAGGCTGCCGTCCTGCTCGCGCTTGAAAGCGTCGGAGCGCGCACCGGGCTTACCGCCGCGAGCACCCACAGCGGGATTGATCGTGCCGTCCGAGGTGTAGAGCACCTCCATGGTGCAGCCCTCGATCGGACCGAACTCGGCATAGGCGGCCGGCGCCCCGCGAAATTCGCCAGCTCCCTCGCTATCGGCGATCAGATTGCGTCGCTGCACGAAGAGCGGGTGGTGTAGCTCGTCGACCTCGATACTATCCTGGCGGCACAGACCGGCGTTGCCGACGTGGATGATCGACAAGAAACCGTCGGTGACCGCAGTGCCGGCACCCCCGGTGATGCCGAGGAAGATCTGGTTGACGAAAAGCTCGCCATTGCGTGGGTCGCGGCCCGAGATGACGCCCATGGCGGGCGGCATGATCGGCCCGGTCTCCGCCATGCCGAAGCCCGGTGCGATTGCGGCAATGCCGCGCTGTACGGGGTTGGCGACCCGGTCGGCAAGGTTGGTGGTCGCCACCGAACAGGAATGCGGGTGGCGCGGGATGCCGACGACGCAATTTTCCCGCACCAGGATTTCGATCCGCCGAAAGCTGCCGGCATTGGCCGGCACGGTGTGATCGAGGATGCTGTTGTAGATGCCGACCATCGCGGCGGTGCGCGCGCAGCCTTCCGAAAGATTCAGGCCGCTCGGCTGACAGTCGATATTGTCGCGCAGATCGACGGTGATCTTGCGGTTTTCCGCATCGACTTCGAGCCCGACTTTCACCGGAATGCCGTTTGGCACGCCCGGGAACGGATCGTGCGCAGAATGGACGATCACCTTGCCGGACGGCAGGCGGCCGATTGCGTCGGCCATCTTCCTCTCCGAATAGTCAAACCAAGCCTCGGCATATTCGTCGAGCATGTCCCAGCCGACTTCGCTGCCCAGATCGAGGAGCTCACGCTCGCCAATCCGCACGGCCCCAAGCGTCGCCAGGTAGTCGCCCCACCATTGCTCGGGCACGCGGATACGGGCCCGGCACATGCGGATCAGATCCTCGTTGTTCCTGTAGTGCGACTGAATCTTGGCGGCCGAAAATATAAGAGCGCCTTCCTCGTATACGTCAGCGGCGTGTCCCATGTAGGTCGTCGGGCGGGAATTGCCGCAGTCTGCCTGGTGTGCCTTGGCAAGCACGAAGAAGCGCAGAACACCGCCCTTGTCGACAACCGGTACGATCAGGCAGTGGTCGGCGGCGTGCGAGTTGCCTTCATACGGGCTGTTATGGATGAAGCAATCGCCCGCTTGCAACTTCGGGTGATACTTTCGGACCGTCTCGCACATAATGTCTGGGCCAATCAGCGTATGAATCGGCAAGCTCTCCGCCGAGGCGAGCAGGCGGCAGTCAGCGGTGAGGACAACGCAGGAAAAATCGTGCGCGGTGTTGAGAACCCCGGAGCGCGCGGTGCGGAAGAGCGTATTTTGCATTTTGCGGGCAATGCTTTCCATACGGCTGGAGAGGATTGCGGTACGCACGCTGTTGCGTGCCAGGCTCTGCTGCCTTGCGATGGCGTCCATTTGATTTCCTGCCTGTTAGTGAGCCGGACGCATGAAAGCGCGAAGATCTTCAGTCGCGCGCTTGTTCACGGCCAGCGAGTCCTCGGCCACGCTACCGACTGTCACGACGCCGTAGAACCCGAATGCCCGTGCGGCGCTGATCCAGCCCTCGCGCAGGTCATGCAAGACGCGTGCTAGATCGCGGTCGAGCGGCGAGCAGTAGCCGCCGGAGGACTGTGATATAACCCGTTCGCCAGGCGCCAGAGTGACGCCGTAGCAGGCCGGCAGCACGGTCTCGCTGTCATCTAGCTCGCGCTTCAGCGCACGGCACGGCGAGCCCTCGCCGCGGGCACCCTTGGCGGCGTTGATGGTCCCGTCGGTTGCACGGGTCGCAGCCCGAGATGACGCCCATGGCGGGCGGCATGATCGGCCTGGTCTCTGCGATGCCGAAGCCCGGTGCGATCTCGGCAATGCCGCGCTGTGCTGGGTTAGCGACGCGGTCGGCAAGGTTGGTGGTCGCCACCGAACAGGAATGCGGGTGGCGCGGGATGCCGACGACACAATTTTCCCGCGCCAGGATTTCGATCCGCCGAAAACTGCCGGCGTTGGCCGGCACGGTGTGATCGAGCAGTCCGCCTGATGCGCCTTGGCCAGCACGAAAAAGCGCAGCACGCCGTCGTCAACGACGGCCGGCACGATCAGGCAGTGATCGGCGGCATGGGAGTTCCCTTTGTAAGGGCTGTTGTGCAGGAAACAGTCGCCTTGGGACAGCGCCGGGTGGTGCTTCTTGACCGCCTTGTCCATGAGGTCCGGGCCAACCAGCGTATGCACGGGCAGGCTTTCCGCCGCTGCGAGGGTGCGGCAGTCGGCTGTCAGGATCACACAGGAGAAATCGTGCGCGGTGTTGAGAATGCCCGAGCGGGCCATGCGGAACAGCGTGTTCTGCATCTTGCGGGCGACCGTTTCCATGCGGCTGGGGAGGATCGCCGTGCGCACACCGTTCCGGACCTGAAAGGGGGCCGAAGAGTTCATCGGTTTTCCTCCTAGAAGGTCATACGAAGGCCGCCACCTTCTGTGCGCACGGCCACGGTGCCGGGATCCACCACCACTGTGGTAAAGGAAGATTCGATGATGGCTGGGCCGGCCACCGGCTCGCCCGGCCGCATCGCCTCAAAGCGCGTTACCGGCGCCTCGACCCATCCAGTCGCGCCAAAATAGACTTTGCGGGCCGTCAGCATCGGTCCTGTGTCCTTGGGGTTGGGCAGGAAGCCGGAGCCACCTTCGCGCAGGCGGCACCGGACTTTGGCGCGCCATGTCACGAACTCGACCTCAGACGCCGGGTCGGAGATCTCAAAGATGGACTTGTGCGTTTCGTGAAACGCCGATTTCAGAGCATCAAGATCTGCTTGGAGCAAGACCCGGCCGGAGGCGATGGGCACCTCGATCTCCCATATCTGGTGAGGATAGCGGGCCTCCACCGAGAACTCGGTGATCACGTCCAGGGCACCCTCGCCGGGTCCTTCGGCGAAGGTTTCGCAGCGGCTTGCCAATCTAGCGAGCACTTGGTCGACCTTGTCGAAGGCAAAGCGGTCGCTGGTGGTGAACAGCATCTGCGCATATTCGGAAGAGAGCTCCGACATCAGAGCGCCGGCCGCGCTCAGCACAGCTCCGGTTTCAGGAATGAGCACGCCGGCGCAGCCCAGGCGCCGGCCGACCGCGCCGGCGTTCAGGCCGGCCGCACCGCCACCGCCGATCAGCACCGCTGTGGTCGGGTCGATGCCCTGGTTAATGGTGATCTCGTCGATTGCACCAACCATCTTTTCTGTCGCCAGCGCCAACACCGCTGCGGCCGTTTCCTCGACCGGCAGGCCGAGTTTAGAGGCGACCTTTTCTTCAAGGGCGGCGACCGCGGCCTCGCGATCCAGTGCCATGGCGCCGCCCAGAAAGAAGTCCGGGTCGATGTAGCCGAGAATGAGCGAGCAATCCGTCACGGTCGGCTCGGTGCCACCCTTGCCGTAGGCCGCCGGCCCTGGTGTGGAGCCGGCGCTCTTCGGGCCGACCTGGAGCAGGCCGCCGCTGTCCACCCAGGCGATAGAGCCGCCACCGGCGCCGATGCTCTTTACGTCCACCGATGGGAAGCCAGTCATATGGCCGCGAAAGCGCTGGCCGAGCCACGTCTCACGCGTCCACGGGATACGCCCGTCGCGCACCAAGCTTACATCGTAGCTGGTGCCGCCTGTATCGGCCACAATAGCCATCGAGTGGCCGCCATCGCGCTTCGCATAAAAACGTCCGGCAACAGGCGCCATGGCCGGGCCGGAATTGATGGAATGGATAGGCGCGCGCGCCACGGCCTCCGCGTCCATCACGCCACCCTGCGAGGTGACCATCAAGGTGCGGCCGGCAAAGCCCGCCTGGCGCAGGCGGTTCGTGAGCCCGTCGAGGTACCTGAACATCAGCGGCTTGAGCGAGGCGTCGATCACCGTAGCGGATGCTCGGCGATACTCGCGGATGGTCGGATTGAGCACGTGGGAGAGCGTCACCGCAACGTCCGGCAAGCGTTCGGCGAGCAACTCGCCAATGCGTCGCTCGTGCGCGCCGTTCATGACCGACCAGAGCAGGCAGACGCCGACGGCTTCGACCTTGAGTTCCTTGAGGTGCTCGATCACGTTCAGGACCGCCGCCTCATTGAGCGGCGTCACCACACGACCCTCGGCATCCACCCGCTCGGGGATTTCGAATGACAGCCGGCGCGGCACATAGGGCTCAGGATAAGCGACCGTGAAGTTGAACGGCTCAATGCGCCCGCCTTCGCGAATTACCAGCACGTCGGGATGGCCTTCAGTGGTGAGGAAGGCTGTTTTGGCGGTGTTGCCGGTCAGTATCGCGTTGATCGCGCGTGTCGTGCCATGAATGAACATGCTGGCATGGCTGAGGAATTCACTGCGCTCTAGGCCGTAATGAGTCGCCGCGAGTTGAAGCGCGTCCAGCACGCCGCGAACCGGATCGTCCGGCGTCGTCGATGCCTTGAACAGCTGTATCTCATGATCGTCCTCAACAACCAAGTCAGTGAACGTACCTCCGGTGTCGCACGCCAGACGCATCATCGAATGCCTACTTAATTGACCCTCAACAGCTTCCCATCCTGTGATCACAGTGGCAAGCTCCCCGCTAGACGACATTGGGACTGGCGCGGCGCAAGAGAGTTAGGACGCGACGCGACGGTTGAGGCAGCAGAGGACTCGCCCGATATGGCCGCAAAGACTGTCCGAGTAGATAAGGGGGTCGACCGGAAGCTGGTGCGAGGTATAAACCTCGTTGCCGATCTGGTGTCGATCACGCTAGGGCCAGCCGGCCGCGCCGTGCTCGTCGGCCGTTCACATGCGCCTGCGCTGCTGTTGCGCAACGGCCATGCAGTCTCCCAGGAACTCGACCTACTCGACGGCGAGCGGCAGATGGGTGTGCAAGCGATGCGCGAGCTCGCCTGGCGTATCAGCAATCAGGTCGGCGATGGCACCACCACCGCGATAGTGATCGCTCGGGCGGCGGTCAATGCCGGGCGTCAGGCGATAGCCGCCGGCATCGCTCCAGCGACGCTGCAGGCGGCCATCGACGTACATTGTCGCAGGGTGGTGAGTGAGCTGGAGTCCATGACCGTTCCGGTGAGAGGCGACGAACAGCTCGTCCGCGTCGCCACCCAGGCCGCTAACGGCGATGCCGTAATCGGCAGGCTGATTGCCGATGCGCACGGCCAAACGGGCATTGACGGCGTCGTCGAGATCCGCGAGGGCCATGGCACCGGCGACGAGGTGCGATTCGAGCCGGGCCTGCATTTCGACCGAGGCTGGATTTCATCCCATTTCGTCGAGGATCAGCAGCGACAGTGTGTGGAGATCGAGAATCCGCTGATTCTCCTGCATTTGGCGCCGCTGAACGAACTCAGTCCAATTGTACCGGTGCTGGAGATGATCGCCAAGGTCAAGCGCGGGCTGGTCATCATCGCCGAGAATGTCGGGGGGGAAGCGTTGACAGCGCTCGTCGTCAACAAGCAGCGCGCTGGCTTCAAAGTCGCTGCGGTTAAAGCTCCGGGTGCCGGCCTTTGGCGGCAGCTGATGCTGGACGACATCGCCATCGCGACGGGCGGCATGGTCATTGCCGAGCAATTCGGAACGAGCCTTGCGCATCTGCGGCCGCAGATGGCCGGACGAGCAGACAAAATCCGCATCAGCGCAACCGGCACGACCCTGTATGGCGGACGCAGCGATCCGGCCGCAGTGAGCCTGCGAGTCCGCGAGATCCGCAAGGCGATTGCCCGCGAGAAGCATCTGAGCTTTGACCGGCAGCAGCATCAGAAGCGTCTTGCGTGGCTCGCCGCAGGAATTGGCACAATCCGCATTGGTGGCTGCACTAAAAGTGAGATTGCTGAGCGTCAGGGCAGGGCGAAAGCTGCGTCGGCGGCCGTGCGCGCCGCCCAGGCGGGCGGTGTCCTGCCTGGCGGCAGCTCAGCTCTGGTGTATGCCGAGCGCCAAGCGAAAGCCGCGCTACCCAATGACCTGACGGGGCGGCTGGTAGGCCGCATCTTCGCCGCGGCCCTACAGGCGCCACTTTGCGCCATCGCCAACAATGCCGGCGACGATAGCCACGCCATAATCGCAAAGCTCGTGGAGAGCGACGGCGCACTCTGCTACGACGCGACCAGCCGCGGTTTCGTGCCCTGCACGATGCTCTACGAGGCCTTCCCGGTATCGCGGGCGGCCGTCGTAAACGGCATTCACACGGCCAGCCAGCTTCTCGGCATTGGCGCGGTAATTGCAGCGCAGGCTGCATGAAGGCGAGGCTGCGTCATCAGACGGCTTGGCCCGGCAAGGGAAAGAGTGTGATCGCGCCATGCGATGATGGGAATCGGCTGCTCTGGTCAGCCCGAGATGAGTGAGAGGAGTCAGATGGCGCACGTTCAGGATGTTGTCGCAATTCCACACGACGGCGCACGGGGCGGAAGTTCGTCCAAAGTGGCACAGGTGGAACACCGTGTGGGTGAGCCGCCTATCTTGGAAGTCGTCAACGCCGTCCACGCCTACGGCAACATCATCGCTCTCGACCACGTGACGTTTTCAGCCGCTCCCGGCGAGTTCCTAACGATTTTGGGCGAGAGCGGCTCGGGAAAGACGACGCTCCTGCGCCTGATCTCCGGGCTGGAGAAGCCATACAAAATCGATGCTCTGCGGCTGAGCGGGGTCGATGTGAGCGACGTTCCCGCCTTCGACCGCAACTGCACCACCGTGTTCCAGTCTTATGCGCTGTTCCCGCATATGACGGTGGGGGCGAATGTCGAATACGGCCTGAAGGTTCGCGCTGTCCCAGCCGCTGAACGCCAGACGAGAGCGAAGGAAGCGCTGCAGCTCGTCCGCCTGGCCGATAAGTATGATCGCAAGATCCATCAGCTGAGCGGCGGCGAACGGCAGCGCGTCGCCCTCGCCAGAGCGTTGGCGCCCCGCCCCGCGCTCCTCCTGCTCGACGAGCCTTTGGGGGCCTTGGACGAGAGGCTACGCATGGACATGCAGGTGGAGCTCATGGAAATCCACAAGCGGCTCGGCATGACGTTCGTCTACATCACGCACAGCCAGGAAGAGGCGCTTACGATGAGCGACCGAATCCTCCTTATGCGGCAAGGAAAGATCGAGCAGACCGGCCCGCCGGCCGAGATCTTCGACCGTCCCATCAGCCGCTTCGTCGCCGATTTTATGGGAGTTGAGAATCTGCTCGATGGTGAGCTGGTCTCCATGGACGGCGAACAGGCCCTCGTCCGCATCGGCGGGGCAAATCTGCTTGCACAATGGTCGGGTAAGAACCGACCCTCCGCACGCGATAAGGTTGTATTGGCTGTCCGCGCCGAGCGTCTGCACATCGGCAACCAGGTGCCACGCGACACTGGACTCAACGTGCTGCCCGGCCGCCTACACGGCGCCATCTACAAGGGCAAGTACCTGGACCGGACCGTCATCACCGAGGTTGGCCAGCTTAAAGCTCGGCTATGGGTCTCCTCTCTGTCCATGGAAGGCGAGGGATTCATCTGGTGGAAGCAAACCGATTGCGTGGCCATGAGCGCCTGAATTCGACTGTGCGCAGTCGTGACGGGGATATAAGGAAATACTTGGGGGGAAGACGAATGACGGAAATATTGTTTGGCGAGCATGACCTGAATTTGACTCGGCGCAAGCTGATGCAGGGTGCACTCGGCGCGGTGGGCATTGCGGCCGCGGGCTCAACCATCGGTCTGAGCCAACAAGCCTGGGCCCAGGGCAACACCCCGGTCAAAGGCTACGGCGTCACCACGGCGCAGCTCAAGGACTGGTCGATCATGACCAAGAGTCTCGGCGTCAAAGTCGAATACACGCCGACGAACGCCGACATCGGCGTTTTCATGCGCGACGTCATGTCGAACGACCTTGGCGAAACGCACGACCTGTTTATCTTCGACGGAGGTACACAGGACGTGCTTGGTCCCGCAGGCTACTACGCCGAGATCGTCGAGAACCATCCAGAGCTCAAGCTTTGGGAGCGCACCAGCGACAACTGGAAGCGATCGGATACCGTGCGCACCGACGACAAGCAGTACGGCGTGCCGGTGATCGGCAATGGCGATGCCTTCGGATATTTCCCGGCAGCGATCGACGCTAATCCCAACGGCCTCGACGAGATCCCCTGGACCACGTTCTTCGAGGGCGAGAAGGTCAAGGGGCGCGTAGCCATTGACCGCAGCTGGTTGCAATCGATGAGCGAGGCCGCGAACTACTTGAAGCATCACGGCAAATCGACGATCAAAGATCCGGCGGACATGACCCAGGAAGAGGCCCGTCAGGTCGCCAACTACCTGATCGCGCGCAAGAAAGCCGGCCAGTTCCGAACGATTTTCTCAGCCTTCGAAGAGCAGGTGCAACTCCTCTCCAATAAAGAGGTCGACATGATCAACTGCTGGGAGCCGGCGACAAAGGAGGCCAACAACGCGCTTGGGGCCAACACCGTCATCTATGCCTTCACAGTGGAAGGCTATTACAAGTGGGGCCACGGCGCCTACGTTCACACGAAAGCCATGAAAAGGGGCAATGTCAACAACATTTACAAGCTGCTGAACTACTTTCTTGGCGGGGAATACCGGGCCTACCAGGCCAAGGAGCGCGGCTACGCCGGTCCGAACATGGATCTCGGCGTGCAATATGCCGTCGATAACGGCTGGTCGCCGGAGGACGTTAAAGACATGAAACAGACCGACGACAAAGTCACGCGCAAGTTCAAGAAGCCATTCTGGGGCAAGACCACACCGACTAACGCTTCGGCGATGGAAGAAGAATGGCAGCGGTTCCTCGACGCCTGATCAACTACGGGGACTGACAGCAGCCCGCCGACCCGACTACCTAAACGACGGAGAGCTTCGGGCCATGTCAGCAGCAAGCTTCTCGAGGCGGCATTCTTGGAGCGGCGCATTTAGCCTGCTCAAGCTTTCCAACCTGGGAATGCCAGCCTTCCTAATTGCCTGGTTGGCATTGGTCCTTTTGCCGCTTATCGTCATCGTCGGCTTCAGCTTCCTGCAAGTGAAGTCCTATCGCATCGTTTACCAACCTAGTTTCGCAACGTGGCAGGCGGTAATCGACTCAGGACGCTGGATGTCCGCGGTCCGGACGCTGCGGATCGGCCTCACCATGACGTTAATCGAATTCCTTCTAGCGTTTCCGTTCGCGCTCTGGCTTGCCAAAGGCTGCAAGTCTAAGATGATTAAGGCGCTGATTATTACGCTGCTGACGATTCCATTTTTCCTCGACACCTCCTCACGCATCATTGTCTGGCGCTCGATCCTGGGGACCAACGGCACCGTCAACACAGTGCTGATGTGGCTGGGCGTGATCGACCAGCCGATCGGCTGGCTGCTTTACTCCGAGTTCACGGTCCATTTCGGCATGCTCGGCTCTTATTTCCCCACCATGGTCTTTCCACTATTTATGATTCTGACGCTCATTGATGACGAGTATATCCAGGCGAGCAGCGACCTGGGAGCGAGCCCTGCTCAGACCCTGCTCCACGTCATCCTGCCATTGTCGCTTCCGGGCATCATGGCCGGCGTCATCTTCACCCTAGTGCCGCTCATGGCTGCTTTTGTAGAGCCGCAGATGTTGGGTGGCGGCTTTGTCAACCTCCTCGGCAATTCCGTGAACTCGGCGCTGCAGGAACTCAAATATCCTACGGCCGCCGCGCTCTCGACCATTGTCATCGCCCTGCTTGGCCTCTGTCTAACGGCGCTGATTGCGATTAGTCACAAGCGCGTTGACATGGCGACGGTGTTTCAAGCTATGAAACGATGACCGTAAGTTCCGATGCGCTCGCCCTGACCAGGGCGCAAACTCACATGGCCCGCACCAGCACCTTCTGGAGGCGGGCGAGTCAGTGGGGCGGCTGGTCACGTGTTGCCCAGGTAGCGGGCTTCTTCGCCATCGCCATGATCTACATTCCGCTGATCTGGCTGGGCGTTATGTCTTTTGCGGCGAGCCCGCTATCCGGCATGCCATTTCCACTAACCTTGCGTCATTATCAGGCCCTGGCCGCAGATCCCCGCTGGATCGCGCCGCTCAATACCAGCATTGTGCTAAGCCTGCTCGTCGCCATCGTCTGTATGGTGGTCGCCACGATGGTCGGGCGCGCTATTACCCGCATGAGCCGACCGGGCGGGGTGTTGCTGCTCACGCTTTTGCCGCTCTTCGTGCCGGGCCTCACGATGGGTGCCGCGCTGTTCATTTTCCTGCGCACGATGCTCGGCCTGAAGCTCGGCCTATGGTCAATCTTTCTGGCGCAGCTGATCTGGGCCCTGCCCTTCGCGCTCTTGTTGGTTCTGGTGATCGCCAGCCGGTTCGATCTGCGCCTGCTCGAAGCGGCCGAGGACCTGGGCGCCACGCCCTGGCGGCGCTTTTGGGACATCGAGATGCCGCTGCTCCGCCCGGGAATCTTTGGCGCCGGCGTGTTCGGCTTCCTCCTCTCGTTCAACGAACTGCTGCGATCGCTTTTCCTGCGCGGCGTCGAGACGACGATGCCGATCTACAACTGGGCGATGGCCGCGTCGCAACAGTCCCAAGTGCCGATCATCTTCTCGCTAACGACGATCGTCTTGGCGGTAACCCTACCCCTCATGGGGCTCTTCTTCTGGTTCCTGTTCGTCAAGCTCGACACGCGTTGACTTCCAGTTGACGGAGCTACCGCTTCGCGACAGAATTGTGATCACAGTCGTAATCAACTTCAGCAGGTGAATAGACGATGCTGGACCGTAACGCTCGCGACAGCCACACAAATTATACGCTTGAAGACATGGACCGGAACAGCCTGTTCCACCCTCTTACGTCCATTGCGACCCATTTAGACAAGGGTCCGCAGATCATGGCGAGCGGACACGGCGTGCGCCTTCGTGATCACAGTGGGCGCGAGATGGTCGATTGCTCCGGTGGCCTGTGGTGCGTGAACATTGGCTATGGCCGGCCCGAGATCGCCGAGACGGCTAAGCAGGCCATCCTCGATCTCAACTACTTTCATCTGTTCGGCTCGTCGTCCAACGAGGCAGCCATCCGCCTGGCCGATAAGGTTCTAAACCTTCTGCACGAGAGTACCGGGGCGAAGATGAGCCGGGTGTTCTTCGGCTGCTCAGGCTCAGACGCCAATGATACAAATTACAAGCTCGTCCGCTACTACAGCAATCTGCGCGGCAAGCCGGCGAAGAAGAAGATCATCTCGCGCACTGGCGGTTATCATGGTCTCACCGCCGCGGCGGCGAGTCTCACCGGCATCCCTAGCTATCACAAGGCTTGGGACCTACCGCTGTCTGGGATCGTCCACACCAGCTGCCCACATTTCTTTCGGTTTGCTAACGAAAACGAGAGCGAGGCGGCATTCTGCGACCGCATGATCGCCGAAATCGAGGTGATTATCGAAAATGAGGGCGCCGACACGATCGGAGCTTTCATCGCCGAGCCGATCATGGGCACTGGCGGCGTCCTGTTGCCGCCCGCCGGCTATTTCTCGCGTCTTCAGGCGCTTCTCACTCAGCATGACATTCTACTGATCGCCGACGAGGTGATCACCGGTTTCGGGCGTACGGGCAATTGGTTCGGCACCGGCCTATACGATCTCAAGCCCGACATGATCACTTTAGCCAAAGGTATTACTAGCGCCTATTTTCCGGTCTCCGCCTCGGTGATCTCGCAGCGGGTCTGGGATGTCCTGGAGAAGGCCTCACCGGAATATGGGCCTGTGATGCACGGGTTCACCTATTCCGGGCATCCAGTCGGTGCCGCTATCGGCCTCACCAATATCGCCATCATGGAATCGGAGAACCTAGTAGTCAACGCGGCCGTCGTCGGCAAATACCTGCTGCAGGGCTTGCGCGAGCGCGTTGGCGACCATGAGCATATCGGCGAGATCCGCGGCGAGGGCCTAATGATCGGCGTGGAGTTTACCGCCGACCGCGCGAAACGGCGGCCGTTCGAGGCGACCAGCTACCCGCACCGGCTCGTTGCCAGCAGGGCGCTGGAGCAAGGCCTTATGGTGCGCGCGCTGCCGTTCATCGAGGTCGTCTCGTTCTCACCGCCTCTGTGCATCACCAAGAGCGATTGTGACGAGGCAATCGACCACTTCGCCCGCACCATGGACTTGGCCACTCCGGAGCTTCATCGGCTTGCAAAGAATTGCGAGGCCGTCCAGGCATAGGGCCGACGACGTCGAGCCGCATTTTGCCATGACGAGGCGATCTCGACCTTCTCCAGAAGAGACGTGGCTTCCTGATAGCACGCGAAGATGGCAAATTGCTTCGCGCCTGAAAACGTCAGGCGTTCTGAGAGAGCACCATGATTCCGCATCCAGCAACTTCGTCACTCGTCAAATCCGCGAGCTCGAAGCCGCCTCAAAGCGGGGACAACGCCACTGTTTCGCAAAAGGTCTATCAGGAGCTGGAAAGCCAGCTCCTAAGCGGTCGCCTGCTACCAAATACACAGCTTAGTCTGCGCACCTTAGCGATCTCGTTGAACACCAGCATGCAGCCGGTCCGCGACGCGGTGAGTCGGCTGGTTGGCCTCTCGGCCCTGAAGCTGGCGCCCGGTCGCTCAATCCGCGTTCCCGTGTTAAGTCGGCACGATGCCGACGACATCTGGTCCATGCGGCTCTTGCTGGAGGGCGAGGCGGCGGCGCGCTTTGCCGCACAGTTGCCGGGCGACAAGGCGACGAGGCTATACGATCACACGCGTGCACTGCGCCAGCACCGGTTCGGCGTAGATCTCGAGCCGACCATACAGGCCCTGATGCACTGGAATATGGATCTAGTCCGCGGCTCCGGATCTCCCCTGCTGATCGAAATCGTCTCTCGGCTTTATCTCCGCTACGCACCGTTTTTGGCGCAGGCGCTGAGCGGCGGGATGCCACACGACGAAGGTTTCCTGCAGTTCACACTGCACATTCAAGACGAGCTCATTCTAGCCATCAAGCGGGGCGACGTTGTAGCGGCGCGCAGTCTTCGCTGCGCCGATCTTCTCTCCTTCCAGCGCTACATTTATGGCCGATACGGCTGGTGATGCAGCCCGGCTCAGCCGGGCTGCATCGTTCGCCCTGCGGCCCTCGTTCCAGGTCCCATGTAGCGGACAACACAGCCTGCCTGAGGAGTCGTTGATGTGCTCGGATTGTTTTGTTTCAGCAGCCCTCAAAGGCAAGATTGCCGCGCATGCCGCGGCTTTCCGCAAGGCGACTGCAAGTCCCTTTGGGGCGAATGACGAAATTGGCATGCTGAACCTGATCGACGCCGTATCGCGGCAGAAGATTATGGATCGCGCCGACCCGACCAAGATTTATGATCTGTCGGTAGACAATTTCGTTGGCATGCCGGGCTGGTTTGCTGCTGGCGATCAGCCTTACCAAATCTGGATGACCCATACGCCGGGCGGCGAGCGGGTGGACGACGTCATGGGCGTCGGCGCGGCAGGCAACGAATTGGTCGCCTATTCCGGCGACGCTATCTCGATGTACACGCATACCGGCACGCACATCGATGCGCTGAATCACTTCGGCTACCACGGCAAAATCTTCAACGGTTTCGCGGTGGAAGAGCATCTCGGCAGCCGCGCCTGGCGGAAGTCAGGTGCCGACAAGCATCCGCCGATCCTAGCGCGCGGCGTGCTGCTCGATGTTGCGGCGCTGCTTGGCGTCGATGTTCTGCCGCCGAGCTACGGCATCGGTGAAGCGGATCTACGGGCCTGTCTTAAGCACCAAGAGACGCACTTGCAGGCTGGCGACGTGGTGCTGATCCGCACGGGCCGTATGCGGCTCTGGCCGGATAAGGCGACCTACCTGCCGAACCCGCCCGGCTTGAACCGGGAAGGCGCGGAGTTCCTGGCCAAAGCTGGTGCAATTATGATCGGCGCCGATAATCACTGCCTCGAGCAGGCGCCCTCCGCCGACCCGGAGAACTGGCAGGTCGTCCACACCTACCTACTCGCTGAGGCTGGCGTCCCAATCTTGGAGATCGCCTTTCTGGAGGAACTCGCTGAAGACCGTGTTTTTGAGTTTGCCTTTATGGGCGCCTGCATTCGCCTGCGAGGCGCGACCGGCGCGCCGATGCGGCCTATCGCCATGCGCCTCCGCGCCTGAGCTGTGACGAAGCACTCCGATCTGCTATGGCGTGTCTGCAAACGACAGTGACAGCCATAGCAGGGTCGTACCGAGCGTGACCATGGCCAGGTAGTTGACGCCGCGTCTCTTGTAACGGGTTGCGATGCGGCGGAGTTGCTTGACGCGGCGTTGTTGCAGGGATCGGGTTGGTGGCGCTCGAGCCCTGGCCGGGGTAGCAGGTTCGTCCCTGTCTGACCCTGGATGCCATCTCGCCCTTCAAGTTGACCGCCGCCATCACATTCCCAAGCAGAAAATCAAGATCACGAACTGGGCGGCGTATGACGCGGGCCTGTACCAGCGCGGAAGCTTGACGGTTTGGGTTACCGAGGAGGCGATCGCGGCGTGGGCGGCCGCGCCACAGACGACCTGAGGCGGGCAGCGGGCTACTCCGATATTATGTAGCTGCTGCCATCGGCGAAACTGGGCTTGTACTCGGCGGCTGGTGATGCCGATTTGTCCTCTCGTGATTGGTCCCATGGCGCAGCACTTCCTGCTTTCTGTCAGCGCGCGCTCGCTCAATGCCGCCAAGATCATGCGCATGCCTGACTGTGGGGTCGAGGACGCGTTCTTGCGCCTGCGCTGGCCCGAGACGGACGGCAAGCCTGTCTGTCCGGGTTGCGGCTGCGCGATCTGCTACGCGTGTCGGCGGCCTACGGGCCAGCTGCGATGGCGCTGCAAGGAGACCATGCAAAATCGTGGAAGGCTGGCGTGGTCGGGGTAGGGTGCGGGCTCAC
>CAXTCN010000040.1:0-40394 GCA_964242575.1 uncultured Acetobacteraceae bacterium | reverse complement strand
AAGCCGCAAGGTGGTGACCGCCGGTCAAACCTGGAAGTGCCCAGGTAGTGCTAGGCAGCGGGCCGGGCGGTGTTTAGCGTCACCGGGATCGTGTAAGCTGCGCCGCCCCAGATCAGTTTGGAACCCAATGACCCCTTGCGCGACCAACCCGCCCACCCGGGACAGGACCCATGGCTAGCTCCAACCCTGCAACTTCTGATCGTGCGGCTCTGGTGGCGCGGTGCCGGCTTCCGCCGGGTGGGATACGTTTGGCCGAGCGCGACCCGGCGGACCGCATGGGCCTGGACAGAAGCGCGGCAGAGAGTCTGTTGCAGACCGGTGCCGAACGCCTGGAGGCGTTGCATGAAAAGCTGTATGCGCAGCGCGCCTCGTCGGTGCTGCTGTTGCTGCAGGGCATGGACGCCAGCGGCAAGGACGGCGCGATCAAGCGGCTTGCGGCCGGGCTGAACTCGCAAGGCCTGCGCGTCACGTCATTCGCGGCGCCCAACGCAGAGGAACGGTCGCACGGGTTCCTGTGGCGCATCCACCGCGCCCTGCCGCCGCGCGGCATGGTGGGCGTGTTCAACCGCAGCCACTACGAGGACGTTCTGGTGCCCCGCGTGGAGCCGGACGTGCTGGCGCGGCTGGGGCTGCCGGACAGCTTGGTCGGCCCGGACTTCTGGGACAACCGACTGGCCGACATCGCGGCGTTCGAGGCCTACCTGGCCCGGCAAGGCTGCGCGCTGGCCAAGGTATTCCTGCACATCTCCCGGCAAGAACAGCAGAAGCGCTTGCTGGCCCGGCTGGACGACCCAGCCAAGGCCTGGAAGTTCGACCCGGCTGATCTGGTGGCGCGCAACCGCTGGCCGGACTACCAGGCAGCCTACGAAGCCGCATTCGCCGCGACCGTGACGGACACGGCGCCGTGGTATGTCGTGCCGGCCGACAGCAAACCGGTGGCGCGCGCTTTGGTCCAAGCCATCCTGATCGCCACGATGGAGCGCCTGGACCTGAACCTTCCCACCCTCTCGGCGGACAGCCTGGCCGCGATGGCGAAGGCCCGGGCGCGCCTGGGCGGCTCGCAGGGCAAAGGCGCGATGGAGGGCAAGCCGCCGCACGCCTGACCGCTCACCTGCGAACGCTTCGTTGGCCTCTACTTTGCACAGGCACCCCATGGCTCGATGGGAGAGTGCGATTTGCAGGGGTGACGATTCGGGCTGCGCCGAGTTCGGGAGGCATCGGCTCGATTTCGTGTAGGAATGGCAAAAAAGCGCCGTGCGTCCTGAAATTGAGCTTTACCGCGACTAGCGGGACGGCGGGGCTGGCCACCACAAGGATTTCGCTGGTGCCCCTGTCCGATGAGCACAAAGGGCTTGATGAAGGACGAGACCGTCTCGCTAGTTTCGGTGGCCGTTATCAAGAAGAACGTGTTTGCTGGTTCTACGGCTTAGTCCAGCGGAAACAGCCTGCTATCTTTGATAGGTGGAAACGGGCCGTTTGCAAACAACCTGGGATTGAACACGATGACGGCGGTATCCCGATTGTAACAACTCGAGATAGTTGTAGTCCAAGTGCAAGTGTTCGACTATGCTGCAATGCGGTAGAGGTTCGGAGGGATTACAATGGAACTGCCGCACGAAGTAGAGAACCGTTCTGCACACGCCATGGTTTATCCTGCATCCGGGGCTGTGGAGGGATGGGTTGTTGAAGCCCCTGCGACCAACACCCATGGTGGCTGTGAGCCTAAGACGTTCACTGGGGCTGCTTGCCTGCTCAAGGCGCTGGAGCACGCCCACAGCAGCTATGACAGCGTAAGCTTCCTCTCTCGCTGACTGAAGCGCTGCACGCTTTGGCAGGTACGGGCTGCGGGTCCGGCACTATCGTCACCGTTACGCTCGCTGCCCTAAAGCCCTGAGCTGAGCCTGGTCGAGGCTGTACGGGCTTCCCTGCAAAGCAACACGCTCCGAAACCACGTGCTCAACACCTCCGACGTTATCGTTGGTCCATGCGGTCCGCTTCAGTTACTCGGTCCTGGCGATGCGCAACGGCGCAACCGCGACAGGTACGACGCCCTCCTGCGTCATCCCGAGCGCGCCCGCAGTGCCGGGGCTGACATCGATGATGCGGCCCGCCCTGTACGGACCCCGGTCGCGCACTTGGACCGTCGCCGTCCTGCCATTCTTGAGGTTGGTGACCCGAGCCGTCGTTCCCAACGGCAAGGTCTTGCTCGCGGCTGCGTTCGATGCCGGGTTGAAAGGCGTGCCATCAGCCATCTTTTGCCCTCTGAGGCTTGCGGCGTAGATGGACGCCTTGCCCCTCTGCACGCGGCCGGGATGGGCGGTTGCCGCGCGCCGTCCCCGATGCGGCCCGGCCACGCGATGCCGTTCGTGCGCCTGGGCGTGCGTCGTTGCCTGATGCCGGGCCTTGGCCTCCGCGACAGGAGGTGAACCGGTCCAGACGAGGCTTATAAGCGCTCCGAGCGCTATCACGTTCCAACCTGTCATCCCTCATGAACCTCCGTCTGTGTTGCTCTAAACTCGCGGTGGCGTTCGTTCCATTTGTAATCCATCGGGTTATGCACGGCTGGCTCGCAGATCAGCTTAGCTTGGGTTGCCGGCCCGTCACGCCGGTTCCTGGTGATCCGATCCTAACGCCCGGCTCCCAAGCGTTAGGTGAACCAGCCCACTGGACAACGTTGGGGTGTCAACCAGACGGTTCCCTCCATCTGGTTCGCACCCCTAGTTCGCCGGCGAGATTTGCACCGGCGCAGGCGGCCCGGCGGTCGGGGAACTCTGCGCCAGGATACGCCCGTCCTCGACCACGATGGTCTGCGCGGTGCAGTTGTTGATGCCCTTGGCCTCCAGGGTGCGCCCACCCTCGAACTGCACCTGCACCTCCGTCACGCAAGCCTTGTTCGGCGCGGCGAAGGTTTGGCTGTGGGACTTGGTGATCGGACCCTTCTCCGTCAGCACGCGGGTGCTGTCGTCGGACAGGCGCACGCGGGCGTCCGAGATGGCGTTGGCGGCGGTGTTGCGCAGGGTGAAGTTACGGATGTTGCTGCTGCCAGACGTAGCGCGGTCGTAAGACTGCGTGGCGTCCTTGGCCTGGGCCAGCGCCAGCGCCGGGCAGCCCACCAGGGCCGCCAAGGCGAGAATGTGCAGGGGGCGCATGGGTGCCTCAGTCCGTTTGAATGTTGCCGTCGAGGCCTTGCTTGTTGGCCGGGCTGCGGCGGCCAGGAGCGCCGTGCTCCTCCTCGCCGCTGGCGCCCTCGACCTTGTGGCCGCCGCGCTGGTTGCCGCCGGTGCTCGTGGCCCCAGTGCCGCCCGCGCTTGAGCCAGCCGTGCCGATGCTGCCGTCGCCGTTCTCACCGATGCCTTCGGTGCCAAAGCCATCCTTGCGGCTGGATGCTTGCGACTTGTCGTTCATGGTGGTCCTCCAATGGATAAAGGCTTCAACGGGCGGACGGCGACATGGCTGCGTCTTATGGATGTGACAAGGTTGTGTGATGCCGGCCAAGGCTGACGCAAGCCTTCGGGCCACCGCCAGTCATGATGGCACGGCGCTGACCACGGCAGCCGACAGGTCACACGATTTGAGCGCCTTGTGGACCGACGAGCATGGACACGCCGCTGCTGTTTTGCAGGCCGCTTTATCGGATCGAATGGTCTCTTCAATCCGATAAGCTAATCCGGCGGTTGCAGGCCCAGTGCTGCGCCGGTGTCCTTGATCGCGGTCCAGGTCTCCGCCTGCAACGGCACGCCGTCGCGCAGCCGGGTGGCGCGAGTGGCGCTTTCGGCGTCGCCCGGCGCCAATACCGGACGGCCAGGCTCGGCGGGACGGGAGGCGCGGACGTACTCGGCGTAGGCACGGGCGGTCTCGGCGAAGCCGGCTGCGCCGAAGTGGCCAGGGTCCAAATAGATGGACAGCATGCCGTTCACGATCCCGCCGCGCTTGCCGCCCGGCACCGGCCCGGCGGTGGGGCTGCCAGCGAAACAGCCGGCCAGGATTTCGCACATGAAGGCGATGCCGGACCCCTTGTGGTCGCCGAACGCGCGTAGTGCGCCCAGGCCGTTGCCAGGATCGCGGACATGGGTGTTGTCAATCGGGCCATACAGCACGCGCGGGTCGCCGCTCATGGCGCCGTCCGGGCCGATCAGCGCGTTGTCCGGGATCGGCTTGCCGCCGTTGCTGGCCACCAGGACCTTGCCCTCCGCCACCATGCTGGTCGCAAAGTCCAGCAGAAGCGGCGGGCCGTCCGGCTGCGGCACGCCAATGCACAGCGGGTTGGTGCCGAACCGACGGTCCACGCCGCCGAACGGCGCCACGACCTCGCCCATGCCCACGTTCACGAAATGGATCGACACCAGACCGGCCGCCGCGGCGCGCTCCGCCCAGTCGCCGATGCGGCCGATGTGGCCGGAGTTGCGCAGCGTGACCACCGCAAGCCCGGCCGCCTTCGCCTTGGCAATGCCAAGGTCCACCGCCTGCGGCCCGGTGGTCTGGCCGAAGCCCAGGTTGCCATCCACCACCGCGTGCGTCGCGGTTTCGGCCACGACCGTGATGGACTGCCCGGCCCGCACCCGGCCCTCGCCCAGCCACTGCACATAGCGCGGCACGCGGATCACCCCGTGGCTGTCATGCCCGGCCAGGTTCGCGGACAGCAGGTGATGCGCGATCCGCCCAGCCTCGCCCGCGTCGCACCCGGCGGCGGTGAAGATGCGGCCGATAAAGTCCTGCAGCGTGCCGACCGCGACGGTTTGCGTCTGCACCCCTGGGGCGTCCATCAGCGGGACATCCCGGCGATGGCGTGGGCGGTGGCGCGGTAGAACGCGTTGTTGGTGGGGGTGATGGTCATCTCGGCCATGCAGGTGCGCGGCGGCATACGGGCGGCGAACACCGCGGCGGCGGCGATGTCCTCGGGCTGGATCATGCTGGCGCGCTCCTCCGGGGTGGGCGGCTTCGGGCGGGTGTCCAGGATCGGCGTCGCGACCTCGCCGGGGTTGATGCAGACGCTGCGGATGCCGTGGATGCCCTCCTCCGCGTTGATGGTGGCGGACATAGCGCGGGCGCCGTGCTTGCTGGCGGTGTAGGCCGGGCCGGAGACCGCGTAGATGCCGGTGCCGGCCACCGACACGGTATGGATCAACATGCCGGAGCGCCGCGCTCGCATGGCTGGCAGCACCGCGATGGAGCACTGGAACGGCCCCTTGAGGTTCACGTCCACGACCGTTGCGGCGTCCTCCGTGGACAACTCGGCCCAGTGGCGTCGTTTGGCGTTGCCGCCGGCGTTGTTCACCAGGATGTCCGGGTCGCCATACGCCGCCACCACAGCCGCGTGGGCGCGGGTGACGTCATGCGGCTCGGTCACGTCGGCCACTGCGGTCATGACCTGGCCGCCCGCCGCTTCGATCAACCGCTGCGTCTCGGCCAGCGTTTCAGTGGACCGACCGGTGATCGCCACGCGGCAGCCTGCCTCTGCGAACGCCAGCGCCATAGCGCGGCCGATGCCGGTTCCTGCGCCGGTGATCCACACCGCGCGTCCGCTCAGGTCCTGCATCATATGACGGCTCCGCTGCTGGGGTCGATCAGGTGCATCTGGTTCATGTCCGCCATCAACGGCAGCGGCCGGCCCGGCGACGCCGCGGTCTGCGGGTCCACGCGGGCGACCACCGGCGTGCCGGCCACGAAGAAATGCACCAGCGTTTCCATGCCCATCGGTTCCACCACGTCCACTTGCGCCAGCAACGGCGCCGTGGCGCGGCCCTGTTCGCGCGGCTCCGTCAGGTGTTCCGGGCGCAGGCCGAACAGCACTTCCTGCCCGCGTTGAGCGGCGTACCGCTCGGCGCGTGCCGGCGGCAGCGGCAGCGCCTGGCCGTCCTCCAACCGCACGGCCGCACCGTCGAGGTAGGCCGGCAGGAAGTTCATGGCCGGGCTGCCGATGAACCCGGCCACAAAGCGGGTCTTGGGATGGTGGTACAGCTCCTGCGGCGGCCCGACCTGCTCGATCACGCCGCCGTTCATCACCACCACGCGGTCCGCCAGCGTCATGGCCTCCACCTGGTCGTGCGTCACATAGATGGTCGTGGTGCGGACGGTCTGGTGCACCTTCTTGATTTCGGTGCGCATCTGCACCCGCAGCTTGGCGTCGAGGTTGGACAACGGCTCGTCGAACAGGAACACCTTGGGGTTGCGCACGATGGCCCGGCCCATCGCGACCCGTTGCCGCTGCCCGCCCGACAGCGCCTTGGGCTTGCGCGCCAGCAGCGGCACGATGTCCAGGATGCGCGCGGCCTCGTCCACGCGGGCCTTGATGTCGTGCTTGGGCAGCTTCCGCAGCTTGAGGCCAAACGCCATGTTGTCGAACACGCTCATATGCGGGTACAGCGCGTAGTTCTGGAACACCATGGCGATGTCGCGGTCCCTGGGCGGCACGTCGTTCACGATGTTGCCGCCGATCCAAATCTCGCCGCCGCTGATTTCCTCCAGCCCGGCGATCATGCGCAGCGTGGTGCTTTTGCCGCACCCGCTTGGCCCGACCAGCACCACGAACTCCTGGTCGGCGATTTCGAGGTCGATGCCGCGGACGGCTTGCACATCGCCCTCATAGGCTTTGACGACCTTGCGAACGGACACCTGCGCCATGGACCGAGCCTCCCCGCCGGGTCAGCCCGGCTTTGGCGTGCAGCATGGGCGCAGGGCGCGACGCCATCAAGCGGGCGGGTTCGAAAGCACCTCCTTGGCAATGCGCACCGCACTGTTGGCGGCGGGGATGCCGGCATAGGCCGCAACCTGGATCAGCGCCTCGGTGATGTCCCCTGTGCTCGCGCCGGTGTTGCGGCTGGCGTTGAGGTGCAGGCGCAGCTCCTCGTGATGGCCGAGCGCCGCCAGCATCGTGATGGTCAGCAGGCTGCGGGTGCGGCGGTCCAGGCCCGGCCGGGTCCAGACGCCGCCCCAGGCGGTGCGGGTGATGAAGTGCTGGAAATCGCGGTCGAGGTCGGTGACGGCCGCGGCGGCCCGGTCCACATGCGCGCCGCCCAGCACCGCGCGGCGCACCGCCATGCCGGCCTCGTAGGTGTCGGCGGCCTCCGGCAGCAGGAACCGGCGAATCGCGTCGGTGACTTGGTCCGGCACCTCGATAGTCGGGATGTGCGCGGCGCCGGGCAGCACCGCCAGGCTGCCGTGCAGCGCGTCCTGGAGCGCCTCCGCGCTGGCGAGCGGCGTGGACTCGTCGTGCTCGCCGACCAGCACCAAAGCGGGGACCGTAAGCGCGCGGGTGGAGGCGGTGAGGTCCGCGGCGGCGATGGCCTCGGCGGCGCCCGCATAGCCCTCCGGATCGGTGCGCAGCAGCATGGCGCGCAGGCCAAGCGCGGCGGGGTCCTGCATGAAACCGGGCGTGACCCAGCGGGCCATGACCGGCTCCGCCACGGCCGCCATGCCCTCCGAGCGCACCAGCGCCGCCCGGTCCAGCCATGGCTGCGGCGGCGGGATCGCGAGCGCGGTGTCGCACAGGATCAGCGACGCCACGCGGTCCGACGCCTGGTGCGCGATGGACTGCGCGATCAACCCGCCGATGCTCAGCCCGGCCACGTGCAACTGCTGCACGCCCATCGCGTCGAGCAACGCTAGTACGTCCCGGGCCATACCCTCGATGCTGTACGGTCCCGGCGTGACCTCGGACAGGCCGTGCCCGCGCAGGTCCGGGCGGATGACGCGGAATGGCCCGGCCAGCGCGCGCGCCTGGGCATCCCATACGTGCAGGCTGGTGCCGAGCGAGTGCAGCAGCAACAGGGCCGGAGCGCCGTCCGGACCGTCCACCTGCACGTGCATCGTGATGTCGCCGGCGCGTTGGAACATCAGGCGGTCTCCTTAGTAAGGCCTGGCGTGCTTTTGGGAACCGCGAGCGCGTCCAGCAACGTTTTCGCCTTGGCGGTGACGGTCGCCGGGCTGTCGCCGGGCTTGTAGATGGCCGAGCCGATGCCGAACCCGGCCGCACCGGCGGCGCGCCAGGCAGCGATGTTGGAGGCGTCGATCCCACCCACCGGCAGCACCCGCGTGCCGGCCGGCAGCACGGCGCGGAGGGCGCGGAGCACGGCCGGGCTGCCGCCCTCCGCCGGGAACAGCTTCAACGCGTCGGCGCCGGCGTCCAGCAGCGCGAACGCCTCGGCCGGGGTGAAGAATCCGGGCATCGTCACCAGGCCTTGCGCCTTGGCGGCGCGCACCAGGGCCGGGTCGGCGTGCGGGGTCACGATCACCCGGCCGCCCGCCGCCGCCACCGCGTCCACGTCCGCCGTCCGCATCACCGTGCCGGCGCCAATCAGCGCCCGCTCGCCAAAGCGGCGCGCCAGCCGGGCGATGCTGTCGAGCGGGTCGGGCGAGTTCAGCGGCACCTCGATGATGCGGAACCCGGCGCTTACCAGCGCGTCGCCGACCGCTTCGGCCTCATGGGGCTGGATGCCGCGCAGGATCGCGACCAGCGGACAGGCTTGCAGCAACGCGCCTAAGTCCATGCGGCATGTTCCCCAATGGCGGCCAGGCCATGCGCCGCCGCGTCGCTGTCCAAGGTGACGGATTGGCCGCCGCACTCGGCGATGGCCTGGTGGTACAGCACGCACAGGCTGGCCGCGCCAATCAAGTGGACTGTGCCCTGCGGAGCGGCGGCGCGGACCTCGTGCCCGATCAGCAGGCCAGACAAATAGGACGCGGCGCCCGGTTCCGGCAGCGCTCCGAACAGGCCCAGGGCACGGACGCCAAACAGATGGTGCAACAGCCCGCCAGCCTCGCCGGAGCGCGCCACGCCCTGACGAAACGCTTCGGCGTCATGCGGGCACTCCGGCATCAGCCGGCCCAGGATGGTGTGGTGTCGTAGCGCCGCGAACGCCTCGCCAGTCAGGTGCGTCGTGAACCCGGCAATCCGCCCGTCCGTCACCCGCACCCACTTCGAGTGGCTGCCCGGCAGGCACGCCAGCCCATCCGGGCCGATGCGGGCAAGCTGCCCCAGCACCTGCGTTTCTTCGCCGCGCATCACTTCCGGCACATCGTCCGGGTCAATGGCTGACAGGCCCGGCGCCAGCAGCACCTGCGCGCCCGCGAACGGCACCGGAGTCAGCGAACCGGCAATGTCCGCGGCGCCGGCGGGGCACGGCAGGTAGGGCGCCTCGATCCAGCCTTGGCGGCTGCCGATCATGCCGGACATCAGCACGCGCGTCTCGCCATCCGCGAGCCAGGGGCCGATGGCGTCCCGCAGCACCTCGGCGAAACGGCCCTGGGCGGCCAGGATGCCCTGCGCGCTGTCCCGCCGGTCCAGGATTTTGAGGCCCTCCAGGCGGAACGCACGGAAGCTCGTGGTGCCCCAATCAACCCCGATCACTGGCGGCACACAACCTTAACGATAGTCGTTCCAGGCGGTCGTGAACGGCTTCCGGAAAAACGTGGCCCACACATAATTTGCCCCATAGCGCACCCCGGTCAGCAACATGCCATCCCCTTGCAGCCGCCGGCCGGAGCTTTTGGCCCGCAGCGCGTAGGTGAAGGTGACGTCCCCGACCTCGCTCATGCGTTGGGCGATATCGGTGTCCTCGCCATAAAAGGTGAACCGGTCGCTGATCCCGCCGATCGCCGCCATCGCGTCCCGCAGCACCACGAAGTTGCCGCCCTGCACCATGGAGCCGACGCCGAGCACGCGTTTGTTGAACAGGTAGGTCATATAGCCCATGCCATAGAACGCCCGCGCGGCGGTGCGCATGTAGCGCGGCACGTCGTAATAATCATAGGGTCCGCTCAGCACCACAAGCTTCGGTTGCCGCTCGAACGCCTCCAGCACGCGGTCGAGCCAGCCCTCGGGCACCAGGGTGTCGGCGTCGATGTTGGCCACCAGCACGCCGCGCGAGGCCTCGAACCCGGCGCTGCGGGCTGGCACCAGGCCCTTCCTCGGCTGGTACACCACCTCGACGCCGGGCACGGCCAGCGCCGCCTCCCGCGTGCCGTCCGTGCTGGCGTTGTCCACCACAATGATCTCCGCCGTGCAGCCATTGCGCTCGATCTCCGCTTTGATGGCGGCGAGGCAGGCGGGCAGCAGGCGCTCCTCGTTGTAGGCGGGCACCACGAAGCTGACGCGAGGGCGGTCGGGCATGTATTCCTGGCCTCCTGGAAACACTGGTGTCGGCTGACATCCGGCACAGCGATGCGTCTAGCGACAGTTCGGTGTCAACCGCTACAACACCCACGTCCAGGAGTTGTTGCATGACCTACGCACCGCCGCCACACCTCACGCAGAACTGGCAGGTCACCAAACCCGCCGCCAGCGGACGCCGCGGCATGGTGGTGTCGCAGTCGCGCGACGCGGCGCTGGCGGGCGTCGCCGTGCTGGACGCGGGCGGCAACGCGGTGGACGCGGCGGTGGCGACGGCGTTCGCCTTGGCTGCGGCCGAGCCGTGGAACAGCGGGCTGGGCGGCATCGGCTTCGCGCTGGTGCATCCGGCCGGGGAGCGGCGCGCGGAGGTGGTGGATTTCGGGCCACGCGCGCCGGGCCGCCTGGACGCGGGCCGGTTCCGGCTGACCGGGCGGGAGAAGCGGGACCTGTTTCCCTGGCCGGAGGTGGAGGGCGACGCCAACATCCACGGGCCGCTGTCGTTCGCGGTGCCGTCCGCCGTTGCCGGCTACGCCGCCATGCACGAGCGCTGGGGCAAGCTGCCGCTGGCGGACGTGATGGCGCCCGCGGTCGCCCTGGCCCGGCGCGGCCTGGCGCAGGACTGGTTCACCACGTTGAAGGTCGCGAACGCCGCCGCGGTGCTGCGGCTGTACCCCGAGAGTGCGCGCATCTACCTGCCGAACGGCCTGCCGCCGGTGCCGCCTTACCAGGGCGACCCCGGATACTTCCTGCTCGGCCGGCTCGCGGACACGCTCGAACGCTTGCAGCGGGCCGGGCTACGGGACTTCTACGAGGGCGACGTGGCGGCCAGCGTCGCAGCCGATGTGGCGGCAATGGGCGGCGTGCTGGACGCGGCCGACCTCGGCGGCTGCGTGGCGCGGACGACGCCCTACCTGGAAGCGCCGTGGCGCGGCCGGACCTTGCAGCTCGCGGGCGGGCTCACGGCGGCGCCGACGCTCGTGCGCGTGCTGGACGGACTGGCGCCTACCGCGACGCCGGACGCGGCGTGGTTCGTGTCGTTGGCCCGCGCGATGAAGGCCGCGTATGCCGAGCGCCTGGCCGGCCTGGGCGACGCCGAACCGAAGGCGGCCGAGAGCTGCACGACGCACCTTACGGTGTGCGACGCCGATGGCGGCATGGTGTCCATGACCTCGACCCTGCTGTCGTCCATGGGCAGCCGGGTGGTGCTGCCGGGTTCGGGGGTGCTGATGAACAATGGCGTCATGTGGTTCGATCCGCGGCCCAACCAGCCGAACTCGGTCGCGCCCGGCAAGCGTCCGCTCACCAACATGTGCCCGGTCATCCTGCGGGACGGCGGCCGGCCGGTGCTGGCGGCGGGAGCGTCGGGTGGACGGCGCATCCTGGCGGCGGTGCTGCAAACGCTGGCGTTCGTGACGGAGTTCGGCATGGAGCCGCAGGCGGCGGCGCAGCATCCGCGCATCGATGTGTCGGACGCGGACACGGTCCACGCGGACCAACGCCTGCCGCCGGACGTGCTGCGCGCGCTGCGGTCGGACGGCCCGACCGAGGTGGTCGAGCACGGCGTGCTGCCGGTCAACTTCGCCTGTCCGAACCTGATTTGGATGCAGGACGGGACGCGCACCGGCGTCAGCGACACGATGTCGCCGTGGTCCGCCGCCGTGGCGCAAGGGTGATCGTTCGCCCGGTCGGCCGCCTGCGCACCCCGTTCGCCTCGCTGGCCGACTGTCCACGCAACGGGCGGCAACCGAACCCTGCGCCGGAGTGCGTGGCGGAGGTCGATTCCGCCTACCGCGACGGGCTGCTGGGGCTGGACGGCTTCTCCCACCTGATCCTGCTGTACTGGCTGGGTCCGCAAGCGGACGGCCTGCGCATCGTGCCGCCGTTCGATGGGGAGGAACGCGGCGTGTTCGCCACCCGGGCGCCGTTGCGGCCCAACCCGATTGGCCTCTCGGTGGTCGAGTTCCTTGGCGCTAACGGGCCGGGACGGCTGCGCGTGCGGTTCCTGGACTGCGTGGACCGCACGCCGCTGTTGGACATCAAGCCGTACCTGCCCTCCACCGACGCCGAACCGAACGCCACCATGGGTTGGCTTACGCCGCACAGGACTCCTGCATGACCGATCCCGCCACGATGTCCGCCGAGGCGCTGCTGCAACACTATGCCCGCGGGACGCTAAGCCCGGTTGAGGCGTTGCAGGCCATCACCGAGCGCATCGCCCGGCACAACCCGGCGCTCAACGCCTTCGCTGTGCTGAACCCCCGCGCCTTGCAGGCCGCTGGCGAGAGCGAGCAGCGGTGGCGCGCTGGCCGGCCAATCGGGCCGCTGGACGGCGTGCCGTGCACCGTGAAGGACGTAGTGGACCTGGCCGGCTTCCCCACCCGCCGCGGCAGCCGCACCACCTCCGCGGAACCCGCCCCGGCCGACGCGCCAAGCGTCATGGGCCTGCGTGCCGCCGGCGCAGTCGTGCTCGGCAAGACCACCACGACCGAGTTCGGCTGGAAAACGCCCGGCGACTGCCCGCTGCACGGCATTACCCGCAACCCGTGGGACCCCAGGCGGACCACGGGCGGCAGTTCGTCCGGCGCGGGCGCAGCGACGGCGGCGGGGTTCGGGCCGCTGCACATCGGCACCGACGCCGGCGGCAGCGTGCGAATCCCGGCGGCGTGGTGCGGCGTGGTGGGCCTGAAACCGAGCTTCGGCCGGGTGCCGCAGTGGCCGCTGGGCGCGTTCGGGCACGTCTCGGTGGCCGGGCCGATGACGCGCACCGTACGGGACGCGGCGCTGATGCTGTCGGCCATGGCGCGGTTCGATGCGCGGGACCCGTTCTGCTTGCCGGACGACGCGCGGGACTGGCGGGACGGGATCGAGCAGGGCGTCCAGGGCCTGCGCGTCTCGGTGCTGCGCCACCCGGGCTTCGACGCGCCGGTGGATGCGGACAGCGTTGCGGCTGTGGAGGCGGCGGCGCAGGCGCTGGCGGACGCCGGGGCGGAAGTCCACGACGAGGACCCGGGCCTGCCGGACACGGCCCTGGTGTTCGGCCGGGTCTGGGCGGCGGCGCTTGCTGCGCAGGTGGCCGCAACGGCGCAGCCCGAGTTGCTCGACCCGGGCCTGCGGGAGGTCGCGGCGGCCGGCGCAGGGTTCACCGCGGCGGACCTGCTGGCGGCCGAGGCGGCGCGGGTGCAGGCGGCGCACCGCATGGCGCTGTTCCACCAGCGGTTCGACCTGGTGCTGTGCCCAACTGTTCCTGGGCCGCCGATGCTGGCCGACGCCGCGACGACGGACCCGATGCGGGCGCTGTGGCAGGAATGGGCGCCGTGGACCTTCGCGTTCAGCCTGACCCGGCAGCCCGCCATCGCCGTGCCGATGGGGCTGGGCGCCGGCGGCCTGCCGCGCAGCGTGCAACTGGCGGCGGCGCTGTATCGCGACGACCTGGCGCTTCGTGCCGCGCGCGTGTTGGAGCGCGTTCAGGAGACTGGGCCGTCGATGCCCGCCTTGGGGTAACGAGGCCGTTCCACACGGCAAAGCGGGTTGTCAAACCCTTCTTACACCCGCACGTTTCGCGCAAACCGGGGAAGGACCGCCCATGCTTCGCGTCATCCTGCTGTGCCTGCTCTGCGTCGCCCCGGCGCACGCCAAGCTGTTGCGGCTTGAGGTGCAGGACGTGCAGAGCCCGGCGTTCGAGGGCCGGACGTTCGGCGCCATCGGCACCTATGACCGGGTTGCCGCTCGCGCCACCATCGGGTTGGACCCGGCCGACCCGCGCAACGCGGTGATCGTTGACCTCGCCCAAGCGCCGCGCAACGCGGACGGGCTGGTGGAGGCCACGTCGGACGTCGTGATCCTGCGGCCAACCGACCCGCACCGCGGCAATGGCGTGCTGCTGTATGACGTAGTGAACCGCGGGCGGAAGCTCGTGTTGCCAGCGCTGAACGACGCGCCGCCGGGCAACGCGGTGCGGCAGGCGGCGGACGCGGGCAACGGGTTCCTGATGCGCCAGGGCTACAGCATCGTCTGGAGCGGTTGGCAGCATGACGTGACGCCTGCGCCGGATGTGCTCGGCTTGCAGGCGCCCACCATCCCGGGGCTGAGCGGGCCGTCGCGGGAGGAGTGGGTGTGGGACCACAACACGAACCCAGTGACCGAGCGGCTCGGCTACCCCGTCGCTGACCCGGCCTCGTTGCGGCTCACGGTGCGGGCGCGGGAGGCGGACCCGCGGCAGGCCCCGGCGGGCCTCAAGTTCGAGCTGCTGGACCCGCAACGCATCCGCATCACCCGGCCCGAAGGCTTCGACGCCGGAGCAATCTATGAGCTGGCCTACACGGCGCGGGACCCAGTGGCCGGCGGGATGGGCATGGCGGCGGTGCGGGACCTGGTGTCGCACCTGCGCTGGGATGCCGGCACGCCGCTGGCGCGCGGGGACGCGCCGGAGGCCAGCCACGCCTATGCCATCGGCATCTCACAGAGCGGCCGGTTCCTAAAGGACATGCTGTACCAGGGTTTCAATGACGACGAGGCTGGGCGTCCGGTGTTCGAGGCCATGCTGCCGTACATCTCCGGCGCACGGCGCAGCTTCACCAACGCGCGCTTCTCGCAGCCCGGCCGCTTCTCGCGGCAGCACGAGGACCATCTGTTCCCCGGCGACGGCTTCCCGTTCACCTATGCCAGCACCACAGACGCGCTGACGGGCATGACCGACGGGTTGCTGGCGCAGTGCGGGCCGGCGCGCACCTGCCCGCGCATCATGCAGGTCGATACCGACAGCGAGGCCTACCAGGCGCGCGCCGCGCTGGTGGTGACTGACACGCGCGGCTTCCATGTCGACCTGCCGCCCAACGTGCGGGCGTATATGCTGGCAGGGTTCCCGCACTCGACGACGCCGGGCCAGGTGTCGGAGCCGCAGCCCGCCTGCGTGATGCCCAGCAACCCGCTGCACCCCGGCCCGGCGCTGCGTGCGCTGTTGACGGCATTGGACGGTTGGGTGCGGGAGGACGTGGAGCCACCCGCCAGCCGCTACCCCATGCGGGCGCACGGCACGCTGGCGACGCCAAGTCCGGAGGCATTCCCGCGCCTGCCCGGCGTGCCGTATGCCGGGTTGGTGAACGGGGTGGCGGTGGTGAACCGGGACCGCAACCCGCCAGCGGCGGGCCGGGCCTACCCGGTGCTGGTGCCGCGGGTGGACGCGGACGGCCACGCGCTGGACGGCATCCGCCTGCCGGAGATCGAAGCGCCGCTGGCGACCTACACCGGTTGGAACCTGCGCCGCGCCGGGTTCGCGGAGGGCGAGCTGTGCGGCCTGGCTGGCGGCGCGGTCCCATTGCCGGCCGAGCCTACGCCGGACGATCCGCGCACGCCGTTGTCGGTGCGCTACCCCAACCCGGTCAGCTACCACCTTGCGGTGCGGCACGCGGCGGACCGGTTGGTGGCGGAACGGCTGCTGCGGCAGGAGGACGCGGACGCCATGGTGGTCGCCGCGCGCGCCGGCACGCTGGCGCGGCTGCCCCGGTGAGCGCGCATGAGGCCGCAACCGAACTTGCGCCGACTGGCACGCTGCGGGCAGCGCTCAATTTCGGCAACCCGGTGCTGGTGCAGCGTGACCAGGCCACGGGCGAACCGCGCGGCGCCAGCGTCGCCCTAGCGCGGGAGTTGGCGCGCCGACTTAGCGTTCCGGTCGAGTTCCTGGCATTTGACGGCGCCGTGCAGGTGTTCGAGGCGGCGCGCGACGGCCAGTGGGACATCGCGTTCATGGCAATCGACCCGCTCCGTGCGGCCGACATCGAGTTCACGGCGCCCTATGTGCTGATCGAGGGCATCCATGTGGTACGGGACGCCTCGCCACTCCGCACCGTGGCGGACGTGGACGCGGCCGGGGTGCGCGTCGTGGTAGTGCGCGGCAGCGCCTATGACCTATTCCTGACCCGCACGCTATCCCGGGCCGAGTTGGTGCGGGTGCCGCCGTCCGAAAACGCGGATGCGGCGTTCCTGGCCAGTGATTACGAAGTGCTGGCGGGCGTGCGGCAGCCGCAGGAGGCCCTGGTTCGCGCGCAACCCGGGCTGCGCGCGTTGCCGGGCCGGTTCATGGCAATCGAGCAGGCAATGGGCACGCCGAAGGGCCGCCCGGCCGGATCACGTTACGTGGCGGCGTTCATCGAGGAGCAGAAGGCGTCCGGCTTCGTCCGGGCGGCGCTGGACGCGAGCGGGCAGCGGGACGCGGTGGTGGCGCCCTAGCCCAGCACGCTGGCCCGCAACACCGCTAAGCGGTCGCCCAGGCCGCGCGGAATGGGTGCCAGATCGCGCCGGCGAAGGTCGCGCCGTGCCAGGGCCGCCACCAGCACCGCGGGGCGGGCGGCACGAGGCAACGGGCGGGCACCCTCATGCAGCCAAGCCAAGCCTTGCTGCCGGAGCCGTTCCGGCGCGTCAGGCTGGCCTTCAAGCTCGTCCGGCACCAGGCTGCGGCCCTGCCGGGCCAGGGCGGGGCCAGCGCGCAGGATGCCGGCTGCGCCGTAGGCCGCGCCCAATGCGCGCACCGGTTCTTCCGGCGCCGACACGCCCAGCGCGGCCAGGGCCGCGACCGATACCCCGCCGGCGGTGGCCAGCACGTACTCGCGCCAGGCGTCCAGGGTGGGGATGCCCTCGGCCTCGGCCTCACGCCCGGCGATCATGGCTTCCAGGTCGGCGGCCCTCAACTGGCCGGCGTCCAGCGCGTCCCCCACCGGCCCGGCGACCTCGTGCCTGCGCCGGGCGCCCTCCACCACTTCCCGCCACCATTGCAGGCGCACCAGCGCCATCATCGGCTCGCGCGCCATCTCACGGGCGCGGGCCAGCTCGTGGTTGAAGGCGTACAGGGTGAACAGCGCCTCCCGCCGGTCTGGCGCCGCGAATAGGGCAGTGAGGAAGCGGTCCGGGTCATGGCGGCGGACCAGGGCGGCAAGCGGCGACAGCTCAGGCATGTCCGGCAGATGGCGGCGGGCGGCAAAATGCGCAACGCGGCCGGGCGCAGCCTTGACGAGGGACGGTGCCTGCGCGACCACTCTGCGCCACCATTGTGAGGTCCAAAGCCATGGCGTTCGAACTTCCCACCCTTCCCTACTCCCACGACGCGCTGGCCGGCGCCGGCATGTGCCAGGAAACGCTGGAGCTGCATCACGGCAAGCATCACCAAGCCTACGTCACCGCGCTGAACGGCTTCGTGGAGAAAAACCCGGCGCTGCAAGGCAAGTCGCTGGACGAGATCGTGACGATGGCGCACGGCAACGCCGAGATGGCGCCGGTGTTCAACAACGCCGGGCAACACTGGAACCATATCCTGTTCTGGCAGAATATGTCGCCGCAGGGCGGCAGCATCCCCGGCGCGCTGGAGAGCAAGATCAACGCGGATTTCGGCGGCGTGCAGGCGTTCAAGGACGCATTCAAGGCGGCGGCCGTGGGGCAGTTCGGCTCCGGCTGGGCCTGGCTGGTGCAGGGCGCTGACGGCAAGCTGAAGGTGACCAAGACGCCGAACGGCTCCAACCCGCTGGCGACTGGCGAGGGCACGGCGCTGCTGGGCTGCGACGTGTGGGAGCACAGCTACTACCTGGACTTCCGCAACCGGCGTCCGGACTATGTCGGCAACTGGCTGGACAAGCTGGCCAACTACGAGTTCGCGGCCAGCAAGCTGGCGTAGCGGCTCACCTATCCGGGCGTGGCCCCGCAACGTGGCCACGCCCGGCTGCCGTCAGAGCCGAGGTCAGGACGGCAGCGAGCGCGCGGCGCGGGGACTGCTGAGCATTGAGCGCACCAGCGCCCGCCCCGGCCGCTCGACCGCGACGTAGGCCAACCAGGCAAATGGGATGACGGAGCAGGCGCCCACGAAGGCGAAGGCCAGCGCGACGACTGGCCCGACCGGTTCCGGGCTTAGCCAGCGCAACAGGCCCAGCTCCAACGGCCGGAACGGGCCATGCAGCAGGTATAGCGAGAACGACACCACGCCCAGGAAGTGGAACAGCCGAAGCTGCATGACACGGGCGGCGAACCCCTCATTCACGGCGAACGCGACCACGATCAAGGGGAACAGCAACACGGCCGGCAGGTCGTAGCGGGCCACGAGCGACGCTGCCGCCGCCAGTGACAGGCCGATGGTGACGCTGTCCCGCCGCAGGATAGCGACGGCGCGCGGAACCTGGAACAGCCGGAACGCCGCCATGCCCAGGATAAACTCGGCGAAGCAGCGCACCAGGGAGCCGGGCGGAGCCTCGACGGCCATGCCAAGCCGCGGCTGCATCAGCGCGAGCCAGCACAGCGCAATGACGGCAAGCGCGGCGGGATACTGGGCACGGATGCGCCCGCTCAGCACCACGGCGACGAATGCCGGGAACAGCAGGTAGGCCGCGAACTCGGTGCTGACCGACCATGAGGGGCCATTGAGGTTCCGGCCGATGCCGATTCCTTGCAGCATCAGCAGGTTGGCCAGGAAGTCGAACTCCAGGTTGCGGCTGTCGAAAAAGATGTTGCGCCCGGCCAGCAGGACGCTGGCCCAGCTAGCGAGGGCAAGCGCCACCAGCACGGCCACGTTGAGCGGCACGATGCGGGCCACCCGCCGCGCGAGGAACGGGCCGTAGGCGCTAAGCCCATGGTCCCGGAAGCTGGCGGCATACGTGTAGGACATGATGAAGCCGCTCAGGACGAAAAACAGGTCCACCGCGACATAGCCGTGCGGCACCAGCGACGGGATGGTGACCCGGCAGTGCTCCTGCGCGGTCGCCGAGAAGTGCTGCAGGACGACGGCCATCGCCGCAAGGCCGCGCAGCGACGTGAGCGACTTCAACTCACGCAGGCTTGCCTCGCTGGCCGCGCTCATGGGGAATGCCTTACGCGGGCTTCGTGTCGTTCGCCACGACCGGCTTCAACACCGACGTTATCGTGTCGCGCAACACCGTCACCCGCACGTTCGGCGCGATTTCGACCTCGATCTCGTCCGAACCCTCTTTCACCTTCTGCACCGTGGCAAGAATGCCGCCCGCCGTCACCACGCGGTCGCCCCGGCGCAACGCCGCCAGCATGGCCTTCATCTGCTTGGCTCGGGTCTGCTGCGGGCGAATCAGCAGGAAGTAGAACACGCCGAAAATCAGGACGAGCGGCAGGAACTGGCTGACCGGGCCCAGGATGCCCTGGAGGTCCTGGGCGTGGGCGGGGGAGATGAACATGGCGGTCCTGGCTTGTCGTTGATGCGGGCGGACCATAGTTTGGCCGCCCGTGCCGTCAACCCGTCCGGAGGACCCAGGAACCGCAATGCAAGATTTGCTGACCCGCATCGCCGAGGCGTTGGAACGCCTGGCGCCGCCGCTGCCGGGCCGCCCGGACCTGCAAGGCGCCGACGCGTTCGTGTGGCATCCCGCGCGGGGGCGGCTGGAACCGGTGCCGCAGGTGTCCCGCGTCGAGATCGGGCTGTTGCACGGGGTGGACCGGCAGAAGCGGCTGCTGCTGGAGAACACGCGGCGGTTCGCGCAGGGACTGCCGGCCAACAACGCCATGCTGTGGGGCGCGCGGGGCATGGGCAAGTCAAGCTTGGTGAAGGCCGCCCATGCCAGCGCCAACGCGGAGACGGCCGGGGCGCTGGCGTTGATCGAAATCCACCGTGAGGACATCCGCACGTTGCCGGACCTGCTGAACCATCTGCGCGGCCAGGAGCGGCGCTGCCTGATCTTGTGCGACGACCTCAGCTTCGAGCGGGAGGACTCGGACTACAAGGCGCTGAAATCCGTGCTGGACGGCGGGATCGAGGGCCGGCCGGCCAACGTGCTGTTCTACGCCACCAGCAACCGCCGGCACCTCATGCCGCGCGACATGATCGAGAACGAGCGCGCCACCGCGATCAACCCGTCCGAAGCGACCGAGGAGAAGGTCTCGTTGTCTGACCGGTTCGGCCTGTGGATCGGCTTCCACAACTGCGACCAGGAGGCGTTCCGGGCGATGGTGGAGAGTTACGCGGACGCCTACCGCCTGCCGATCGGCCGAGACGAGCTGCACGCCGCGGCCAACGAGTGGTCGGTGACGCGGGGCGCGCGGTCCGGGCGGGTGGCGTGGCAGTTTATCCAGGACATGGCTGGACGGCTAGGGGTGGCAGCTTAGCCCACGCGCTCCAAGCCGCCCATGTAGGGGCGCAACACGTCTGGTACGGCAATGCCGCCGTCCGGCAATTGGTAAGTCTCCATGACAGCGATCAGCGCGCGGCCCACCGCGACGCCGGAGCCGTTCAGCGTGTGCACGAACCCGGCCGCCTTGCCGTCCGCGCCGCGCAGGCGGGCGTTCATGCGCCGGGCCTGGAACGCCCGGGTGTTGGAACACGAGCTGATCTCCCGCCACGCCCCCTGCCCCGGCAGCCATACCTCTAGGTCATAGGTCTTGACCGCGCCGAAACCGGTGTCCCCGGCGCACAGCAGCACGCGGCGGTATGGCAGGCCCAACGCCTCCAGCACCGCCTCAGCGCAGGCCGTCATGCGCTCGTGCTCGGCCTCGCTGTGGTCCGGGTGGGTGACGCTGACCAGCTCCACCTTGCGGAACTGGTGCTGGCGCAACATGCCGCGCGTGTCCCGCCCGGCGGACCCGGCTTCGGAGCGGAAGCACTCGGACAAGGCCGTGAAGCGCAGCGGCAACTGCGCCTCGGGCACGATTTCGTCCATGACCAAGCTAGTGAGCGGCACCTCAGCGGTGGGGATCAGCCAGCGGTCGTCGGTGGTACGGAACAGGTCGCCGGCGAATTTCGGCAGCTTGTCCGTGCCATACGCGGCGGCATCGTTCACCAGCAACGGCACCTGCACCTCTTCGTAGCCGTGCTGAGTGGTGTGCAGGTCTAGCATGAACTGGCCGAGCGCGCGCTCCAGCCGCGCGAGTGGGCCGCGGAGGATGGTGAAGCGGCTGCCGGCCATGCGGGCGGCGCGCTCGAAGTCCATGAGGCCCAGCGCCTCGCCCAGCTCGAAGTGCTCGCGCGGCTTGGCCTCGAAGGGGCGAAGCTCGCCGGATTGTTTCAGCACCACGTTCGCGGTCTCGTCCACGCCGTCCGGCACATCGGGGTCCAGCAGGTTGGGCAGCGCCTCAAGCTCGGTGCGGATGGCGGCGTCCAGCGCCTCGGCACGGGCCTCAAGCGCTGCCATCTCGTCCCGGAGCGTTGTTGCCTCGGCCTCGATCGTGGAGGTGTCGGCGCCGGTGCGGCGGCCCGCGCCGGCCTGTTTGGCCAAGGCATTGCGGCGGGCCTGCCGTTCCTGCGCCGTCGTCAGGGCAGCGCGGCGCTCCGTGTCCACCGCCAGCAACCGGTCCGCCAGCGGGGCGATGCCGCGCCGGGCCATGGCAGCGTCGAAGCCGGCGGGATCGGCGCGGAGCGCGCGAAGGTCATGCACTAATCATCCACCGGCTTAGTCTCGACCCAGCCAGCGGTAAGAATCGAAATTTCATAGAGTATGATGAGCGGGATCGCGAGGCCAGTTTGGGTGATGACGTCGGGCGGGGTAATAATCGCGGCGATGATGAACATGCCGACGTAAGCATAGCGCCGGTATTTCTTCAGCCCAGCCGAGGATATAATGCCGACTTTGGCCAGCAACGTCAACAGCACCGGCAGTTGGAACGCAATGCCGAACGCGAAAATAAGCCGCATGACCAGGCCGAGGTACTCGCTGACCTTGGCCTCAAGCTGCACCGGCAAGCCGCCGCCACCGTCTATGGACTCGAACGACAGGAAGAACGTCCACGCCGCCGGGAACACGAAGTAGTAGGCCAGCGCCGCGCCGCCCACGAACAGCACCGGCGTCGCCAGCAGGAACGGCAGGAACGCGTTTTTCTCGCTCCGGTACAGGCCCGGCGCCACGAACATGTAAACCTGGCTCGCGATCACCGGGAAGCTCAGGAACGCCGCGCCGAAGAATGCGACCTTGAGGTAGGTGAAAAAAGCCTCGTACAGCGCGGTGAAAATCAACCGGCGGTTCTGGCCGGTCTTGGTGACCAGGATGTCGGCCAGCGGCTGCGCCAGGAACGAGTAAATTGCGCCGCTGAAGTAGTAGCAGATGCCGAAGCAGACCAGGAACGCGCCCATCGACCACAGCAGCCGGGTGCGCAACTCGATCAGGTGGTCGAGCAACGGCATGGCCTTGTCGTCGATGATGTCTTCTTTGGGCGTAGCCACTGGTTCGGTCCTTTAGGCTCAGGCGTGCGGCGCGGGGCGCACAGCCTCGGCAGGCGGGATGAAGGCGGGCGCCGGAGCCGTGGGAACGACGTCGGGCGGGATCATGGCCGGCGGCGCCGGGGCGGCCGGCGCTGTCGGCTCCGGCACATGCGCCAGCCCGGCCAGCGCGTCCGGAGTCCCCTGCGGCTCGTGCGCAGGCACCGTGACCTCGGGCAATGGCGCTGGCGGCGGCGTGTAGGGCGGGGTGTTCAGGCTGCTGTTCACCGTGCGTTGAAGCGAGCCGTCGCTGTCCACCGCATTCAGGATTTTGCCCTTGATGTCGAGGTTGCGGATATCGTTGAACTGGTCCCGCACATCATGCAGGTTGGCCTCGCGCACCATCTCATCGACGTGCCCTTGGAACTCGGACGCCATGCGCCGGGCTTTTTTCATCATCTCCGCGACGGCCTTGATCGCGACGGGCAGGTCCTTCGGCCCGATCGCAATCAGTGCGACCACGCCAATCAGCGCGATTTCGGACCAAGCTAGATCGAACATAGTGGTAAGCGACCCTCCGCCAGTGTGGTAGCACGCTGGAACGTGGTTCGGAAACGGGGGCGATGCTAGGGGGCTATATGTGGGGACCGCCAGCCGGCGATCCGTCCCGCACCAGGTCCTCTCGCCGCGGCAGGTCGCGCAGGGTGTTGAGACCGAACTGCGCCAGGAACGCTGATGTCGTGACCCACAGCGTCGGGCGGCCCGGCGCATCCTTGCGCCCGCGCGGCTCAATCAGCCCGGCCTCCAGCAAGGCGTCCATCACCGCCTGGCCCAGGCTCACGCCGCGGATGTCCTCAATGTCGGTGCGGGTCGCGGGCTGGTGGTAGGCGATAACCGCCAGCGCCTCCATCGCCGCGCGCGGCAGTCGGCGGGGCCGGGCCACGACGCGGGTGAGCTGCGGCGCGAGGTCCGGGGCGGTGCGGAACATCCAGCCCCCGGCCACCTCCACCAATTGCACGCCACGGCCGGCGTAGTGGTCGCAGAGCGCGTGCAGCACCGGCTCCGCGTCCGTGTCGTCCGGCAGCGCGCGGGCGATGGCGGCGACGCCGACCGGCTCGGCGCTGGCGAACAACAGCGCCTCCACTAGACGCATCGAGTCGGTCACGCGGGACGCAGGTGGATGACGCCGAACGGCCGGTCCTGCCGCAGTTCCGCCCGGCCGTCGCGCTCCAGCTCAAGCCCGGCCAGCAGGGTGCTCGCCAGCGCGACCCGGCGCTGCAACGGCTGCTCAGCACGCGGCAGGAACTCCTCAAGGCGGGTCCAGGCCGGGCGGGGGCCGAGCATGGCCGTGAGCCGGGCCAGGGCGTCGCCCAGGGTCCAGAACGCGGGACGGCCGGGCCGGTACGGGGCGGCGCGGCCCCGGGCCAAGATGTAGGCGCGCAGCAGGCCCGGCAGCGTGGCCGACACGCCGGTGCGGTCCACCGCCACGAAGCTCTCAGGCGCGCCGCGGGGGAACACGTCGCGGCCGAGTTGCGGCTGCGCATCCAGCCACCCGGTCGCGGCACGGGCCGCTTGCAGGTCCAGAAGGCGGGAGGCGAGCGCCCCGGCGGCAAGCTCCGCCTCGTCGGCCGGTCCGGCGTCCGGCAGCAGCAGCCGGGACTTGAGCCAGGCGAGCCAGGCGGCCATCACCAGCCAGTCGGCCGCAAGCTCCAGACGCACCTCCGTCACGATGTCGAGGTACTGGTCCACCAATGACAGGATGGAGATGCGCGCGAGGTCGAGCTTCTGCCGCTGCGCCAGGTCCAGCAACAGGTCCATCGGACCCTCGAAGCCGTCCAGGCGCAGCATCAGCTTCGGATCCGTCACAGCCCGGCCGCCCAGTAAACCACGCCGAATGCCCAAGGGATGATGCGCTCCAGCGCCTCGCCGACCGGGTTCCAGCGGATGCCGAACTCCGCCAGCAGCAACGGCAGCAGGAACACCACCAGCAGGACCACGACGATGCCGGCGCGCTCCATCTGCGCATAGGCCATGGCGGCGCGCTCCGGCAGCAGGCCCACGACGATGCGCCCGCCGTCCAACGGCGGGATCGGCAACAGGTTGAACAGGCCGAGCACCAAATTGGACAGGATGAACAGTTGCAGGAAGCCGTCCAGCAGGCTGCCGGCCTGGCCGGGCACGTGCTGGCTGCCGTGCAACGCCAGCGCCGCGAGCCAGGCAAGGAGGAAGTTCATCCCCGGCCCGGCCGCCGCGACGATCATCATGCCGCGCCGCGGGTCGCGGAAGCGCCAGGCCGACACCGGCACCGGCTTCGCCCAGCCGAACAGGAACGCGACCCGGCCGATGGTCAGCATCTGGCTCAGGATCAGCACCCCGGGCAGGATGAGCGTGCCGACGTTGTCGATGTGCCGCACCGGGTTGAGCGACAGCCGCCCCTGCTGCCGTGCGGTGTCGTCGCCCAGTGCCAGCGCGGCATAGCCGTGCGCGGCCTCGTGCAGGGTAATGGCGACGATTGCGGGAATGGCGGCCAAGGCGATGGTGGTCAGTGTTTCTAGCATGAAAGCAATGTAGCACGCTCGGCAGCCAGTGCGGCAGGGTCGAGCGGACGGCGGCGGGCAACGAGGGCACGCGCGGCGGCAAGGCGGGTCCGGGTGCGGGCCGGCATGTCCCCGGCCGCCTCCAGCACCGCGGCGCTGTCGTCCAGCACGCCGCTGCAATGGAGCGCGATGTCGCACCCAGCCGCCAACGCAGCCGCCGCCACGACGCCGGGGCCGCCGCTCAACGCGTGCATGGCGAGGTCATCCGACGCCAGCACGCCCGCGAAGCCGATGCGACCGCGGATCACGTCATGGATCACCGTCTGGGACAGCGTGGCGGGGTGGTCCGGGTCCAGCGCGCGATACACGATATGCGCCGTCATGAGCCACGGCAGCGCCCGGCACGCGGCGAAGGGCTGGATGTCCTCGGGGGTGGCGTCGTCCACGTAAGGAAGGCTGAGATGGCTGTCCACGGTGGCCCGGCCATGGCCCGGCGCGTGCTTGCCCACCGGCTGCATCCCAGCCGCCAACAGCCCGTCCGCCATCGCCTGGCCGAGCGCCGCGACGGCGTTGGGGTCCTTGCCGTAGGACCGGTCGCCGACCACGCAGTGCGCGCCGGGCACTTGGAGGTCGAGCACCGGGGCGCAGACGGTGTCGAAGCCCATGGCGCCGCAGTCCAGGCCAATCAACGCCCCGGTCAGCCACGCCGCGCGCTGCCCTACGGCGGGGTCCAACGCGCCGAGCGCCCCGGCGGCGGGGTGCGCGAGCCAAGTGGGCGGGCGCAACCGGGCAACCCGGCCGCCCTCCTGGTCCACCATGATGACGGCGTTCGCCGGGAGGGCGGCATGAAGGGCAGTGGTGAGGTTTACCAGTTGTTCGGGATCGGTGACGTTGCGGGCGAACAGGATGACGCCGGCTGGCGGGCGGCGGCGGAACAGCGCATGTTCCTCCGGCGTGAGCGTCAGGCCGGCGATGCCCACGACGGCGGGCCGCATGTCCCGAGTGCCTAGAACGGCGTCAGAAGCTCGCGATGGAGCAGTTCGCGCCCTTTGCCCGCACGCGCGCGCAGAACCCGGTGGCGTCGGCGATGTCGGTGAACCCACCGGTGCGGACGCGCCAAATCGGCTTGCCGTCGCGCGCGGAGCGCTGCACCACCACACGGCGGTCGCCCAACAGCTCCGGCATACGTTTCGCCAGCCGCTGCCACTCCGCCTGCGCCGCCGCTTCGTTATCGACTGCGGCAAGCTGCACCAGCGTCGCGCCGCCTGCCACGGCCGGGCGCGGGGCGGCGGCGGACTGGACGGCCGGTGCGGGCTGAGTGGCAGGCGCGGGCTGGGCGGCTGGTTGAGTGACCCCGCCGAGCGCTGGCGGTGGGATCACGACCGGCGACGGCGGGGCGGACAGGACGGCTGGCGTTCCCTGTTGGGCGCGCAACGCCTGGGGCGCCGGGACTTCCGCAGCCGGCGCCATGCCCCGCGCGGTGCTGGTCTGCTCGTCTGCGCCCACGACCTGCATGCCGCCGGGGTTGTCCGGCTTGACCCGGAGCGGGCGTCCATCGGCCTCGATCACCGGCACCGCCGCGGGCTCGTGGCCCCTCAGCGTCCAAACCCCCATGCCGGCCAGCAACAGCGCGCCGAGGCCGCCGGCAGTGAGCAACATGCGCCGGGTGCCACGGTCCATGCCGGGCCGGCCAGGGCGGTAGGAGGGCTGGAGCGGAGCGCTGGAGGGGTAAGGGATGTTCAGGTCACTCATATGAAACTCCTGGCCATGGCTCAGCGCATTTCCTCGACAGGCGCCACCCCAAGCACATTGAGCCCGGAACGGATCACGATGGCGGTCGCGGCCACGAGCGCAAGGCGCGCCATGGTCTCGGCCCGGTGGTCCGCTTGCAGGAATCGCAACGCCGCATCATCCCGCCCGCGGTTCCACAGCATATGAAAGTCGCCCGCCAAGTCATAGAGGAAAAACGCAATCCTGTGCGGTTCCTGTGCAAAAGCCGCGCTTTCTACCGTACGCGGCCAGGCTGCCAGGCGGCGGATCAGCGCCAGCTCGGGCTCAGCCACCAGGCTGTCCAACGGCGCGTCCGCCAAGCTGTCCAGCGCGCCGTATGTTTCGGTGGCGGCGCGCAGCACCGACCGGCAGCGGGCATGGGCGTACTGCACGTAGAACACCGGGTTCTCCCGGGTTTGCGCCACCGCCAAGTCCAGGTCGAACTCCATCTGCGCATCCGGCTTCCGCATCAGCATGGTGAACCGCACGGCGTTGCGGCCGACCCACTCCAGCAGGTCCGCCAGCGTCACGTAGGTGCCGGCGCGCTTGCTCATCCGCACCGGCTGGCCGTCCCGCAGCACGTGCACGATCTGGCACAGCACGATCTCCAGCCGGACGTCGGTGTCGCCCGCCAAGGCCCGAACCGCCGATTTCATGCGCGACACGTAACCACCGTGGTCCGCGCCCCACACATCGACCAGCAGGTCCGCGCCGCGGTCGGCCTTGTCGGCGTGGTAGGCAATGTCGTTGGCGAAATACGTGTTGCTGCCGTCCGACTTGCGCAGCGGCCGGTCCACGTCGTCGCCGAAGCGGGTGGCGCGGAACAGGGTCTGCTCGCGCGGCTCCCAGTCCTCCGGGGTCTTGCCCTTGGGCGGCTCCAGCACGCCCTCGTAAATCAGGCCGTGCGCGCGCAGCCGTTCGATGGTGAGGTCCGGCAGGCCCGCCTCGACCAACGCGCGCTCGGAGGTGAACACGTCCGGCGTCACGCCGAGCGCCGCCAGGTCCTCACGGATCGAGGCCAGCATGGCGGCAACCGCGAAGCCCTGCACGGTGTCCTGCCAAAGCGAGGGATCGGCCACGGCACCGCCGGGTCCGGCCAGCGCGGCGCCATGCTGCTCCGCCAGCTTTTGCCCGACCGGCTCCAGGTAGTCGCCCCGGTATTGCAGGCCGCCCGGGACCTGCGCGGCATACTCGTCCTCGGTCAACGGCGTGCCGATGGCCTGCAAATAGCGCCAGTACGCCGCCCAGCCGAGCGCCACGACCTGCGCGCCGGCGTCGTTGATGTAATACTCCTTGGTCACCGCGAACCCGGCTTTGGTCAACAGGTTCGCCAGCGCGTCCCCCACCACCGCGCCGCGGCAATGGCCGATATGCAGGGGACCGGTGGGGTTGGCCGACACGTACTCGACGTTGACCCGGCGTCCCTGCCCTGCCCTGCCGTCGCCATACGCCTCGTTCGCGCGCAGGATGGCCGGCAGCGTGGCGCGCAACGCCTCCGGCCGGAGGCGCAGGTTCACGAACCCCGGCCCGGCCGGCTCCGCGCTGAGCACGTCCGGGCCGTTGTCCAGCGCCGCCGCCAACGTGCTGGCGATACGGGCCGGCGGCTGCCGCGCCGCGCGGGCGCTGACCATCGCCGCGTTGGTCGCCATGTCGCCGTGCGCGGCCTCCCGCGTGGGCGTCACCTCCACCCGGGCCGCAACCTCGGGCGGGAGGTCCGGCACAATGCTGCGCAGCGCGGCCACCACAGCGTCCCGCACGCGGGCGAACAAATCATCTGACATAAGGGTTATCCGGTAATGAAGGGGTCGGTCAGGCGCCGGTGTTCGTCCAACGCGAAGCGGTCGGTCATGCTGGCGATATAGTCGGTCACGGTCAGCGCCGCGCGCGGCCCGTCCTGCTCGCCCGCCAGCGCCCGCCAGTCGTCCGGCAACGTGCCGGGGTCGCTATGCAGCAGGGTCCATAGCGCCTCGGTGACGCGGCGGGATTTGCTGGTCATGCGGTTCACCCGCCAAGACCGGTACATGCGGGCGAACAGGAACTCCTTCACCGCCCGGTTCGCCTCCGCCATCCCGGCGCTGAACGCTACCACCGGCCGCTTGGCCCGGCGGATCGCGTCGCTGTTCACGGGATCGAGCTTCGTCAACAAACGCTGGCTCTCGGTGGTGAGGTCGGTCACGAACGCGTTGATCACCCGGCGGATGGTCTCATGCCGCAGCCGCGGCGGCGGCACGTCCAAGCTGCTGATGCGCGCCCGCTTCAACGCCTCGCCCACCACCGGAAGGTGCGCGATGTCGTCCGGCCCGAACAGCCCGGCGCGCATGCCGTCATCGAGGTCGTGGCTGTGATAGGCGATGTCGTCCGCCATCGCCGCCACCTGCGCCTCCGCCGAGGCGAACGTGTGCAGCTCCAGCGGGTGCCGCGCGTTATACTCGGCGATGTAGGGCGGCGGATGGCGCAGCGGCCCGTTGTGCTTGGCCAGGCCCTCCAGCGCCTCCCACGTGAGGTTCAGGCCGTCGAACGCGGCGTAGCGGCTTTCTAGCTTGGTGACCACGCGCAGGCTCTGCGCGTTGTGGTCGAAGCCGCCGAACGGCTTCATGCAGTTGTTGAGGCCATCCTCCCCGGCGTGCCCGAACGGCGGGTGCCCCAGGTCGTGCGCCAACGCCAGCGCCTCGGTCAGGTCCTCGTCCAGTTGCAGCTCCCGGGCGATGGAGCGGGCGATCTGCGCCACCTCCAGGCTGTGGGTGAGCCGGGTGCGGTAATAGTCGCCCTCGTGGTTCACGAACACCTGGGTCTTGTATTGCAGCTTGCGGAACGCTGAGCTGTGGATCACCCGGTCGCGGTCGCGCTGCCAGGGGCTGCGGCCGGGCGCCTCGGGCTCGGGATGCAGGCGGCCACGGGACAGGTCTGGGCGGACGGCGTAGGCGGCGTGGGTCATGGATGTTCCGGCGCTGCCCCTCCCCTGCAGGCGGCGGGACCGCGCCGGTGGTGCTTATCGCCAATACGGCGCACCTTCAATCTGTGCCGCAGGTACGCTATGTATAATGGCATGACCCAAGCTCCTGCGTCTTCCGTGTCTGCTCCCGCTTTCTCGGTGTCCGACCGTGCCGCCGAGCGGGTGGCCGAGATCGTCGCCGCACAAGGCCGGCCCTCTGCGCTGCGGGTCGCGGTGCTGGCGGGCGGCTGCAGCGGGTTCCAATACAAGTTCGAGCTGGATGACGCGCCGCAGCCCGACGACATGGTGGTGGGCGCTGGCGCCGCGCGCGTGCTGGTGGACCCGGCCAGCCTAGACCTGTTGGCAGGTTCCCAGCTCGACTACACCGATGAGTTGATGGGCAGCCATTTCACCGTGCGCAACCCGAACGCCACCTCAGCCTGTGGCTGCGGGACCAGCTTCGCCGTCGACTGACCGCCTCGCGTGAAAATCGCTAGCTGGAACGTCAACTCCGTCCGCATCCGCGAGCGGCTGGTGGCGGATTGGCTCCAACGCGTCCAGCCGGACCTGCTGCTGTTGCAGGAAACCAAGTGCGAGGCGGCGCAGTTCCCGGCGGCGGCGTTCGAGGCGGTGGGCTACGCGGCGCACGTCGTCGGGCAGAAATCATACAACGGCGTGGCGGTCCTGGCGCGCATCCCGGTCGAGGTCGTGCACCGAGCATTGCCGGGCCTGCCGGACGACGACGCGCAGGCGCGTTACATCGAGGTCGAGGTCGAGGGCGTCACGGTCGGCAACCTTTACCTGCCGAACGGCAACTCTGGCGGCGAGGCCGGCTACGACTACAAGCTGCGTTGGATGGCGTTGCTGGCGGAGCGGGCGCGGGCGTTGCTGGACGCGGACCGGCCGCTGGTTATGGCGGGCGACTACAACGTGTGCCCGACCGACGAGGATTTTGCGCCGGGCACGATCTCCCCCGATGACGCGCTGGTGCGGCCGCCGACCCGGGCGGCGTTCCGGGCTATGCAGTGGCTGGGCCTCACGGATGCGGTCCGGGCGCTGCGGCCAGCCGGGCGGGTCTATACGTTTTGGGACTACCAGGGCGGCGCGTGGTCGCGGGATTTAGGGCTGCGGATCGATCACGCGCTGCTGTCCCCGGACCTGGCGGAGCGGCTGATATCGGCGGTGCCAGACCGCAACGAACGCACAATGCAGCAGCCATCGGACCACGTGCCGCTGGTCGTCGAGTTCGCCTGACGCCCCCAGGGCGCCAGCGTCCGTTACAGCGTCAGCCGCACCACAATCCGGCCGTGCGGCACGCTGTGGTCCACCTGGACGGCGGTAGCCGAGTCGCCCTTGGCCAGCGCCGTCACCAGCCGCATGCCCAGACCTTTCGGCAGCTTGCCATCGGCGGGGAAGCCTTGTCCCTCGTCCTCCACCATGACTTGCAGGCCGCATGGCGCGCGCTTCAGCTCGATCTGGATACGGCCCTTGCCGTGCTTCAGCGCGTTGGTCACCAGCTCGGACACGATCAGGCCAAGCGGCGTCACGTTGTCGGCGGGCAAGGTGATGAGCTCGGACCGCAGCACCAGCTCGCGGTCCTCGGCCGGGCCGTCCAGCATGGCCTGCATGTCCCGGAGCAGCGCGGTAAGGTAGGCGCCGGCGTCGGTTTCAGCCACCGAGCCACCCTCGTATAGGCGCTGATGCACCGCGCCGATGGTCATGATGCGGCGGGCGGCCTCGTCCAGTTGGGTCCGCGTCTCGGGACTGGCGGCGCGGCCTTGCAGTTGCAGCAGGGTCCGCACCAGTTGCAGGCTGTTCTTGACCCGGTGGTGCACCTCCTGCATCAACAGGTCCTTGTCGCGCAGCAACTGGTCCTTGGCGCGCTCCGCCTCGCCGCGCGTGACGGCCGCCTCCAGCACGTTGGCGAGCGACTGCATGAACATCGTGTCGGCCTCGCTGAACTCGTGCCGCTGCGTGCTGTCCACCTCGAGCACGCCGAAATGGTTGTCCGCCAGCCCACCGATGGGCACGTTGATGGCGCTGCGCACGCCGTGTTCCACCAACAGCGCCGGCGTGCGGAACCGCGCCTCGTGGTCCAGGTCCTTGGCACAGGTGGGCAGGCCGGTGTGCAGCGCGTAGCCGGCCGGGCTGTCCATTCCGCCGCCGAGCCTGGCATGCCCGACCGTGCCAGGCCGCCAGCCCACCCCGGCGACCACCAGGAAGTCGCTGCCATCCGGGCGGAAGCGCAGCACCTTGGCGAACTCGGTCTGCAGCCCGTCCGACGCGACGACGCACCCCTCGGCCAAGATGGCGTCGAGTCCAGGGTTCGCCAGCGCGAACAGCCCAAAGCGAGCCACCAGTTCCTGCTGATGCAGCCGGACCGCAAGTTCATTGGGCGACAGGTCCGGGCGTAACGCAGCTTTCATACTAAATTCCGGCAGATGAGTAGGTCGCGTAGTCCGTTTGCGTTGATGTAACGCTCATTAACACGCTTCCGACAGCGTGCGAGAGGAATCACGCGCTCGGACACCGGCCAGCTTATAAGTCGCCGTTGATGGTGGTTTAAGCCATTGATGTTAGGCGAGGCAGCCGTTTATAACATGATGTTGAGCGATGCACCGGGCTTGATTAACAATAAGCAACGATGCGCCTTTGGCCACGTTGACGGACACGCGCTGCCCTCCTGCGACGGCACCGTATCGACGTGCGCCATCATTTAAGCAATGTCGAGTTACACAATGGCTGTACTAGGCTAAGCTCTACTTCACATGGAGCAATCTTGCCCTTGCTGGCGTGGCATCGGGCGCCTCCGGCTTTTCACGGCGGCAGGCCATCTGTGTGCCAAGCCGCGCAAACCTGCTTAGGTGCAACTTACCCTCCGGCGTGGCGTTCGCGTGACGACACTTGAGGAGGTTGGCATGGGCGACACGACTGTGATCAAGGTGGATAGCAGCCACTCGCCAAAGGGACCGGATGGCCAGGTGTACCTCGCAACCGGCGAGCGCATCGCCATGCGGCTGTGGCAAAACGAGGCGCCGGGCGAGGGCAAAGCGCCGGTTCGGCGCGACTACGACTGCGTGGGCTACGTCATCAGCGGCCGGGCGGAGCTTCATACCGAAGGGTCGGTCGTCCTGCTGAACCCTGGCGATTCCTGGATCGTGCCGCGCGGCGCGGAGCACGCCTATAAAATCCTGGAGGCTTTCACCGCCGTCGAGGCCACGACCCCTCCGGCCGTCATGCACGGACGCGACAAGACAGGCTGATCCCAGCGTATCAAGGTGAACCGCGCGGAGCTGTCACGAACGGTTGGGACATTGTAGCTATGAACGAGGACGGCAGTGCGGGCGAGCTGGCTGAGGAGGCTCCGCGCGTTTCCGTCGTGCTCATAGTCTTCAATGGCGAACGCTTCATCGAGGAGGCTATTGGAAGCGTTCTCTCACAGGATTTCACCTCGTTCGAGTTGCTTTTGGTAAACGACGGCTCGACCGACGCGAGCGCCGGCATCGCCCAGGGCTACGCCGCACGTCATCCCGCCCGCGTGCGGTACATGGAACACGAGGGAGGCCGGAACCGGGGCGCAGCCGCATCAAGGAACGCCGGCGTGGCGGCCTCACGTGGGGCGCTGGTCGCGTTCATTGATGCCGACGACGTTTGGCGCCTGGACAAGCTTACAGAGCAGGTCGCGATATTCGACGCGCATCCCGAACTCGGGATGGTTGCGGGCGCCACGCGCTATTGGCGTTCGTGGGCGGGTGGAACTGACAACGTGGTCCAGGTTGGACACATCCAAAACCGGGTCATCGAGCCACCGGACGCCCTGCTCTCGACGTATCCGCTGGCGGACGCCGAGGCCCCATGCCCGTCATGCCTCATGGCGCGAAAGCCAGTGGTCGAAAGCATGGGCGGCTTCGAGGCCAGCTACACCGGAGCGTTGCAACTGTATGAGGACCAGGCATTCCTGACGAAGCTCTACCTTGTCGCTCCAGTCTACTTCTCCGACCGGTGCTGGCTGGATTATCGCCAACACGATGCGTCCTGCATGTCCGCGAGCAACCAGGCCGGACACTACCACCGGGTGCGCCAACATTTCCTCGCGTGGTTCCGTAATCATTTGCGGACCACAGGCGTGAGCGACCGGCGCATTTGGCGCAAGGTGGCGGGCGCGCAACGCCGGCTGTCCCTGGCGCGCGCCAAAGCATTCCTGGCGCCCGTCGCCGTGCTGGCCCGCCAGTATCTACCCTCAAGCCGCCTGCGGTTCCGGTGATCGAGGCCGCACGGAAAAGCCCTAGCGGCGCCGTGGCGGCCGACCCCTATGCCTGGCCGTTCGACGGCGATCTCCGCCCAGCGAACACGGCGCTGCTGGTCATCGACATGCAGGCGGACTTCTGCGGTCCCGGCGGCTATGTGGACCGCATGGGCTACGACCTGTCGCTCACCCGCGCGCCAATTGAGCCAATCCGCCGCGTCATGGCGGCGTTCCGTGCCTGGGGCGGGGCAGTGCTGCACACGCGCGAGGGACACCGGCCAGACCTGTCGGACTTGCCGGAAAACAAACGCTGGCGCTCGCGCCGCATCGGCGCCGGGATTGGCGACGCGGGGCCGTGCGGCCGCATCCTGGTCCGCGGCGAGCCGGGTTGGGAAATCATCCCGGAACTGGCCGCGGCTCCGGATGAGGCCGTGGTGGACAAACCCGGCAAGGGCGCGTTCTGCGCCACCGACCTCGAGCTGATGCTGCGCACGCGCGGGGTCCGTAACCTCGTGCTGACCGGCATCACGACCGACGTGTGCGTCAGCACCACCATGCGCGAGGCGAACGACCGCGGCTTCGAGTGCCTGCTGTTGACCGATTGCTGCGGGGCAACCGACCGGGGCAACCATGACGCGGCGATCCGCATGGTGACCATGCAGGGCGGCGTGTTCGGCGCCGTGGCCCCGAGCGCGGCTTTGCTCACAGCCATCGCGTGACGCCGCTGGAGATGGCGGAGGCGGCGCTGGCCGCGGACCGGGCCTATGCGGACCCGGCGCTGTGGATCACGCGGCTGCCGGACGCGGCGGTGCTGGAGCGCGCCCGCGTGCTGACCGACGAGGGCCAACGGAACCGTCCGTTATGGGGCATGCCGTTCGCGGTGAAGGACAACTTGGACGTGGCCGGCCTGCCGACGACGGCGGGCTGCCCAGGCTACGCCTACCATCCCGCCGAGACAGCGCCCGCCGTGCAGCGCCTGCTGGACGCCGGCGCCGTGCTGCTGGGCAAAACCAACCTGGACCAGTTCGCGACCGGGCTCGTGGGCGTGCGCAGCCCGTATGGGACGCCGCGCAACGCATTCGACCCGGCGCGCGTGCCGGGCGGGTCGTCGTCCGGTTCCGCGGTGGCGGTTGCGGCAGGCATCGTGCCGTTTGCGCTGGGCACCGACACTGCCGGGTCAGGGCGGGTTCCGGCGGCGTTCGGCAACGTGGTCGGGCTAAAGCCCACTATCGGCAGCGTGTCCGCGCGGGGCTTGGTGCCGGCCTGCCGGTCGCTGGACACCGTGTCGGTGTTTGCCGCCACCGTGGACGCGGCGCTTGGCGTTGCGCGGGTGATGGCCGGCTACGATGCAGCCGACTCGTACTCGCGTGCCGCGCCCTATGACCACCTGCGCCGCGGCGCGCTGCCGGACAATGGCCGGATCGCGGTCGGCATCGACCTGTCGGCCTGCGACCCGGCCGTGGCCGCGCTGGTCCGTGACGCCGCCGGGCGGCTGGGCGCCGAAGCCGTCGATATCGCGCCGTTCCTGGAAGTCGCCCGCCTGCTGTATGATGGCCCCTGGGTCGCGGAACGCACCGCCGTGTTGCGTGAGGTGGTCGAGCGCCGGCCGGACATCCTGCACCCCGTCACGCGCGCGATCCTGGACGGCGGGTTCGGCCGGCGCACGGTGGACGCCTTCGACGCACTCCACCGGCTGGCAGAGGTGCGCCGCCGGGCCGCCCAGTTGTTCGAGCGTTACGACGCATTGCTGCTGCCCACGACGCCGTTCTGCCCGACGCTGGCCGAGGTCGCGGCCGACCCAATCGGCCTGAATAGCCGGCTCGGCGTGTACACGAACTTCGTCAACCTGTGCGACCTGGCCGCCATCGCCGTGCCCGTCGGCCTGACGCCGGACGGCTTGCCCGCCGGGATCACCGTGATTGGCCCAGCGTGGTCCGAGGGCCGGCTCGCCGCCATCGCCGACCGGCTGCACCGCGCGGCGTCCGGCACGGTGGGGGCGACCGGCCAGCCGTTGCCGCCCTCCGCTGAACCGTGTCCGGTTGGGCCTGGGGAAACCGCGCTGTTCTGCATCGGCGCCCACATGGCGGGCTTGCCGCTGAACCGCCAGCTCACGGACCTCGGCGGCCGGTTTCTGCGCACGGCCAGCACCCGCCCGCTGTATCGCCTGCACGCCTTGGGAAACCGCCCCGGCCTGGTGCGCGGCGGTGATGGCCGGGTGGCCGGCGAGGTCTGGGCGATGCCGGCCACCCAAATCGGCGCGCTGCTGGCCTCGGTGCCGGCCCCGCTCGGCTTTGGCGCCGTCCTGCTTGAGGATACGGCGTGCCTCGGCTTCCTCGCCGAGGCCGCCGGCGTCGCGGACACGCCGGACATTACAGCACTCGGTGGTTGGCGGGCGTACCTGGCAAACATGCCCTAGCCAGGTCACCTAACGGCCTCGAGCGCCGCCCGGACCAGCAGCCCATCGGGCCGGCGAAGCTCTTCGACGATGGTGAAGTGGTCCGCGCCGGGCACCGGGAGCAACGCCCCGGCGCAGTGTGCGGCGGCGCGCATTGCGTGCAGGGCGCGGCTGTCCTCCACCAGAGGCGGAAGCTCCGCCGAGCCGTAAGCAATCGCCAACGTCTTTTGCACGGGCGGCAGGCGCAGTGGCGACAACGCCGCGATCTCCGGGTCAGTCAGCCGCAACGCCTCGTTCAAGTAGGTGTCGCGCAGCGGCCCCAACTCAAATATCCCGGAGATGGCCAGCCCTGCCGCGACCCGGCCGTGCCCCAGCGCCATCGCCGTGAGATGCCCGCCCGCCGACCAGCCGGACAGCAGGATCGGCCCGGCGACGCCGTGATCCGCGCCGTGCGCTGCCAGCCAGTCGAGCGCCATGGTCACCTCGTGCACGATTTGCGTGAGCGTCGCGCCAGGCGCCAGCGTGTAGCCGGGCAGCGCCACGGACCAGCCGTGCGCGCGCAGCCCCTCGCCCAAGCAGCAGAACTCCTCCCGCCGGTTGCGCTGCCAATAGCCGCCGTGCAGGAACACGAAGCACGGGGCGGCAGGCTCGGCGCCGGGAAAGATGTCCCAGCGCTGGCGCTCGCCTGCGCCATACGGCACGTCGAGCGAACCCGGCACCGACGCCCGGAACGCGGCCGAGGCAGCGATGCGCGCCGCGTTCAGGGCGGGGCTGTTGGCAACCGCGGCAGTATTGTTGTAGGCGGCGTCGCGTTCCGCCCGGCCGAGGGCGCCCCAGTGCATCACGCGGCCACCGGCCGGGCATGCCGCGGCATGATGAATGCGGCAAGCACGCCCGCGGTGGCGATAGGGCAGTTCATGGTCATGGCGGCTCCCTGGTTGGCCCAGGGATCATGCATGAACCATGCCCCATCCGCCCAATCAGGTCGGGTTGCGCGGCCCCGGCTCGCGGCCACGCTCCGAGTGCCCGCCACGCCCACCCCGGTCCTGCATCGACAGCGCGCCGTCGCCGTTGCGGTCGAAACGTTGCACCAGCCGGCCGAACCGCTCGTCCACCTCGGCTTTGGTGACGCTCGCATCGCCGTTCGGGTCCAGGAACTGGAACGCGCGCACGGTCACCGGCCGGGTGAGGTCGGCCCACAGCGCGTTGAACTCGTCCAGCGACAACCGGCCGTTCTGGTCCGCGTCGAAGCGGGCAAAGCGGGCGTTCACCGCAGCGTCGATCTCGGCCTGGGTGATGCGCCCGTCGCGGTCGGTATCGACCTCGCGCATGACTTGCTCAGCGCCGAAGCCGCCCATCATGCCCATGGCGCCTTGCTGGAAACGCTGGGCCACGCCGGGGGCGGCGAAGGCGACCGCGCCCACGATGGCGGCGGCAGTGCTGGCGGCAATGACTTTGGTCCTGATCTTCATCGGTAGGCTCCTTCAGTCGCGGAATGCGATGACCGGGATATGGACGAGCGCCTTTGCCGCTCTAGCCCGCCTGGCCGGCATCTTGGTCACGGTGCGTCGCGCGCCGCGCCGTTGCGACACGCTGATACAAATCTCTCGCCGGCCCGGCCTCAAAGCGCCTTAGCTCTGTGGGATGGAGCCTTCCCCGCACATCCTTATTGTCGATGACCACCGTGACATCCGCGAGCTGCTGAGCCGCTTCCTCGTCCAGCACGGCTTCCGCGTCAGCCCGGCCGACAATGCGGCCGCCGCGCGGCGCATCCTGAAATCCGCCGCGGTGGACCTCGTCGTGCTGGATGTGATGATGCCCGGCGAGAGCGGCCTGCAGCTCACCCGGTCGCTGCGCGAGGCGGGCGACATCCCCATCATCCTGCTGACCGCGATGGGCGAGGAGACCGACCGCATCGTCGGGCTGGAGATGGGCGCCGACGACTACCTTGCGAAGCCGTTCAACCCGCGCGAGCTGGTGGCGCGCATCCGCACGGTGCTGCGCCGCACCCAGGCGTTGCCGCGTGCGCGGGAGCCGGCGGTCCGGGGCAACCTGCGCTTCGACCGCTGGCAGCTCGACCTCACGCGGCGCGAGCTGCTGGACGAGGCGGGCGTCGCCGTGCCGCTGTCCACCGGGGAGTTCCGGCTGTTGGCGGCGCTGCTGGAGCGGCCCGGCCTCGTGCTGACGCGCGACCAGCTTCTGGACCTTACGCGGGGCCGGGCGGCCGGGTTGTTCGACCGCAGCATCGACAACCAGATCAGCCGCCTGCGCCGCCGCATCGAGCGCGACCCGGCGCGCCCGGCGCTGATCAAGACCGTGCGCGGTGACGGCTACAGCTTCGTCGGCTCGGTTTCCACCGATCCGGCCGCTCCATGAGGCTGCTGCCGCGCAGCCTTGGCGGCCAGTTGGCGCTGCTGCTGGTCGCGGCGCTGCTGGTTGCGCAGGCGCTCGGCCTGGCTCTGTTCGCCCGGGAACGGGGCAGCGCCTACCGCGCAGCCTACCGCGAGAACGCCGCCGCCCGCCTGGTCTCGTTGGTGCAGCTCATCGAGGACAGCCCGTCCGAACTGCACGGCCGCGTTGCCGCGACGGCCAGTTCCGCGGCGCTGCGCGTCACGCTGGCGGCGGAGGCGCAGGTATCGGAGAACGCCGGGCCGGACGCGGACGCGGTGTCGGCCCGCCTTGCCGCCGCATTGGCCCGGGACGCCGGCGATGTCCGGGTGGAGATCGCCGCCGAGCCGTTCTGGCGCGGGGACGACGACGCGCGTCCACCCCGGCGCCGACCGCGCTGGCTGGGGGTTTCGGTCCGGCTTGAGAGCGGCCAGTGGCTCAACGCCGCCACAGGACGGCCGCAAGTGCCGCCGCTTGGGGGCGTGGTCCTGGCGGCCCTGCTGCTCTCGGCGGTTGCGGTGACCGCGGTCGCGGCGCTGGCCGCCCGGCGGCTGGCCCGGCCGCTGCGCCGCCTGGCCGACGCCGCCGACCGGCTCGGCCGCGGCGAACCGGTCGAGGCGCTGCCGGAGGACGGTCCCGAGGAGACGCGGCGCACGGTCCGCGCGTTCAACCAGATGCGCGAGCGGCTCGACCGCTTCGTGCGCGACCGCACGACCATGCTGGCCGCGGTGGCGCACGACCTGCGCACCCCTATCACCACCCTGCGGCTGCGCGCGGAGTTCGTGGACGATGAGAACACCCGGACCCGGATGATCGGGACCTTGGACGAGATGCAAGCCATGGCCGAGGCCGGGCTGGCCTTCGCCCAGGGCGACGCCACCGGTGAGCCGACCCGCGCGACTGACCTCGTTGCCCTGGTCGAGAGCGTGGTCGAGGACCTGGCGGCGCAGGGCCTTGATGCGTCAGTCGAGGACGCAGCGGACCGGATCGTACTGCCGTGCCGCCCGATGGCGCTCCGGCGTGCGCTGTCCAACCTGGTGGAGAACGCGGCCCGCTACGGCGGGGCCGCCCAGGTGCGCGTGGCGCGGTGCAATGCCGACGTGCGGATCGACGTGGAGGACCGTGGACCCGGCATCATAGAGGCCGAGCTGGAACGAGTGTTCGAGCCGTTCGTGCGGCTGGAAAGCTCGCGCAGCCGGGACACTGGCGGCGCTGGCCTGGGCCTGGCCATTGCACGTTCGACCGTGCGCGCGCACGGCGGCGACATACGGCTGCAGAACCGGGCCGGGGGCGGGTTGCGGGCGACCGTCGTGCTGCCCTGCCCGGGTTAGGCCGGGTCTCCGATTTGCGATAAGCGCACTCTGGCCTGAAGTGGCGTGGCAAGAGCTATGCCGAGCGGACGGCTTCGTGCTTACCTTGGCCGGTCCACATCGCCGGCAAGGAATCTCCCTATGGCTTCACAGCGGCAACCCCGCTCCGTCTCGCACGGCGACCAGCTCAGCGACCTGCGGGCACAGGCGAGTGCCCTCATCACGGACCGGGCCGCGCCCGCGCTGTCCGATGCGGCCGCCAGCGCCGCCGTGCCGCTGCGGCAAGCGCTGAGCTACCTGCCCGCCGTGGTCGAGTATGGCGGACTGATGCTCCAAGCGTTCCGATGGGCCAAGCGCCGGGGCCAACCGGACGCGAGGGTTCCGCAACATCGACCACCGAGGCGTGGCTTGGGGGCACGGCTGCGGCGCTACATCGTGCCCGTAAGCGTGCTTGGGATTGGCTACGCGCTGTATCGCGTGGCAAGGCGCGAGGCATGAGCGCCAGGGCTTTCGCACCAAAGCTTCGGTGGTGCTGAGCGTTTTGCCGGACGTGACATACTGCTGGACCCGGCATAGCCGGG
>CAXTCN010000039.1:0-41867 GCA_964242575.1 uncultured Acetobacteraceae bacterium | reverse complement strand
TCCCGTGCTCATCCACTAAAGCTGGAGCGCACGCAAACACCCTGAAAGGGGTGGCCCTAAGACGCCGGAACGACCTCGAACCCGGCGCGAGGGAAGTGCAGTTGCACCGGTCCGACGTCGGGATCGGTCCGGCTGATCACCACGTCACTGGCGGAACTGGCGACCAGGACGCCGGCCACTGGGTCGCGCCCGGTATCGTCGGGCGTCACGGTCACCCGGTGGCCGGCGCGGCTGCCGGACGGGTCGTTGAACCCGGCCGGCAGGTCCGAAGCCACCGGGCTGGCTGCCCGAGCGATTGCCAGCGCCTCGGCGCCGGACATCTCGGCGGGGTGGCCGTGGCCGATCGCCCCTACCCGACCGTACCACGCCAGCAATGGCGCCAACGGCAGCAGCGCGTCGGCGTCCGCGCCGCCATTCTTGCGGGCGAACCAGACCGGGTGGTACGCTGCCAAGTCGGCGGCTCCGGCGGCGTCGCCCAGCAGGAACGGCCGGCCGTCCTGCAGCATCTGGCCAAGCCAGTGCAGGTGGGCGTGCAGCCGCTGCCGGTACAGCGCCTGGTCCTTCAACGTGGCATCCTTATTTAGGTCAACGCCAAAGAACGGCTTGCGCTCCTCGATCAGCTCAGGTGGGAAACGGTCGCCGATCAGGCTGGACGTAAGGCAGACAGTGGGCATGAAGGTGAACTTCTCTGCCCACCATCCCAAGGCGGAGGCAAGCCCCTCGGTTCCAGCGGGAGAAAGGCTCGGCTCCGGCCGCAGCCGCTCGATCACCTGCAAGATCAACAGCGTGTCGCAGTAGATGTCAGCGCCGAACTGCAGCACAGGGGTCCGCCGGTAGCCGCCGGTCAAGGGCATCAACTCGGGCTTCGGCATCCAGACCGGGACCGTGACCGACCGGTAGGCCATGTCCTTCAGGCCAAATGCCAGCCGGACTTTCTCAGAGAACGGCGAGAGCGGGTAGTGGTGCAGGATGGGTTCTGGCATGGCGGCCCTGGCATTCTGCAGCATCTTGCAGAGGCATGGGCCGGATAGATAGCCCGGCGCTGCGGTCGCGCCGCAAGGCCAGTGCGCCAGGTTATCTCCAACGTAAACAGGCATTTTGCAACAAACCCTAACAAAGATCATTCTGGATGTGGATCGTGCAAGAAGATTAAAAGCACTCCCGGAAACGTAAGGCATCACTCTGTCGTCGCTTTCAATCCCCATCCAGCAAGCCCAGCCCCCCTCCCTCGCCGCCGATCTGGCGCATATCGAGCGGATCAGCGCCGTGCCGGTCATCCTGCGCATTATTTGCGACACGACGGGCCTGGGCTTCGGGGTGATCGCGCGGATGACGGAGACGTCCTGGACCGCTTGCGCGGTGCTCGACCGTGTTGGCTTTGGCAGGAAAGTCGGCGAGCCGATCGATTTGGTGACCACCCTCTGCCACAAGATCTACTCCACCCGGACGCCGATTATCATCAACAAGGCCAGCGAGGATCCTGTCTATTGCGAGCATCCAGCGCCAAAGCTTCAGGGCTTCGAAAGCTATATCAGCGTGCCGATCATCCGGCGGAACGGCGACATGTTCGGCACCATCTGCGCCCTCGACCCGAAGCCCGCCGCGCTGTCCGAGGCCCGGGTGCTGTCGACCCTGCAACTGTTCGCCGAGCTTGTCGCCGCACAGCTTGACGTGGAGGAACGCCTGGACGCGAGCCAGTCGGCGCTGGCCCATGCCAACGAGACAGCGGCGCTCCGGGACCAGTTCATCGCCGTGCTGGGGCACGATCTGCGCAACCCGATCGGCGCGGTCACGGCTGGCCTCGAGTGGCTGTCGCGCCGCCCGCTCGATGCTAGGGCGGCGACGCTCGTGGCCCACCTGCAGCAAAGCTGCGGCCGGATGTCGGGCCTGGTCAACGACATCCTCGATTTCGCCCGCGGCAGGCTCGGCGGCGGCATCCCGGTCGTGCGGCGTGAGACGGCGGACCTGGACGCGACGCTGCTTCAGGTGATCGAGGAGTTGCGGAGCGTCCACCGCCAACGGCTGATCGAAACCGACCTGGACCTCCGCGCGCCCGTGCTGTGCGACCCGCAACGCATCGGGCAACTGCTGTCCAACCTGCTGGTCAACGCGCTGACGCATGGGGCTGGGGACAGGCCGGTGCGCATCGCCGGCCACAGCCTCGGCGGCGCGCTCCGGCTCAGCGTCAGCAACGAGGGCACGCCGATCCCGCCGGCCGCCATGACCCGGCTGTTCCAGCCGTTCAGCTGCGACGTGAGCGGTGGGAAGCCGGCCGGGCTTGGGCTGGGGGTTTACATTGCCTCCGAGATCGCCGGGTCGCATGGCGGACGGCTCAGCGTATCCTCCACGGCGGACGCCACGGTATTCACCTTGGACATACCGGCCAGCCTGGAACGGCTGTCCGGTTAAATAGGTGCCGCCTCGGCCGCGGACGGCAAGAACAGGCTGCATCCCGGCAGTCCCGCCGTGATGCAGCCATGGGTCCAAGCCAGGGAAGTCGCACAGCGCCTGCTCCGACTGTTTGCGGGCGCCTGACAAATCATCTCGAGCGCGGGATGCAGGCTTTGCTCTACAAGGCCTGACCAGGATTTTGACCCGTGCGGGCAGCGCTTTTTGCGGCCACCCCATTGCAGGGCGAAACCTTCGACCATAGGCTTGGCACGCGCTGTCCATGTCCAACAAGCGACAACGGGCAATGAACGAAGACGGGGGAGTTGATGCAAGGTCCTGAATACGAGGAAATCCTGGCTTCGCTGCAGGCCATCGTCCGCCGGGCCTACTTATTAGGCCGGAGCGACGCCTTGAAGCAGGTGGTCGAGGTCCTCCAGGCCGACGACACCGCCTTGAAGCCGCTGGCGCTGATGGCGCCGGCCGAGAACGCCGCGCCGTCACTGCCGCAGGAGCACAGCTCCGCCGAAGCCGTCCCGGCTGCCACGCCGCAGGACAGCGCGCACGGCCCCAGCGACCAGGCCCATCCGCTTGAGGGCCAAGCTCACGACCAGGACCGCAAGGACATGGGCCAGGCGCCGGAGCCCGAGACAGGCCCCTGGTGGTCCCGGGCGCCGCGGGCGGCCTAGACATCGACGGAGCGGCTTAGGATGGGTCCGGCCGCGCCGAGCGGAACCCGGCCCCGCACCCTTCGCAAGTCCATCGCCACGGTGGCGCTCAGCGGCAGCTTGGCGGATAAGCTGGAAGCCGCCGCCGTGGTCGGCTTCGACGGCGTCGAGATCTTGGAAAGCGACCTGCTGGCGTTCGACGGCTCGCCAGCCGAGGTGCGGCGCATCGCCGAGGACCTGGGCCTCAGCATCGACATTTACCAGCCGTTCCGCGACTTCGAGGCGATGCCGGAGCCAGCGCGCAGCCGCAACCTGGACCGGGCGGAACGCAAGTTCGACATCATGCAGGCGCTCGGCGCCGACTTGGTGCTGGTGTGCAGCAACACGCAAGCCGTTGCCCTGGACGACGATGCGCGCGCGGCTGCGGACCTGCTCGCCATGGCGGAACGCGCACATCGCCGCGGCCTGCGCGTCGGCTACGAGGCCCTGAGCTGGGCGCGGCATGTGCGGTTTTGGGGGCACGCCTGGCGCATCGTGCAGGCGGCCGGGCACCCCGCGCTCGGCTTGATCGTGGACAGCTTCCACACCCTCGCGCTGGATGACGACCCGGCCGGGCTGGCGGAGGTGCCCGGCGACCGCATCTTCTATGTCCAACTGGCTGACGCGCCGCGGCTGTCGATGGACGTGCTGTCCTGGAGCCGCCATCATCGTAGCTTCCCGTACCAAGGCGACTTGCCGGTGGACGGCTTCGTGCGCGCCGTGTTGGCCAGCGGTTACCAGGGGCCGTTGTCGCTTGAGGTGTTCAACGACCACTTCCGCGCCGCACCAGCCCGCATGATCGCCCGGGACGGCCTGCGCTCATTGATCCTGGCGGAGGCGTTGGCGACCGGCCCGGCGGCGCTCCCGGCATTGCCGGAGGTGGAAGGCATCGAGTTCCTGGAGTTCGCAGTGGACGCAGGCGCGAGCGAGGCGCTGGCCGCGGCGCTCGGCCGTCTCGGCTTCCGCCACGCCGGAAGTCACCGGTCGAAGTCGGTGGAGCTGTACCGCCAGGGCCGCATCAACTTGGTGCTGAACAGCGAGCAGGACACCGCCGCGTCCGAGCACTTCCAGCATCACGGCCCGTCGGTTTGCGCCATGGCGCTGCGGGTGGACGACCCGGCCCGCGCGCTGGCCCGTGCGCGTGCGTTGCTGATCCCCGACTGGCTGGAGCGGGTCGGCGAGGGCGAACACCGCATTCCGGCCGTCCGCGGCCCGGACGGCACGTTGATCTACCTGGTAGGCCACGATGAGGCCGGGCGGTTCTGGCAAGAAGATTTTCATCTGCTGCCAGTGGACGCCGCTCCGGCCGGACTGGACGCCATCGACCACCTGGCGATGGCGCTGCCGGCCTGGCAGATCGACACCTACGTCCTGTTCTGGCGCTCCTTGTTCGGGCTGGCTCCGCAGCCGGCGTGGGACCTGCCGGACCCATTCGGCCTGATCCAGAGCCGGGCTATGGTCAACGCGGCCGGCACGCTGCGGCTCACGTTCAACATCTCCGAGGCGCGGGAGACCGTGACCAACCGCTTCGTGTCCACCTTCGCCGGCGCCGGCGTGCAGCACATCGCCTTTGCCGCCACGGACGCAGCGGCGGTCGCGGCATACCTGGCCCACGCCGGCGCGCCGAAGCTCGTTATCCCCCCCAACTATTATGAGGACGTGTCATCCCGCTTCGACCTCGACGACAGCGTGGCGGCCGGGCTGGAGCGGTTGGGGCTGCTGTACGACCGGGACGCCTCGACGGGCGAATTTTGGCACGCCTACACCGACACGTTCCAGAACCGCTTCTTTTTTGAGATCGTCGAGCGGCGCAACGGCTACGCGGGCTTCGGTGCCGCCAACGCCGCGGTCCGCATGGCGGCGCAGGCCCGCTTTACTTCCGTGAGCCTGTAAGCCCGGCATCCAAGCTCGGGTATTAGCGGGTCAGCCATGCGGAAGGAGAATGCTGCACCGCAACATAATCCTGGACGACGTTAACCTAGCGTGTAGAATGCTGCGCAGGGAGGAACTCCAATCACTTTGACAGGAGTTTCATATGACCAGCCTACGTGCTTTCGTTTCCGACGCGCCGGCCAGCGGCTTCACCGTTCTCCGGGCCAAGTTGCAGTACATCATCGACCAGCGGCGCCATGCTCGGGCCAAGCGCCAGCAAATTAAGTCCATTACCTGGCAGCTCGGGATGTACAGCGACCGGGAATTGGGCGACCTTGGCCTGAACCGCAGCGACATCCCCGACGTCGCCAATGGGACGTTCCGCCGCAAGTAGCCCATTCGGCGTTCGCGCCCGGTTTAAGCTCGGCAGGGCAGCGTTCCGGCGCTAGGCTGCGCCCGTGACGTTCTCTACCCTACCCGAAGCCCGCGCCCTTGGCGCGCCAGTCGTGCGGCTGTTCCGCACGGCCCTGGCGCGCGATCCCGACGCGGCGGAGCTTCAAGCCTCCGTGCGCCGGCTGCGCGATGGGGCGGCCTTGCGCGATGTCGCGCAAGACCTCGTTGGCGTCCAAGGCGACGCTCCGCCGGACGCCGCTTTCGTGGGGCGCATCCTGGCCCAGGCGTACGCTGGCCAGGCGCAGGGGTTGGAGCGTGGCCGGACGGAGTTGCTGGCGGCGGCGGCGCTTGGGGCGACCCGGTCCGACTTGGCCGCCATCTTGGCCAGCTCGCCCATGGCGTTGGAGGGTATCCCGTTGCTGCCGGGTTTATGTCCCGGAGCGCCGGCCGATGATCCCGTCGCGTACCGGATTTGGGTCGAGGAGTACGACAGCCCAACCGCCGAGGCGCTCGCGGCAATCCCAGCCATGTCCGGCACCCGCGTCAGCGTCGCCATGGCCGCCGGCGACCTCACGACCGAAAGCGCCCTCCGCAGCCTGGACAGCCTGCAACGCCAGACATACCAGGACTGGGAGCTGTGCCTCGCGCCCCGCCTGCTGTCCGCCTGGCCGCGCGAGACGCTGGACCGCCTTGCGGCGCTGGAGCCGCGCCTCCGGCTGTTCCCGGTCCCGCCAGATGCTGCGCGCAACGCGGGCCTGCCGCACGCGCTCGGCGGCGCCACAGGGCCGCTGGTTTGCCTGCTGGAGGCCGGGGACCAGCTTGCGCCCACGGCCCTGCATGAGGTCGTGCAGGAGTTCGCCGCGCATCCCGGCACGCAAATGCTGTTCACGGACGAGGACGTGCTGCACGAGGGGACCCGGCGCGCGCCCTGGTTCAAGCAAGCCTACTCCCCCGATGCGATGCTGGTCGGCAACGCGGTCGGCCAGCTTGCGGTGTACCGGGCCGACCTGTTGCGCCAGGCCGGCGGCCTCCGTCCCGGTGCCGCGCCGTTCGAGCACTACGACCTCGCCCTCCGCGCGGCCGCCCTGGCCGGAGTCCGCCATGTCCGCCACCTGCCGGCCGTGCTGTGCCACCGCGCCGCGCCGCCGCGCGACTGGCCGGCGCCGGCGCATGTGCCATCCCGGCCGGTTCCTGGCCTGCTGTCGCTGGAGGCCGCCCCGTTCCCCCGCGCGAGGTTCCGGCTGCCGGACCCTGCCCCGCTTGTCACGGTCATCATTCCCACCCGTGACCGCCCGGCGCTGTTGGAAGCCTGCGCCGCCGGCGTGCTCGGCCGCACCGACTACCCCGCGCTTGAGCTGCTGCTGGTGGACAACGGCAGCACCGACCCGGCCGCCCTGGCGTTGCTTGACCGGCTGGCGGCGGACCGCCGCGTCCGCGTGCTGCGCCGTGCCGGGCCGTTCAACTTCGCTGCCCTGAACAACGCCGCCGCCGCCGAGGCGCGTGGCGAAATCCTGGTGCTGTTGAACAACGATGTCGAGGTGACGCACCCGGACTGGCTGCGGGAGCTGGCGTCGCACGCCATCCGGCCCGATGTCGGCGCGGTCGGCGCCAAGCTGCTGTATCCCGGCGGCGCCGTGCAGCACGCTGGCATCCTGTTGGGACCGGACGCGGCGGCGACGCACGTGGGGCGCGGCGCGGCGCCGGACGCGCCGGGCTACGCGGGACAGCTCGCGTGCGCGCGGGACCTGTCCGCCGTGACCGCCGCGTGCCTCGCCATTCGTGCCGAGGTGTTCCGGGCGGTGTCCGGCATGGATGAACGCCTGGCGGTGACCTGGAACGACGTCGACCTTTGCCTGCGGGTGCGTGCGGCCGGGCTGCGCGTGGTGTGGACGCCGCACGCGGTGCTGCTGCACCATGAGAGCATGACAAGGGGCACGGAGGCGGAAGACTTGGACAAGCAGGCGCGGTTCCGCACGGAGCAGGCGCTGGTCGCCAAGACCTGGGGCGACGCCGTCGAGCACGACCCGTTCCTCAACCCAAACCTGCTGGCTGGCAAGGATGGGCTGCTGGTCCTGGCACGGCCGCGGCGCCGGCGTCCCTGGCAGAGGTGAGCCGATTGCAAACGTCCAGTAAAGCTGCCATTGCGCAACGGGTGAGATGCCGCCCGCCCCCCATGCCCGCTGCACGATGAACGAGATTGCCGCCCAGTCTTTGGAAGGGAAGTCTTTGGAGGGGCAGTCCTTGGAGCGGCCAGGCGCGGCGTTGCCAAAAGCGGCGGTGCACGCCCTGGCGTCGCCCCTGCTGAATGCCGCGTTCCTGCGGCCACAGCGGACCGGGGTGGAAAGCGCCTGGTACGGCCACGTGCCGTTCGCCCACTGGATTGCCGCCGCCTGCGCGCCCGCGGTCCTGGTTGAGCTTGGCACGCATTACGGCGCGTCCTACTTCGCATTCTGCGAGGCATTGGCCCGGCACGGCGTGGACGTTCGGGCCTATGCCGTGGATACCTGGCAGGGCGACCCGCACGCCGGGCACTATGGCAACGAGGTGTTCGAGAGCGTCCGGGCGTTCCATGACGAGCGCTACCGCGGCTTCTCCACCCTGCTGCGCTGCACGTTCACGGACGCGCTCAATCACTTCGCCGACGGGTCGGTGGACCTGCTGCACATCGACGGCTTCCACACCTACGAGGCGGTGCGCGGGGACTGGGAGGCGTGGCGTCCCAAGCTGTCGGACCGCGCCGTGGTGCTGTTCCACGACACCAACGTCCGCGAACGCGACTTCGGCGTCTGGCGCCTGTGGGCCGAGCTGCGGCGGGAGCATCCGGGGTTCGAGTTCCTGCACAGCCACGGCCTCGGCGTGCTGGCGTATGGGCCGCGCGTTCCGCCCGCGGTGCAGGCGCTGTGCGCGCTGTCCGACGCCACGGCGGTCTCGGCGGTGCGGGAACGCTTCGCGCTGCTGGGCGAGCGCTGGGAGGAGGCCGCCGAACGCAGCCGCAACATCGCGGCGCAGCAGCGCGCGGAGGCGGCGCTGGCCGGCGCCAATGAGGAGCTGCGGCAGGCCGACGCCGAGCGGGAACGTCTCACGCACGAGAGCGTCCAGCTCGCGCAGGAGGGCGACCGGCTCGCGGCGCTGCTGCAGGATGCCACCCTCCAAGCTGGCCGGGTAGCTGGGCTTGAGGAACACCTGGACGCGACCCGGGACGAGCTGGCGCGCAGCCAGGCGGAGGCGGACACCCTGCGCCGCCGCGCCGGGGCCGAAGCGGCGGCGATGGACCAACTGCAGCAGGAGCTGCAACAAGCCCGGCAGCACGCCGCGACGCTGGCCGCCGCCGCCGCCGAGCGTGACCGGCTGCAGGCCGAGCTGATGGCGCGCACGGCCGAGAATGCCCATCAGGCGTCCGAGCTGAACGATCTGCGCCACCGGCACCACTTGGTCACCAACTCCGCGGCCTGGCGGGCGTCGGCGCCGTTGCGCCAGTTCGAGACCCAGTTCCCGCAACTGTCCCGCAGCACCGGGCGCGTGCTGCGCCTGGGCGCGCTGGCGGCCACGGGACGCCTGCCGGACCGGCTGCGCCTGCGCCGGCAGGTGCGGATGGATGCGGCGGCGTTGCGGGGCAGCGACCTGTTCGACCCGGCCGCCTACCTGGCCCGCTACCCCGACGTGGCGCGGTCCGGCGCGGACCCGCTGTGGCACTACATCTGGACCGGCGCCCACGAGGGTTATGACCCGCACCCGCTGTTCAGCAGCCGGTGGTACCTGGAACAGCATCCGGAGCTTGCCGAAGCGCGGACCAACCCGCTCGCGCACTACATCCGCGAGGGCGCGGCGTCCGGCCACGATCCGCACCCGCTGTTCGACACCGCGTTCTACCTGGCCCAGGAGCCTGAGGCCGCCGGGCGGAACCCACTGCTGCACTACCTCCAGGCCGGAGCCGGCCGGAGCCGCGACCCCAACCCGCTGTTCGACACGGACTGCTACTGGGAGAGCTACATCCGCGACGACGTCCCATACGAGCCGCTGTCGCATTACGTGCTGCAAGGCGCTGCGGCCGGGTGCGACCCACACCCCCTGTTCGACACGGATTGGTATGCGCGCCGCTATCCGGACAGCGCCGGATGGAACCCGCTGGCGCACTACTTGAGGATGGGCCAAGCCCTGGGCTACGCGCCGTGCTTGCTGGTGGACCAGACCGGGACCATGCCGCCACCGCTGCGGTTCACGCCGGTGGCAGAGCCGGACGTGTCCATCGTCATCCCGGCCTATGGGCGGCTGTTCGACACCCTGCGCTGCCTCCACTCGGTCATGCTGCACAGCGGCGACGCCGTGAGCTACGAGGTGATTGTCGCGGACGACAAGCCGGCCGCGCCGATCGCGCCGCGCCTCCGCGCCGTGCCGGGGCTGCGGGTGGAGCAGAACCCCACGAACCTCGGTTTCCTGCGCAGTTGCAACCGCGCGGCGGCCGCGGCGGCGGGCCGGCACCTGCTGCTGCTGAATAACGACACCTCGGTCCATCCTGGCTGGCTTGCGCCGTTGGTGCGGGTCATGGACGACGACCCGCGCGCCGGCATCGTGGGCGCCAAATTGCTGAACGCCGACGGGACCATCCAGGAGGCCGGCGGCACGCTGCACAGCAACGGCTGGGGCGAGCCGTACGGCCGCGGCCAGGACCCGGCGCGGCCCGAATACAACTTCGTCCGCGAGGTGGATGTCGTGATCGGCGCATGCATCCTGGTGCGGATGAGCGCGTGGGAGGACGCTGGCGGGTTCGACGACCGCTTCGCCCCGGCCTATTACGAGGAGTTCGACCTGGCGTTCACGCTGCGCGCGCGCGGCTGGCGGGTACTATACCAGCCCATGAGCCAGGTGACGCACTTCGACGCGTCATCCTACGGCGCGGCCGAGCGCGACCACCAATCGACCATCAACCACAAGCAGTTCTGCCGCAAATGGGCCGAGCAGGTCGCGCTACAGCCCGCGCCGGGCACGGCCGCGTACGTGGCCCGCGAACGGTCGCCGCCGGGGGGCCGCATCCTGTTCGTGGACGACCGCGTGCCGGAGCCGGACAAGCACGCGGGGTCCGTCTCGACCCTGCACTGGCTGCGGCTGCTGCGGGACGCCGGCCTGCGCGTGACCTATGCACCGCATGACCAGGACCATCCGGAACCCTACACGTCCGTCCTGCAGCAGATGGGCATCGAGGTGCTGTACGGCCCCACCGACCTTCCGGCGTGGCTTGCGGAGAACGGGCGGTTCCTCGACCATGTCTGGACGGCGCGGCCGGATGTGACGGAACCCCTGCTGGACGCCATCGGGCGGCACGCGCCGGGGCGGATGATCTACTTCACCCACGATCTGCACTGCCTGCGCGAGCAGCGCCGCTACGAGCTGGACCGTGACCCCGGGGCGCTCAGCGAGGCCCGCCGGGTGCGCCGGATCGAACGCGAGATCTTTGGCCGTGCGCGCCTGGTGATCACGCCGAGCGCGGACGAGGTGCCCATCATCGAAAAAATGACGCCCGGCGTGCCGGTGCGCGCGATCCCGCTGTACTCCGTCCCCTCCACCCCGCTTGTCCCAACGCAGGACGCCATGTTCGCCGGGCGGCGCGACCTGGTGTTCGTTGGCGGCTACGCGCACCCGCCCAACGTGGACGCGGCGCTGTGGCTGGCGCGAGAGGTCATGCCGTTGGTGTGGCAGGCTGCGCCGCACGCGCGCCTGGTGCTGGTCGGCAGCAAGCCGCCGGCCGAGGTGCTGGCGCTGGCCGGGCCGCGCATCGAGGTGCCGGGCTGGCTGCCGGACCTCGACCCGGTCTATGCCGGCGCGCGTGCGTCCATCAGCCCGCTGCGTTACGGCGCGGGGGTCAAGGGCAAGATCATCGCCGCCCTGCAAGCGGGCGTGCCGGTCATCACGACGCCCATCGGCAACGAGGGGCTGGGCCTCGTGTCCGGAACGGAAGCCTTGATCGGCTCGACCGCGGCCGAGCTTGCGCAGCACGCCGTGACGCTGCTGCGGGACCCTGGCCTGTGCGCCCGGCTGGCCGAAGGCGGCGCGGCCGTGCTGCGCCACCGGTTCAACGAGGACATGGCGCGGCGCGTGCTGATGGAGGTGCTGGGCACTGACCTCTGCCCCTGCTGCGGCCGTCGCACGGCTGCCCCGCGGCCCGTCATGGCCTGCGACGAGTGCCATGCGGGCGACGTCGAGCGGGCGCTGGCCGAGGTAATAATCCGGCCCTGGCGCACCGTCGCCGCCAGCCTGCGGGACGCTGGTCCGCTGCTGGCGCCGTTTCGCGTGCGGCTCCCGAACGGTCCGCTGTCCCACGCCCTGGGCCAACCGGCCCACGCGGACGCGGCGGCGCTCGACCTCCTGGTGTCCACGGCGCCGGACGCGGACGCCAGCCGGCTTCGGCCCGGCGGGCGCTGGATCTACCCTGCGCCGCACGCCAGCCGCGACGCCGCCGCGCTCATGGCGGATGGCTGGGCGGTTCGGCTGCACGAGGCCGGCCCAACCATCCTCGAAGCCGAGAAGCCCGGAGCGCCAGATTGAACGAAGCGGCCCGGGACCCGTCCGGCCCGTCGCTGCTGATGGATTTGCGGCCGTGCTACGAGGGGTTCGCCGGCATCCCGCAGGAAGCCCGCCTGCTGTTCGCGATGTTCTCGGGTTTCAAGCTGCGCCGGTTTGGCGGCCTCGCCTCCGGCATCCATTACACCTCGCGGCGTCCGCGCACCCGCACGCCGTATGAGCGGGTGCTTGCGCAGACCCAGGTGCTCATCAGCCAGGACACCAAGCGGACCCGGTGGATGCCGGGGTTCAGCAGCCTGCCCAGCGTGGTCAAGCGGCGGATTTTCCGGCCCTATCTGGCGCTCACCGAGGCGTTCCGGCGGGAGCGGCTGGACCTCAAGATCGACCCGCAGACGTTCGAGGATTACCTCTGGGTCAAGCTGTTCGACCGCACCTTGGCGCCGCATGACCGCCCGCTCGTGCAACGCGCCGAGTACTTCGCCACGGAACTCGGCCACGAGTACGCCCGCTCGCTCAGCCTGCTGCCGCGCGTGTTCCAGCGGCATATCGACAGCGCCGGGTGGGATGTGTTCTTCGGCGCAACGGTGTCGCCGTACCGGCTGGCGCCGAACACGGCAACGATGATCCGCTACTATGACGCGCTGCCGTTGCTCAGCCCGCACACGGTCGGCGAGCCGTGGCCGCACGCGTTGAGCCACGGGCGGATGCTGGAGCGGAACATGGCGGACGGCGCGCATTTCTACTGCGACTCCGAGCCGGTGCGCGGCGACCTGCTGCGCATCTTCCCCGGCGCGGAGCGGCGCGTGCACACCATCCCCGTGGTGCTGGCGCCGGAGTACCGGCCGGACGTGCGCCCGGTGCGGGAGCTGCGCACCATCATCGCCCGCCGGGCCAGCCCGGTCACCGCCGGCAAGCGCCAGGCGCCCGAACCCACTGAGCTGCCGCGCCTTATCATGGCGGTCTCCACGCTGGAGCCGCGCAAGAACTACCTCAAGCTGTTCCACGCATTCGAGATCGCCAAGCGCATGACTCCCCAGCCCATGCAGTTGTTGATCGTGGCCAACCCCGGCTGGCGCTCGGACGCGGAGTTGGCCGAGTTGAAGGCGCTGGTGCGGGAGGGCGCATACCACCTGGCGGGCGTGCCGCAGACGGAGCTGCGCATCCTGTACTCCATGGCGCATTTGGTGGTGGCGCCGAGCCGGGCGGAGGGGTTCGACTACTCGGGCGCCGAGGGCATGGCGTGCGGCGCGCCGGTGGTCGCGTCCGACATTCCCGTGCACCGCTGGGTTTACGGCGACGCGGCCGAATACTTCGACCCCTATGACGAGGAGGCGCTGGCCCGCATGTTGGCCCGCCTGATCGAGCTGCCGCGGGAGGACGGCCACCTGTCGGCCATGCGCGACCTCGGCCTGCGGCAGTCGGCGCTGTACCGGCCGGAGACCCTGGCGCCGCGCTGGGAGGCCGCCATCCAACAGGCGGCGCGCCATGCCCATGCCAGCCGCTGAACCTAGCGCCACGGACGGACGGCCCCAGGGCGCGCCGCCCAACAACTTCGACGCGCTGCGCCTGTACGCCGCACTGATGGTCATTTACGGCCACGGATTCAACATCACCGGCGGCATCGGGCCGGGCCTGTGGGGCGTGCCGTTCGCGCGTGTCGGGCTCGACATCTTCTTCGCCATCAGCGGCTACCTCGTGACCGCAAGCTGGGATCGGGTGCCGGACCTGCGGACATTCCTGCTGAAGCGCGCGTTGCGGGTGATGCCGGGGCTGATTGCCTGCGTCGGGGCGACCGCGTTCGTGCTCGGGCCGTTGGCCACGCTGCTGCCGTTCAAGCAGTACATCACCAACGGCAACACCTGGAAATACCTGGAGAACATCGGGCTCTACCAGCAGCTCTACCTGCCGCGAGTGTTCGAGGGCCTGCACTATCCCCGCATCGTCAACGGCTCATTGTGGAGCCTGCTGCCGGAGGTGCTGTGCTACCTCACGGTGCCCCTGTTCGCGCTGTTGCCCACGGGCCTGCGCCTCAAGGCGCTGGGCGTCGGCGCGGTCCTGCTGGGCAGCCTGGGGCTTTACCTGTTCCAGGGCTACTCCGGCCCGGCCATCGTGGTTTACAACGCCGACCTGAAATACATGCTGGTCCAGTTCCCGTTTTTCTTCGCCGGCGCGCTCCTCCGGTTGCTGGAGCGGCCCGGGCGCGAGCTGTACCGGGCCGACGTCGCCCTGCTGTGCTTCGCCCTTAACTGGAGCGTCGCTAGTTGGTTCGACTGGTGGAACGTGCCGGTCGAGTGGGTCACCCTGCCCTACATGGTAATCTGTTTCGGCCGGATGTCGATGCCGGTGCTGCGCCGGGCGGCGCGGTTCGGGGACCTGTCGTATGGCACCTACCTGTATGCCTTCCCCGTGCAGCAGTCCGTGCTGTACTTCCTGCCTGGCACGCCCTACCCTATTGTCCTGTGCGCCCTTTTTACGCTGCCGCTCGCGTTCCTGTCGTGGCACCTGGTCGAAAAGCCCGCCCTCGCGTGGAAGCCGCAGGGACGGCTGCGGCCTCGTGCCGCCGAGCGCCTGCCCGCCGCGTCGCCCTAAACACTGGAGAACCTCATGACCGACAAGCCTGCCGTGGACGCGACCAGCATTTGGGATGAACGCTATGAGGGCGGCCAGCACGTCGGCTCGCAGCCGACCGTGCACGGCGACCCGACCGACTACACCCAGCACAAGTTCCTGTACGAGCGCGCCGTCGCCCGGCCGCAGACCGGATCGCTCGACGGCTACAACCTCGACCGCGTAGGCCGGCGGTTCCTCACCCCGGCGCCGGCGCGGATGCTGGCGATTGGGTCGGGCATGGCCTTCGTGGAGGAGCACCTAGTGCGCTGCGGCTATGCCGGGCACATCACGGCGTACGAGATGTCCAGCATGGCGGTGGAAAAGGCCCGTTCGCGCTTCGCCGAGGCCGGGCTGTCCGACCGGATCGAGATGCGGTCGGCCGACGTGTTGGAGGAGAACTTGCCCGACGGCCAGTTCGACGCCGTGTTCGTGCAGGCCGCCATCCACCACTTCGACCGCATCGACGACATGTTCGCGCTGATGCACCGCGTGCTGCGGCCGGGCGGCTTGCTGGTCTATGACGAGTACATCGGGCCGGACTACCACCTGTACCATCCCGAAGTCATGGCTATCATGGACGAGATCAACGCCTGCCTCGCCCCGCAGTACCGCTGGGACGTGCTGGCGAACCACACGCGTTACGAGGTGCCGAAGCCGTCGTTGGAGTGGATGATGCAGCACGACCCGTCCGAGGGCGTGCACGCCTCGCGCATCCTGCCGCTCACCTATCAGTGGTTCGAGGTGATCGACCGCTCGGACTACGGCGGGTCCATCATGCGGCCGTTCTTCAGCGGCATCCTGCCGAACTTCGACTTCAACGACCCCAAGGACCAGACAGTCGCGTCGCTGGTGGTCCTGATCGAACAACTGCTGACCCGGCACAGCATTATCCCGCACTACCACACGAGCGTCGTGGGCCGCCGCCGCGACGTGCCGCTGGCGCCGTTGCCGGACAGCGAGTTGGACCGCATCGCCTACACCGACTGGCCGGGGCTGCCGGCTGCGCCCGCCGAGGTTGCGCCGGCGCCGGACCATGCGCGGCTGGGCGGCTTGTCGAAGCTGCTGCGGTCGCTGCGGGGCTGACGGTCCGTCAAACTAGGGGACACTAGTAACGAATTCGGAGTTGTCTGCTTGTTCATAAGCAGAGCAGTCGGCTCACGCCGTGTCTGCCGTGAAATTCAGTCTAGCGAGTGATGCGCAGGGACGCTCGCCGGCAGGACCGGCGAATTCGCCGTCAGTGTCGGGTGGTTTAGCGGACAGGACAGCCCATCAAGGCTAGCCGTGATACTCGGCGCTAGCGCACCGTCACCAGCAACATACAAGGAATTAGTATGTCACAAGTGAAGATCTTCGGCCTCCGCACGGCGCTGGATGCGTGCAAGGGCGCACTCTCCGACGCAATCCATGCTGCCGTGATGGAAGCTTTGGCCTATCCAGCGGAGAAGCGGTTTCATCGCTTCATTGGGCTAGACAGGAGTGACTTCATCTATCCGGCTGACCGGTCGGAACACTACACCATCATTGAGGTGAGCATGTTTGAGGGCCGGTCGGTCGAAGCAAAGAAAGCGCTCATCCGCGCACTCTACAACCGCATTCCAGAAGCGACGGGCATCACGCCGCAAGACATTGAGATTACCTTGTTTGACACGCCGCGCCATGCCTGGGGCGTACGTGGTCTGCCAGGTGACGAGATTGGGCTAAACTACAAGGTCGAGGTCTAATGCGTCGGTGGTATCCCGCAAAGGTCTATTCGGAAGCGGTTCCGACAGTTTGGCCATAACATCCAGTAAAGGAAGCTGACAGCAGAGAGTTCGTCTGGGCTTCGGACATTGGTGGCGAATTCGGAGTTGTCCGTTTGTTTATGGGCAGGGTGACCTGCTCACGCCGCATCCATCATAAGACTCGTCCCGGCGACCGATGGAAGGAGCGCTTGCCGGCGGGACCGGTAAATTCGCCATCAGCATCCCAGGGCTGGTGATGCCAGGCTGACGGTCCTCTCCTCTTGAGCCTGCTTGTAACCGTGCATATAATATGTCGTATGACATCACTCGCTCAGTTCGCCGACGACGCTGCCCGCAACCCGGCGCGGTCATTCGGCTTCCGAATTTGGCACCTGAAGCACGCCTGGGCACGGCGGGTCGAGGCGGCGTTGGCGCCCGAGGGCCTGACCCACATGCAGTTCGTGCTCCTGCGCGCGACGCAGACGCTGGCGGAGGCTGGCCACCGGCCGACCCAGGCCCGGCTGGCCGACACGCTCGCGACCGACCGCATGACCGTGAGCAAGGTGCTGCGCCTGCTGGAACAGAAAGGCTTGATGGCCCGGCCCGTCCATCCGGACGACCCCCGCGCGCACCACGTCCAGCTCACCCCAGCGGGCGCCGACGCCATGGCGCGCGCCGTGCCGCTGGTGCTGGCGGCGCAGGAACGATTCTTTGGCCGCCTCGGCGCCGACCGGCTGAGCGCGTTCAGCGACATGCTGGACGAGCTGCTGGCGCTGGATGGCAACCCGCTGTTCACGCCGGCCTTGGCGCAGGAGGCTCATTGAGCATGGACGGCATGACCCAAGTCGCGGATCGCCCGCTGCCGCCGGCGCTGCAAGCTCCATCGGCCCGGAAGCGCCCGGTGCGGCGCTTGCTGCTGGTTGCCGCTGCGCTGGCCGCGTTGGCCGGGGGCGCCTGGTATGGCTGGCACTGGTGGACCGTGGGCCGGTACCTGCAATCAACCGACGACGCGTATGTCGGCTCGGACAGCGTCGCGGTCGCGTCGCGGCTGGCCGGGTATGTCAGCGAGGTGCTGGTCGGGGACAACCAGCCGGTCGTGGCCGGGCAGGCGCTGGCGCGGCTGGATGACAGGGACCTGCGCGTGGCGGTGCAGTCGGCCGCGGCGGACCTGGCGGCGGCCGAGGCGGACGGCGCGGCGCTCGATGCGCAAATCAAGCTGCAGGCCAGCACCATCGCGGCCGCGTCGGCGGACATCGCAACCGCGGAGACCCAGCTCCGGTTCGCGCGGGACGAGGCGAGCCGGTATGCTGACCTGCAGCGCACCGGCACCGGGTCGTTGCAGCGGTCCCAGAGCACGCAGGCCGACAGCGGCGCGCGCCAGGCGGCCCTGGTGCGGGCCAAGGCGGTGCACGAGGGCGCGCAGCAGCAGGTCGAGGTCCTGACGGCGCAGCGCCGCCGGGCTGAGGCTGCCACGGCCCGCGCCCGCGCGGCCGTGGCGCAGGCCGCGCTCAACCTCAGCTATGCCCAAGTCACGGCGCCGGTGGACGGCACGGCCGGCGACCGGCAGGTGCGGACGGGGCAGTATGTGCAGCCGGGGCAACGGCTGCTGGATGTCGTGCCGCTCGGCCGCGCGCTGTACGTGACCGCGAATTTCAAGGAAACCCAGCTTGCCTGCGTGCAGCCGGGGCAACCTGCGACGGTCGAGGTGGACGCCATGCCCGGCACGGTGTTCCAGGCCAAGGTCGGCAGCCTCGCCCCCGGCTCCGGCGCCACGTTCGCGCTGCTGCCGCCCGAGAACGCTACCGGCAACTTCACCAAGATCGTGCAGCGGGTTCCCGTGCGGGTCGAGCTGGCCGATGCTTTGGCCCTGGCCCGGCTCCGCCCTGGCCTCAGCGTCACCGCGACGGTCGACACCCACGCCTGCACGCCATGAGCGCCGCGCTCGCAGCCGCGCCGCCGGCCGCGCGGAACCGGGCCTCTACCCGGGACTGGGTCGCGTTCCTGGGCGGCGCGCTCGGAGCGTTCATGGCGGTGCTGGACATCCAGATCACCAACTCCTCGTTGGCGGACATCCAGGGCAGCCTGGGCGCGTCGCTTGAGGAAGGGAGCTGGATCAGCACCGGCTACCTGATTGCCGAAATCATCGTGATCCCGCTGACCGGCTGGCTCGGCCTCGTGTTCGGGCTGCGCCGCTACATCCTGGCCAACGCCGCGCTTTTCCTGGTGTTCTCCGTGCTGTGCGGCCTGGCGACGTCGCTGCCGGAAATGATCCTGTTCCGCATCGGCCAGGGCTTCACCGGCGGCGTGCTGATCCCGGCGGCGTTCACGCTCATGCTGCTGCGCATCCCGCAGGCGCAGCGCAGCATCGCCAGCGCGATATTCGGGCTTACGGTCACGTTCGCCCCTGCTATCGGCCCCACGGTCGGCGGCTGGCTGACGGACACGTATTCCTGGCACCTGATTTTCTACATCAACCTGCTGCCCGGCGCGGCGCTGATCGCCATGGTGGCCTGGGGGCTGGACGACGCGCCGATGCAGCTCGGCAAGCTGGCCGGCGGGGACTGGGGCGGCATCGCCACCATGGCGCTCGGTCTCGGCTGCCTGGAGTACATGCTGGAGGAAGGGCAGCGCAAGGACTGGTTCGGCGACACCCGCATCGTCACCACAGCCTGGGTGGCGGCGGTCTCGCTCAGCGTGTTCCTGTATATCCAGTTCACCCGGCGGGAGCCGCTGCTTGACTTCCGCCTGCTGGCCCGGCGCTCGCTCGGCACGGCGACGCTGGTGAACTTCGGTACCGGGCTGGCGCTGTATGGCACGGTTTACCTGTTGCCGCTGTACCTGTCGCGCACCCAGGGCTACAACGCGCTGCAGATCGGCCAGGTGCAGATGTGGATGGGCCTGCCGCAGCTTGCCATCCTGCCGTTCATGCCGTTCGTCATGCAGCGGGTGGACAGCCGGATCGTGGTCGGGTTCGGCATCGGACTGTTCGCCGTAAGCTGCGCCATGAACGCGTTCATGGGGCCGGACACCGGGATCGACCAGTTGATGTACAGCCAGCTCGTGCGGGCGCTGGGACAGCCGTTCATCATCTCGCCCCTGAGCCAAATGGCCACCATCGGCATCGCCCCCGCGCAGGCCGGCGGCGCCAGCGCGATATTCAACATGGCGCGCAACCTCGGGGGGTCGGTGGGGATCGCCGGGCTGGGCACGCTGGTGGAGAAGCGGGAGCACTTCCACTTCTCGGTCATGGCGGAGCGCCTGACCCACGGGTCCGGCCGCATGTTGGAACGGCTGCATGCGATGGCGCAGCAATTGGGCGGGGATGCCCAAGCCACGGCGGCGCTGGCCAACCAGGTGCGGCGGCAAGCCTGGGTGATGGCCTACGCGGACGGGTTCTACCTGATTGCCGCCGGACTGGCCGTGAGCCTGCTGGTCGTGCCGTTCATGCTGCCGGTACGCGGGGCTAGCGGCGGCGGCGGGCATTGAACGCGTCAGGGCCGGTCTAGCTGCACGGAGATCAGCCCGATGCCCAGCACGTTGTTGTCGACGCCGTCCCCTGCCTCCTGCGGGCTGACCGGGTCCTCGGCTAGGAACGTGACCTCGATGGGGTCCTTGGGATCGTGGGGCGGCAGCAGGGCGTGCAGCTCGGCCGGCTCGGCCGCCACGCTCCACACCGTGACCAGCCGGCCGTTCGCCAGCACGGCCACGCGCTGCCGCCGTGCCGGTGGACGCGGGTAGCCCAGCGCCCACGCGGTCAGGTGCAGCGGTCCCGGGCCGCCCGGGGCCACGAAGCGCAGCGAGGCCTCGGGCTGGCCCCAACGCCCCCAGGGCTGCGGCGCGTGCCAGCGAGCGTCCAGCAACGCCTCGCCCGCCTCCCCCTCGCGCATCGACAGCGGGCCGCCCGTCGGCGCCAAATGGAGCGGCACGTAGTGCGCAAGGTCCTCGTACCAGCGCCCGGTGCGTAGGTCGAGGCCGCACAGCCCGGTCACCCCGTGCGCCCGGGCGTAGGCACTGGCGCGGGCGCGATAGCCGGGGCTGATCGGCGCACCAAGGTCGTAGCCCCGCGGGTTGAAGGTCGATAGCCCGTTGATCGCGGGCAGGCCGGACACCTCGGCGATCAGCATCGCGTTGGTGTTCGGGCTGACAAGCTGCAACAGGCCGTTCGCCTCCGGGTCATCGTCGCGGGCGGACAGCACCGTGAAGGCGCGGCACTCCGGCGCCGGCGGCAGCATCGCCGCAAGGCGCCGCAACTCATCCGCACGGTCGAGCACCGCGACCTTTGGCCCGCTGCTGAGCTGTTCCAGGACCAGCAGGACAGCTAGGGCCGCCGCCAGCCGGGGCCGCGCCGCCCCCAAGCCCTGAAGCCACATCAGCACGATGCACAGCACCGGCCCGGCCAGCACGATCCAGGCCCGCGACACAGCGCGGATGGCCTTGGCGCCGGGCACGGCGTGATAGACCAGCCACCAGCCGGATGCGCCACGGAACTCCAGGCTCAGGACATAGACCACGCCGACCGCCAGGATCGCCGGGCGCATCGCGGGCCGCCGCCAGCCCCAGGCCACCGCCACGGCGAAGCACGCGAGCTGGATGGGCGGCCATCCCACGAGCTTTTCGACCGAGGCCCCGGCGTCGGCCGCCAGGAACCGGTCCGACCAGCCGAACAGCAGGTTGCCCGGTCCGACGCGAATGGTGTCCAGGGGGCCGGGCAGGTACGGGCGGAGCGCCGCGTAGCTGTGCATGCCGCTCTCCCATGCCTTGGGCAGGTAAACCCACAGGAACGGCGTCGCTCCCACTGCGAACATCAGGCCGATGGCGGCGACCGTCCGCCACTCCCGCCGTAGCGTCGCCACGGCCCGTTGGCGCAGGTCGTGCTGCGTGAGGCCGGCCAGCGCCAGCACCAGGCCGTAGAACCCCAGCAGCCAGGCCATGTAGAACGCGGTCAACAGCCACGCCGACGCCAGCGCCGCGAGCGCCGCGCCCCAGCCGAGCGCCGCCCGGCTCCGCGCGGCCTCCAACGCTTGCGCCGCGCGCACCGTCAGCAGCGCCGCCCAGGGCGCCAGCGCCACGCTGAGGATTTGGGCGTGCGCCGATTGCTGGTAGACGCTAAGGCAGACCGTGAACAGCACCGCGCCGAGCGCCGCCCACCCGCGGGCAAGCCGCAGCACGCCGCGTGCGAACCGGTACGCGCCCGCGAACCCGGCCACGCGCAGGATAATGTTCACCGCCTCCGCCGACAGGAACGGGTCCAGGCCCAGCGCGCGGAAGCCGGAGTATGCCAGGCCGTACAGCAGGTAGCCGTCGTTGTACGCCAGCGTGCCGCGGTGCGGGTGGAAGTAGTTCATCGTGTCCCAGGCGGGGCGCCCGCGCAGGACGTTGAACCAGTGCTCCAAGATGCTGGTCTGGATCAGTCCGTCCAGGCGGTCCCCGGTCAGCAGGCCGAAGCCGGACAGGAGCTGCGCATGGAATACGGCGCACAGCGAGGCGATCAGGGCGGCCAGGAGCAACGCCACCATGCTGGCCGGCGGCCAGCCCCGGCGTTTGCTGCGCATCGGCACCAGATGGATTATGTCGTCGGAACAGGAATCCCTGGCGCCGGAGGCGAGGCCAGCCAGCGTGGAGGCCATGCCAAGCGAGCTGAGACGGCCCAGCGCCTGGCTGCGGGCACGCCCTCGAAGCCCAGCGGAGCTTGGTTGGGCAGCCATTCGACCGGCCCCACCAAGTCCCGCCGCAAGCCAACGACCCGGACTCCATCGGGATACAGGAAGACCCTCACATCCGTATTGTTCAGCAACACGCCATGACTGTCCCTTATAGCCAAAGGCTTGGAGAAATACGTCTCCAAGAACGGGGGCGTGGGTCCAACGAAGTCAACCGCCTTGGCAGGTTTTGGCTCGGCCACGGCTTTCGGGTCGAATTGAACGCAGAGCATAAGCAAGGTCCCGGCCACCGACGCACACCCGATCCTTCTTGCCTGTCCTGCCCTCGCCAAGTCGCGCAGCAGAAGCGCCGCCAGCAAGGCATAGCCCGGGATAGCCCAGGAGAAGTAGTGGACGTTCATGAACCGCCATAGTCCTGTGGGCAGCAAGTCTATGTACGAGACGTAGAGTATGCCGTTCACGGCCAGCGCAGCCGCCAGAAGCCGGTCCGCTGGGCCGCGCAGCAGGGCGGGAAGGAAGCCGGCGAAGCCGAGCGCAATCCAGTGCGCGTGCTGCAGCAGGCCCTTCCCATCGGCAAACCAGGGATACGGATCTATCAGCAGGATGTAGGCTTTCCAGCCAAGGCTATGCAGCGTGAAGCCCAGCTGGGCGGAGGCGCGCATGTACGAGCTTGGCGTCAGCCCATAGATGGCGAGGTGCAATGCCGCGCTCGGCAGCAGGACCGCCGCGGCGCCGGATGCAAACCAACCCCAATCCTTGAAGACCAGCCTCCAGCCAGTCGAACGGCGGTCGCGCAGGTCATGCCAGGCGAGAGCAGCCAGGCAGAGAAGGACCAGCACGGCATCGACCGGCCGGCAGGCTGAAATGCCGCCCGCGAGCAAGCCGACCACGAAGGGCCGCCGCTGCCCGTCAAGCCAGGCGATGCTTGCGGCCAGCAGGAGCCAAGCCAAGGCTCCGACCGGCGCGGTGTTCCACGGAATGACCCACTGCCTGAATAATGTGCTGTCGCTTAGCGTCGTGGCCGCGAACAGCGCCGCAGCCAACACTGTCGGCAATCCCAATCGGCGGGCAACAAGGCTGAAACCAGCAAAGGTTCCCAATAGAGAAAGAAGCCCTACGAGGAAAAACGGATGGTTTGGTAATATAAAGTACAACGGAACACCAAGCAGCGCATAGCCAAGGGGGTAGTGGTGCTGTGACGGGTCCAAGTTCCATTGAGCTAGGGCCACCGTACTGCGCAAGGTCATAGACTGGTCAAACCAACCCCACCAACCAAGCGGCTCGGCAGCTTGGCCATTAGGCAGGGCAACGTCCGTTACATAGTGCAGAGTGTAACAAACAATAAGAGCGGCAACTGTGAGAGGAATTGTCCATTCCGTTGTTGTCTTGGACCACAGGGCTAGCTGCCTGCGCCATGATGACGCCTCCTTCGACGCAGCCCAGGCAAAAGATGCTGTCATACCCTCGCTTTCAAACTAGCTGGCTCGATCAATGGCTCAGGGCCATGAGTCAAGTGACGTAAGTGGCTTTCACCATGCGGCAGGTCTACCTGAACAAGGCGGCGTGTGCCACCCAGCACTAGACGTGCAATCTTTGGACCATGCTGCGACCTGTTCGTCATTTCGCAATCGTGAACGAATAGTTTCTGATCGTACCGACAGGCTCTGTGGGATTATCGCTTCAGGCACTTGGACTGGCCGCATAAGACCGCAGACAGGTTCGGTATTGGCGCAGCTTGGCAGTCGGCAGGACGATACCGGCCCGTCAGCCGATGTGCGCAAGGTGGTGCGGACGGCCAACCCCGGACAGGTTCGGAGCCTCCCTGCGCCGGACGGGGATGTGCTACGGCTCGGTCTGCTCGCGTTTCAGCAGGGCATCGTCAATCTGCACCAGCAACTTAGGCAGGTCCACCGGCTTCGGGTGGTAATCGTCGCACCCGGCGGACAACGCCTTCGCCCGGTCGCCGGCCATGGCGTGCGCCGTCAGCGCGATGATCGGCACCGAGGCCGTGGCCTGGTTGCCGCGCAGCGTGCGCGCCACCGTCCACCCGTCCATCACCGGCAGGTCCATGTCCAGCAGCACCACGTCCGGCTGCTCGGCGCTGACCTGCTCGACGGCGCGCTGGCCGTCATGCGCCAGCACGACCTCGAAGCCACGGCGGCGCAGCCGGCGCGACAGGAAGTCCCAAAGCTCCTCGTGGTCCTCAACCAACAGCACCTTCGTCACGCAACCCACTCCCGGCCCGCAGCCATGGTTGGATGCGGCAGCCCCTTGCGGCGATAGCACAAGCGGCCACACAACACCCACCTCTATGCCTGAACAGCTTGGGAACCGCCGAATGTCACTCGCACTTGAAGACCAGGCTGGCGCCGACGCGCCGATGGCTGTGCGTACGCCGGGCCGCACCGGGTTGTCAGTGCTGAACGCCGCCGCCGTGGTGGTCGCGGCGTTGTACTTCGGACGCGAGCTGCTGGTGCCGATGGTGCTGGCGGTTCTGCTGGCCTTCGTGCTGGTGCCCGTCGTGACGCTGCTGCAGCGCGCGCGGCTGGGCCATGCCCCCTCGGTCCTGGTGGCCGTCACCTTGGCGTTCACGACCATATTCGGCATTGGCGCCGTCGTGGGCGGGCAGGCAACCACGCTCGCGGCCAGCCTGCCCGCGTACCAAGCGACCATCCAGGACAAGATGAAGTCCCTGACGCTCGGCACCGAGCTGGTTGGACGGCTTAACGCCAGCCTGCAAACCCTGCTCGGCGGCGTCGAGAACGAGGCGGGCAACGCGCCGGCAGCCAGCGCGGCGCCGGCCGCCCCAACGCCGCCCGTTCCAGCGCCGTCCGCTGCCGTGCCGATGGGCGAGCTTGGCGTGTCCTCGACGTTCGCGCTCGTGCGCCTCGTGCTGGAGCCGCTGGTGCATCCGCTGGCCACCATCGGCGTGGTGGTCGTGTTCCTGGTGTTCGTGCTGCTGTACCGGGACGACCTGCGGGACCGGTTCGTCCGCCTCGTGGGCCGGCACGACCTGCACCGCACCATCCTGGCCATGAACGACGCGGCCCGGCGCCTGTCCCGCTACTTCCTGTTCCAACTGGCGCTGAACACCGGGTTCGGGGTGTTCATCACGGTGGGCCTGTGGCTGGTCGGGCTGCCGAACCCCGTTCTGTGGGGCATCCTGGCAGCGCTGATGCGCTTCGTGCCTTATATCGGCAGCTTCATCGCCGCGGTGCCGCCGTTCCTGCTGGCGCTCGCGGTGGTGCCGGGCTGGTCGTTGGCGTTCCTGGTGCTCGGGCTGTTCCTGCTGGCCGACCTGGTCATGGGCCAGGTGATCGAGCCGCTGCTGTACGGCCACAGCACCGGGCTGTCGCCCATCGCCGTCATCCTGGCGGCGGCGTTCTGGGCGTTCCTGTGGGGTCCGGTCGGCCTGCTGCTCGCGACGCCGCTGACGGTGTGCCTCGTGGTGCTGGGGCGGCACGTCGAGTCGCTGGCGTTCTTCGAGGTCATGCTGGGAGACAGCCCGCCCCTGGCGCCGTCCGAGACGTTCTACCAGCGCGCCCTTGAGGGCAACGCCAAGGAGCTGGCGGCCCAGGCCCGCAAATCGATCGCCGAGGGATCGTTGGCCGAGTACTACGACCACATCGCGCTGCGCGGCCTGGCGCTGGCGCAGGCCGACCTGTCGCGGGACGCGCTGGCGTTCGAGCGGCTGGAAGCGATCCACAGCCAGATCGAGACGCTGCTGGCCGGGATCGCTGGTCAGCAAACGCAGCCCAAAACGCCGCAGCAGGCGCCGCCGCCGGAGTGGCAGCACGAGGGCGCGGTGGTCTGCATCCCGGCGCGCGGGCAGTTGGACGGCCTGGCCGCGACGATGGCGATGCAGGTGCTGCAAGGGGCCGGGTTCGGCGCGCGGGAGGTGACGAACCTGGTGCTCGGCGCCGGGCGCGGCGACCAAGGCCTGGCCGCGACGCGCCTGTGCTGCCTGTCCGTGCTGGACCAGGGCAGCAGCGCGTCCGGCATCCAGTACATGCTCCGGCGCATCCAGCGGCAGATGCCGGAGGCCGCAATCGTCATTGGCTTGTGGCACGCGGAGGGTTCAAGCTCCCTGCTTGCCGCCCTGCGCTCCGAGGGCGCCGAGGAAACCATCGTCCTGTCCATCGGCGAGCTGGTCGCCCTGGCCCGGGCGATCTCGGCCCGGCAGCCGGCCAAGGTGGGCGCCCCGGCATGACGGGACGCCTTTCGGAACATTGCCCGGGACCGGGCGTAGTGAGCAATTTGGCGAGGGGTGCAGAGGCATGAACGAACCGGCGACGCGCCAGGGCCGCCAGCGCGGGTTGTTCTCTGCCGTGCGGGAATCGGGACGGCTCAACGTGTTTGCGGGCCTGTTGCTGGTGCTGGGCCTTGGAATGGCGGCCTGGTCGCTCGCCGCCCTCGCGCGGACGCGGACGGTGGTGGCGGAGCAGAACCAGTTGCTGGTCTCGTCCGAGCGGCTGCTGTCCACTCTCAAGGACCTCGAAACCGGGGAGCGCGGCTATGCGCTGACCGGCCTGCCGGCCTACCTGGAGCCGTACGAGGCCGCCGACGCCGCGCTCAACGCGGCTTTGCAGGCTGTCGGCCCTGAGTCAAACCGCTTGGCACCGCTGGTCCAGGCCAAGCGGGAGTTCGCCCGCCAGGTCGTTTCGGCCCGGCAGAACAGCGGGCTGGACGCGGCGCTCGCCCTGACCCTTGCCGGGGCGGGCAAAACGTCCATGGATGCGCTCCGCGCGGCGGTCGGGGCGTTGCAGGACGGCGCCCGCAGCCGCATTGAACAAGCTGACCGCAGGCAGGCCACATGGGGGCCGTGGCGTCACGCCGTCACGGCCGTCGCCACGGTAGGCTCGTTCGCCGCCCTCGCGCTGCTGGCCTGGCGCCGGCGTCGGGCGGAGCGCGCCAGCGCGGAGTTGCTGGGCAGCGTGATGGACAACGCCCCGATTGGCCTTGGCCTGCTCGACCCGTCGTTGCGGGTGCGCCACATGAACCGCTCGCTGTCCACCATGAGCGAGCGGGCGCTGGACGCCGACGTCGGCCGCAGCCTGTGGGACATCCTGCCCGACATGCGCGAGCAACTTGAACCACGCCTGCGCCAGGTGCTGGAGGCACGGCGTTCCGTGGCCCAAGTCGATGTGGCGACCCACAGCCGGGTCAACCCGGCGCAACTGCGCGAGTTCCAGTTTGGGTTCTTCCCGTTGCCGACGGTGGACGAGGGCGTGGCGGCCGGGGCTGGCCTCGTGGTCACGGACGTGACGATCCGCAAGCGGGCCGAGCGCCGGCTCCGGGAGAGCGAGGAGCGCTTCCGCACCCTGATCGAGACCAGCGCCGCGATTGTCTGGACCACCACGCCGTCGGGCGAGCTAGCGCCGCCGCAGGCAAGCTGGACCGCCTTCACCGGGCAGGGGCCGGCGGAGTACGAGGGGCAGGGCTGGCTGCAGGCCATCCACCCGGACGACCGCGACGCCGCGTTGGCGGCCTGGCAGGACGCCGTCGCGCACAACACGCTGTATGCCGTGGACCACCGCCTGCGCCGGGCCGACGGCGAGTGGCGCACGATGGCGGCACGCGCCGTGCCGATCATGGACGACAACGAGGCGCGCGAGTGGGTCGGGACCCACACCGACATCACCGAGCAGAAACGCGCCGAGGAGGAGCTGAGCGCCGCCAAGGAAGTGGCCGAGGCGGCGAACCGAGCGAAAAGCCAGTTCCTGGCCAACATGAGCCACGAGCTGCGCACGCCGCTGTCGGCCGTCATCGGCTACAGCGAGATGATCGAGGAGGAGATGGAGGAGACCGGGGAGGAGCACCTGCTGGGCGACGTGCGCAAGATCCAGTCCAACGCCCGCCACCTGCTGAGCCTCATCAACGACGTGCTGGACCTGTCCAAGATCGAGGCGGAGCGGATGACGACGTATGCCGAGGATTTCGGCATCGAGGCGCTGGTGCAGGATGTCGCCGCCACGGTGGGGACGCTGGTGGAGCAGAAGGGCAACGAGTTGGCGCTGGACGTGGCGCCCGGCCTCGGCGCCATGCACACCGACCAGGTCAAGCTGCGGCAGTGCCTGTTCAACTTGGTCAGCAACGCCGCCAAGTTCACCGAGAACGGGCGCATCACCCTGCGCGCCTCGCGGTCTGGGGACGACGTGGTGTTCAGCGTGGCCGACAGCGGGATCGGCATGACCCCGGAGCAGTTGGCAAAGCTGTTCGAACGGTTCACCCAGGCGGACGTGTCCACCACGCGGCGGTTCGGCGGCACTGGGCTGGGCCTCGCCATCACGCGCGCGTTCTGCCGCCTGCTGGGCGGGGACGTGGAGGTGACCAGCACCTACGGCGAAGGCTCCGTCTTCACGATCCGGCTGCCGGCCGTGATGCCGGAACAGCCGCCCGAGCCGGAGGAGGACGGCGCGCAGGCCTCGTCCGGGCAGCACTTGGTGCTGGTCGTGGACGACGATGCGGCGCAGCGCGACCTGCTGACCCGGTTCCTGGAGCGGGAAGGCTTCGCGGTCCGCACGGCGCATGACGGCAAAGCCGGCATCGAGATGGCGCGGAGCCTGCATCCCCGCGCGATCCTGCTGGACGTGATGATGCCGCAGATGGACGGCTGGTCGGTGCTGGGCACGCTCAAGGCGGACCCGGAGCTGGCGACCATTCCCGTGGTGATGGTGACATTCGTGAACGAGCCGGGCCTGGGCGTCTCGCTCGGCGCCGCCGACACCGTGCTGAAGCCGGTCGAGTGGACCCAGTTGAAACAGGTGATGGACCGGTTCCATGGCGACGCCGGGGACATCCTGGTGGTGGACGACGACCCGGACGCCCGCGCCCGGCTGCGCTCCGTGCTGGCCCGCAACGGCTGGACCGTGTCCGAGGCCGCGAACGGCCAGGAGGCGCTGGACGTTGTGGCGCACGCGCCGCCGCAGCTTATCCTGCTGGACCTCACGATGCCGGTGATGGACGGCTTCACGTTCCTGCACGAGCTGCGGCAGCGGCCCGGCGCCGGCCACATCCCGGTTGTGGTGCTGACGGCGCGGGACCTGGACGCGAAGGACCGCCAGCGCCTGGACGGCGCGGACCGGGTGCTCAGCAAGGGCAAGACCGACCTGCGCCGGCTTGCGGGCGAGCTGCGCGCGCTGACGCCCCATGCGGACGCCGCGGCTGCGCGCCCGTCCAGCGCACCTATATCAGAGCCTAATTAAGTATATTGAGGAACAAGATATGCGCGTGTTGCTGGTCGAGGACCATGAGGAAATATGGGATTTTTTGTCCCGCCGGCTGAAGCGCCGGGGCTATGACGTGACGGTCGCGACCGACGGCCAGGCCGGCGTGGACCGGGCACGGGCGGATTTGCCGCAGATCGTGCTGCTGGACATGAACCTGCCTATCTTGGACGGCTGGTCGGCGGCCCGGCTGCTGAAGTCGGAACCCGCCACGGCCGGCATCCCCATCATCGCGCTCACCGCCCATGCCATGGCCGGCGACAAGGAAAAGGCGCTGGCGGCCGGCTGCGACGACTACCACCCGAAGCCCGTGGACTTCTCGCGCTTGCTCACGCAGATCGAGGCGTTGGCGCCCAGCGCGGACGCAAAAGCCCTCGCCTGAGGGCTATGGCGCCGGGCAGCGAACCTACCCCCGGGCGTGTTCCGACACGCCCAGGGAGCGGAGCAGCCGGCCCTCCTCGAAGTCGAACTCGGCCTCGATGGCATGCAGCAACTCGGCGTCGAGCGTGTCGGCCTGGTCCAGCACCGAGCGCCGGGCCGCCTGCACCGCGTCCAGCTCCAACCGCAGCCGCGCCGTGCGGCGGCGTCCGGCCAAGACTGGCCCAGTCTCCAGCTCCCGCGCGTCGGCGGCCCGGCGGCGGAACTCGCGCAGCATATCGGTGTCCGGCATGCCCAGCACCCGGCCGTGGAACAACCGGTGCTCGACCGTCGCCAGCGCCGCCTCGGCCGCCTCGCGGCGCACCGCCGCCTCACGCGCCGCCGCGTCGTCTTCCGGCACCTCCACCACCCGCAGCCGGTTAATGACCCAGCCGAGCGTGGTGCCCTGCAATACCAGCGTCACCAGGATGGCGCAGAACGCGAGGTAGATGATGAGGTCGCGCCCGGGGAAGCCGAGCGGCAAGGCGAGCGACGCGGCCAGGCTCACCACGCCGCGCATCCCCGCCCAGGACACGACGATGAGGTGGCTGGGCGGCAGCGTGGCGCCGCCCAGCCGCAACCGCCGCGGCAGCACCGCCGACAGCCAGGACGAGGCGAACACCCACGCGAACCGGCTCAGGATAAGCGTAGCCGACACGGCGAGCCCCAGCAGCAGGAGCTGCGCCGTCCCGTAGGTGCCCAGCCGCCCCAGCACGTCCCGCAACTGCAAGCCGATCAAAATGAATACCAGGCTGGTCAGCATGAACTCCAGGAAGTCCCACACCGCCGTGCTTTCCACCCGGGTCCGCGCCGACAGGACCTCATGCTGGCCGCGGCCGATCACCAGGCCGCATGCCACGGCCGCGAGCACGCCCGACAGGTGGAACAGCTCCGCCCCCAAATAGCTGACGAAGCCCGCCAGCACGATGGCGGTGATTTCGAGCAGGGTGTCGTCCAGCACCCGGGCGGCGGCGATCACCAGCCGGCCGACCGCGTAGCCGACCAGCGTGCCGCCGATGGACGACAGCAGGAACGTCCAGCCCGCGTCCACGAGACTGACGCTGCCGGCCGCGGTCGCCGCCACGGCGAACCGATACAGGATCAGCGACGACGCGTCGTTCAGCAGGCTCTCGCCTTCCAGGATGGTGACAAGCTGGCGCGGCAGCCGCATGGTCTTGAGCACGGCGGTGGCCGCGACGGCGTCGGGCGGGGCCACGATGGCGCCCAAGGCCACCGCCGCGCCCCACGGCAGCTCCGGCACCAGCAGCTTGGCGACCACCGCGATGGCGGCGGCGGTGAATAGGACCGCGCCCAGTGCCAGCAGCAGGATGGGCGCCAAATGCAGGCGGAAGGCCTCCCAGTCCGTGCGGTAAGCGCTGGCCTGCAACAGCGGCGGCAGGAACAGCGCGAGCGCGATGTGCGGGTCCAGCTCCATCTGCGGCATGCCGGGCACCAGCGCCACTGCCATGCCGCCCAGCACCAGCGCCACCGCTGGCGGCACGCGGGCATGGCGCGCCGCCAGCGCCAAGGCGATGCACGCCGCCACCAGCCCAACCATGACCTCGACCGGTGACATGCCCGTATCCCTGCGCCTGCTTCCGCGCCACGTGGCGGACGCGGAACTACGGACACCAGGACAACTTACAAAGCCATGACCAAGTTGCATCCTTTTGGCCCTGAACCCGCGTGGGGGCCGTGACGCCGGCGCAAAGCCAGGCCGCCCTGGCCGCCGTCCTGGCCGTCATGCTGGCGCTGTTCGCCTGGCGGCGGTGGCGGCACGATGTCGTGGCAGTCGCTGGCTTGCTGGCCGCCACCGTGCTGGGGCTGGTGCCGGCCGGGCGCATGCTCAGCGGCTTCTCGCATCCGGCCGTGGCCATCGTGCCGGCGCTGCTGGTCCTGGCGGCCGGGCTGCGCAGCTCGGGGCTGCTGGCCGCGCCGGTGCGGCTGCTGGCGCCGTGGCTCGGCCGCCCCGGCGTGCAGGTGGCGGCGCTCGGCGGCATGGGCGCGTCCGTCGCGGCGGCATTGGGCGCCCACGGCGCGGCGGCGGCGTTTGGCCCGGCGCCAGCGCAGGCGTTGCGCCGGAGCGGGAACTGGCCCTCCCCGGCCATGGGGCCAATCAGCTTCGCGCTGACGCTCGGCGGCCTGGCCACGCTCGTGGGCACGGTGCCCAACCTGCTGGTGTCCGAGCTGCGGCGCGACATGGTGGGCGTCGGCTACGGCCTGTTCGCGTTCGCCCCGGTGGGCCTAGCCTTGGCGCTGGCCGGCATCGCGTTCATGGCCGTCGCCTGGCGGCTGCTGCCCCATCCGCGCCAGGACACGGCGTCGCGTCCGGTGGCCCTAGCGGACGGCTACGTGAGCGAGGTGCACGTGCCCGCCGCGTCCCCGGCGGTCGGCCTCAGCGTGGCCGAGCTGGAGCGGCGCGGCGACGGCGCGGTCCGGGTCGCGGCCGTCATCCGGGAGGACTACCGCCGGCTGCCGCCCCGCCCGGACCTGCTGCTGGAGGCGGACGACGTGCTTGCGGTGTCCTCCGGGCTGGATGCGCTGCAACGGTTCGTTGAGCGACTGCAGCTCCGCATCGCCGGCACGTCCCACGGCGCGCCGCTCGACCCGGAGCGGATGGGCGTCGTGGAGGCGGTGGTGACGCCGGCCTCCCGCATGGTGGGTCAGTCCTACGCCGGGGGTGGGCTGGGCGGCCAGCTCAGCCTATTGGGCATCGGGCGCAGCGGCGGCGCGCCGCCGATGCGGCTGCACCGGGTCAAGCTGCAGGCGGGGGACGTGCTGGTGGCGCAGGGAGAGCTGGCGTCCATGGCGCCGCTGCTGACCCAGTATGGTTGCCTGCCCCTGGCCGAGCGGCGGCTCCGCCTCGGACGGCGTCGGCAAGCCCTGGCTCCCGCGCTGTTGCTGGTGGGTGCGCTCGCCTTGGCCGCGGCGGGCACGGCGCCCCTGGTCCTGGCGCTGCTGGGCGCGGTCGTGTTGCTGGTCGTGCTGCGGAACCTCAGCCTGGAGGAACTATACGCCAGCGTGGACTGGTCGCAGGTGGTGCTGCTCGGCGCCCTGCTGCCGGTCTCGGCGGCAATCCGCGACACTGGCCTGACGGGGCTGGCGGCCGGGTGGCTTGCCGAGGTGGCCACGCCGGCGGCGGCCGTGGCGCTGGTGCTGGCGGGCGCGTTGGCGTTGGCGCCGCTGATAACGGGCATCGCGGCGGCGCTGCTGCTGGCGCCCGTTGCAGCCGGCCTTGCCGCGCCGCTCGGCGCCAGCGTGGACCCGTTCCTTATGGCGCTGGCGGCCGGCGCGTCGTGCAACTTCCTGACGCAAGCCCTGGCGCCAGCGCCGCCGGGCTGGGGACGGGAGCCCGGCGCGTGGCGGCTGGGCCTGCCGCTGACCCTGCTGGTGTTCGCGCTGGGCCTGCCGCTGGTGCTGTTGGCGTGGCCGCTGCACCCATGATGCGCCGCATCCAACGTTTGTTGCGCCGCCTGGGGGTCCCGGTGCCGGGCAGCGCCGTGCGGCCCGCGCCGCCCCCGGACGCGCCCCCGCTAGCCTATGCGCCGCTGGACATGCTGGCCGCCAAGGTCATGTTCAGCCACCTGCGCAACCGGCAACAGAAGCTCGGCCCGCCGCCCACCGCGTTCGGCCACCTGGACGACACGCAGGCCGAGCTGCTGGTTCGCGCCATGGTCGCCGCCGTGCTGGCGAACGGGCCGTTGGACGACGCGAAGGAGCGTCGGGTCCGCGGCGCGCTCTCGACCTTCGGGCTGCAAGCGGAGACGCGCGGGTTCGTGGCGGACGCGATCCGCCGTCCCGTGCCGCTGGAGGCGCTGCTGCGGGATGTGCGGGACCCGCACGTAGGGTCGCTGTTCTATGCTGCCTCGCTCGCGGCGCTCGACAAGCATGACGGGGTGAACCGCGCCTACCTGCACTACCTCGCCAGCCGGCTCAAGCTGCCGCAGGACACGCTGTCGCGGCTGCACAGCCAATCCGGCTTCGGCCCGGCGTTGGCGCAGCCTGCCGTGCCGGCCTCAGGCCTGTAGCTCGGAAATCTCGTGCACGGCGCGCTCGATCACGCCGCTGGACAGCAGCAAGGTGCGCGACAGGTCCGACAGCGTGACCAGCCCGACCATGCGCCCGTTCACGTCCAGCACCGGCAGGCGGCGCAGGTTGCGGGCACCCATCAGGTCCAGCGCCGTCGTCACCGTGTCCTCGGGCCGGCAGGAAAACACCGCGGTGGTCATCACGTCGCCCACGGTGGTTTCGGTGTTGCTGAGACCCTTGGCGACCACGCGGAACAGGATGTCCCGGTCGGTGACGATGCCTTGCAGGTCATCCACGCTGCCGACCGGCAACGCGCCGACGCTGAGGTCGCCCATGGTGGCCGCGACATCGGCGATGGACATGACAGCGTCCACGAACTCGATATCGCGGGTCATGACGTCAGATACTTTCATAGGGTCCTGACACTTTCTTACGATCCGTTGAGGCGATGTTTGCCTATTCACGATAGCAGGGTCATTCAATGGCAACGCCGGGCGCGGCATTAGCCAAGTTTCACTGGTTTGAGCTGGCCCATTCGGTCGTATCCGCTAGAACATAGCGGATGAACAATGTCCCACCTGTCGCCGCATCCAGCCGCCTTTCCGCCGCACTCGGCAGTGGCGCGGTAATCGGCACGCTTGGCGGCCTGATTGGGCTGGGCGGTGCCGAGTTTCGCTTGCCTGTCCTGATCGGGCTGTTCCGGTTCGCTGCCCTAGAAGCGGTCATTCTCAATAAGGCAATGAGCTTGGTCGTGGTTGCCACGGCTTTGCCGTTCAGGGCAGCTACGATACCGATGAGTGCCGTTGCCGCGCACTGGCCAATTATCCTGAACCTTCTTGCTGGTAGCCTGCTAGGCGCGTGGTTAGGCGCAGGCTGGGCCACTAAGCTCCGCTCGGAGACATTGTATGGAATGATCGCCGGGCTACTAGCTGCCATTGCCCTTATACTGTTGTTCGGTCATGAAGCTACCGCTGGAGTTACACTGTTTACCGGGTCAGCACAAATCGGGGCAGGCATTGTTGCTGGGTTTGGCATCGGAGTGGTCGCGTCACTATTGGGTGTGGCGGGCGGCGAGTTGCTGATCCCGACACTCGTGCTGCTGTTCGGTGCGGATATCAAGTTGGCGGGCAGCCTTTCACTTGCTGTCAGCTTGCCAACCATGATCGTGGGTTTTATGCGTTACAGTCGAGACCGGAGCTTTGACGTGCTGGGCCGAAACCGCACCTTCTTGGTTGTGATGGCAGCGGGATCTATCGTGGGGACGTTCATTGGTGGGCAGCTATTAGGCATCGTATCTAATGCGGTGTTGCTGCCGGGCCTTGCGGCCATTCTGCTAATTTCGGCTGTAAGAGTTTGGCAGCATCGGTGCATGCACGCTCAACATCGCGTTGCTCCGTAAGCTCAGGTTTCCGTTAACTTCAAACTAAGACATTACTCAACGGCGGACAGCCTTGCGCCCGCGCCGAGATAAGAGGCATAGAAACGCCATGCCACGACCCGTCGCGGACCTCGCCTGCAAGCTGGCCCTCGGCGCAATGCTCTCGATAGCCTCGCCGGCCCTGGCCCAAACCGTGCGGGCCACGCTGCCGCCGGCCGACGCCCTAGCCCCATCCACTGTGCGGCCCGACCCGTTCGGCACCCTGACGTTCACCGCCGAGAACGACCTGTTCGGCGGCAGCACCGACCGTTACTACAGCAACGGCGTGCTGCTGAGCTGGCGTTCGCCGTCGGCTGACCTGCCGCGGCCGTTCGCCTGGATCGACGACCGGCTCAGTTGGCTGTTCGGACCCGGGGACCTGCGCTGGGGATTTTCACTCGGCCACAACATCTACACGCCCGACGACAAATACAGCTACATCCCCAACCCGCGCGACCGGCCCTATGCCGCGCACCTGTATGGCGCGTTCAGCCTCAGCCGCTCCACCGCCACCACGCAGATGCTGTTCGAGATTCAGGCCGGCGTGGTCGGGCCGTCCGCGCTGGGCGAGGAGGTGCAGAACAACTACCACCGGCTGATCGGCGTGCGCCGCCTGAACGGCTGGGATTACCAGCTCAGGGACGAGCCGACGCTCGGCGTTCTGGTGGAGCGGCGCTGGCGGCTGCCGCTCGGCACGCTGGCGGGCTTCGACGCCGAGGCGATCCCCTCGGCGTTGGCGGCGGCGGGCAACGCCGAAATTTACGCCGGGGGCGGGGCGACGCTGCGGCTTGGGCAGGGGCTGGACGCGGACTGGGGGCCGACGCGCATCCGGCCGGCGGTGGCCGGGTCAGCGTTCTTCCAGCCGCGGCAGGAGTTCGGCTGGTACGTGTTCGCCGGGCTGGACGGCCGGGTCGTGGGGCGGGACATTTTCCTCGACGGCAACACGTTCCGGGACAACACCCCCTCGGTGAACCGCCGTCCATTCGTGGGCGAGGCCAAGGCGGGCGCGGCGGCGTTCTGGCGCGGCACCCGCATCGCCTACACCCAGGTGATCCGCAGCGAGGAGTTCTATGGGCAGCGCGGCACCCAAACCTTCGGCTCGGTCAGCGTCTCGTTCCGCTTCTGACTACGCGGCCTGCCGCACGGCCGCGCCCTGCGCCCAGCCGAGCGCGGGCGCGACTACCGCGGCCACCAGCTCAATCGAACGCAGGATAAGTGCGTGCGGCGGGTCCACCGAATGGACCTGCACCGCAAGGTCGGTCGCGTGCGCCAGGGTACGGTCCGCTTGCAGCGAGGCAACTACGTCGGACGGCGTGCCGACATGCACGTCGAACGCGGCGATCAGGTCATCGAGCGACCCGCCGGCATACGGCCCGGCCGGCAGGCGTCCGCGCAGGCGCCCCAGCTCGGCCTCGGTAAACCGCATGGCATCCGCGCGGTCATCGGCCACGAACACGCTGCGGGACGCGAGCACCCGCGGCGCGCAGCCCGGCGGCAGCGCGCGCAGGTAGGCCTCCACCATTGGCACCTGGATGTCGGACAGCGACGCCCACGGCCCGTCCGCCCGGGGCTGCGTGCGCGACAGCAGCAGGCCGTCCCCGGCCGCGCCCGCCCGTTGCGCGCCGTCCACCGAGAAGCTCGCCTGCCAGATGCGGTCCACCAGGCGTGGGTTGGAGGGGTACAGCCGGTCGCCGCCGGGCAAAGGCTCGCCGGCCCAGGCGTCGCGCAACTGCCGCAGGTTCTGCTGGAACAACGCCGCCCGCGCGCCCACGTCCAGGCCGAAGGCGTTGAATGCCGTGGGGTTGCCGCCAGCGCCGACACCGACCTCCAGCCGCCCGCCGGACATGAAGTCGAGCACGGCCGCGTCCTCCGCGACCCGCACCGGCAGCTCCAGCGGCAGGGTGACGATGCCGGTCCCGAGGCGGATGCGCGCGGTGTGCGCCGCCGCCTGCGCCAGGAACACGAACGGCGCCGGCAACCCGCCCTCATCGCCGTGGAAGTGGTGCTGCGCGACCCAGGCCGCGTCGAACCCGCAGCGCTCCGCATGCACGACCTGGGCAATGGCGAGGCGGTAGCGCTCGGCCGGGCTGGCGTCGTCGAGCACGCGGGTGAAGAAGCCGAGGCGTTGCAGGGGCGTGGTCATGGATGGGCCTCGCGGGTGGAACGGGTCATGCTTGCAACCCATCTGACCCCGTGCGGGTTCGCATCAAGGCACGCTGGCTTCGACCGGCGGCACCCAGCCGCGGCCCGGCACCGCGGCCAGCAGCGCCTGGGTGTAGGCGTGTCGCGGGCGCAGGAACACCGCCTCGGCGGTGCCCTCCTCCACCACGCGGCCGGCGCGCATCACGGCGATGCGGTCGCAGATGCGGCCCGCCACGCGTAGGTCGTGGGTCACGAACACCATCGACAGCCCCAGCCGCGTCCGCAGGCCGGCGAGCAGCGCCAGCACCTGCGCCTGGACCGACACGTCCAGCGCCGACACCGGCTCGTCCGCCACCAGCACCGTCGGGTCCAGCGCCAGCGCGCGGGCCAGCGCGATCCGCTGCCGCTGGCCGCCGCTGAACTCGTGCGGGAACCGGTCGGCGGCCTCCGGCCCCAGCGCCACGTCGGCCAGCAGCGCCCGCGCCCGCGCCATGGCCTCGGCGCGCCCCATGCCGTGCACCATCGGACCCTGCGCCACCAGCTCGCCCACGCGGCGGCGGGGGTTCAACGAGCCGTACGGGTCCTGGAACACCATCTGTATCCGGCGCGCCGCTGCCCGGCGGGGCAGGCGCAGCAGGTCGTCGCCGCCCAGGGTCACGGTGCCGGCGTCGGGCGGCAGCAGGCGCATCAGGCAGCGGGCCAGGGTGCTTTTGCCGGACCCGCTCTCGCCCACCACGCCCAATGTGGCACCACGCGGCAGGGTCACGCTCACGTCGTCCAGCGCCTGCACCGCACGGCGTCCACGCCAGCCGCCGGCGCGGTACGCCTTCGACAGCCCGCGCACCACCAGGATCGCCTCGTCCGAGACAGCGCGCGGCGCGGCGGGCGCCAGCGGCGGCACGGCGGCGACCAGCGCGCGGGTGTAGGGGTGGGCCGGACGGTTCAGCACATCGCCGGCCGCGCCTTGTTCAACCAGCACGCCCCGCTGCAGCACGGCCACCCGGTCCGCGACCTCCGCCACCACGCCGAAGTCATGCGTCACGAACAGCAGCGCCGTGCCCCGGCGGCGCTGAAGGTCCCGCATCAGCGCCAGCACCTGCGCCTGCGCCTGCGTCGTGACATCCAGCGCCGTGGTCGGCTCGTCCGCGATCAGCACGTCCGGCTCCAGCGCCAGCGCCATGGCGATCCCGACACGCTGCCGCTGCCCGCCGGACAGTTGGTGGACGTAGGCGCGCGCCACGCCGGGCGGGTCCGGCAGGCCGACCTGCTCGAACAGCGCCAGCACCCGGGCGCGGATGGCGGCGCGGGACAGCGTGGTGTGGGTGCGGAACGGCTCCGCCACCTGGCCGCCGACCCGGTGCAGCGGGTTCAGCGCCGTCATCGGGTCCTGGAACACCATGCCGATTTTAGCGCCGCGGACGCGGCGCATCGCGGGCTCTGGCAGCGCCAGCAGATCCTGTCCCGCCAGCCGGATCGCGCCGCCCATGACGCGCACGCCGCCGGGCAACAGGCGCAGGATGGCGGAGGCCAGGATGGACTTGCCGGAGCCGCTCTCGCCGACCAGGCACAGCACCTCGTTGCGCATGACCTGGAGCGACACGCTGTCCAGCGCCAGGGCACGGTCCGCGCCGGGCGGCAGGCCGACTGACAGGCCCTCGATGCTGAGCGCCGCGGTCATCGCCGCCGCAGCCGGGGGTTCAGCGCGTCGTTCACCCCTTGCCCCAGCAGCGACACCGCCAGCACGGTCATGAGGATCGCGCCGCCCGGGATGGCCGAGACGTACCACTGCGTCCGCAGCACTCCCCGGCCGCGGCCGATCAGGTTGCCCCAGCTCGCGATGTTCGGGTCCGACAAGCCCAGGAACGCCAGCGCGCTTTCTAGCAGGATCGCGCCGGCCATGACGACGCTCGCGTAAACAATCAGCGGCGGCAGCGCGTTCGGCAAGATTTCGCGCAGCATGATCGCGCCGTTGCCCATGCCGAGCGCGCGGCAGCTTGCCACGAACTCCCGCTCCCGCAGCGTCAGGAACTCGGCGCGCGTCAGCCGGGCGCTGGCCGGCCAGGACACGACGCCGATCGCCAGCGTCACCGTCTGGATGTCCGAGCCGAACACCGCGACCAGCACCAGCAGCAGCAGGAAGTTCGGCAGGGTCTGGAACGCCTCCGTCACCCGCATCAGCACGTCGTCGGCCCAGCCGCCATAGAACCCGGCCACCGCGCCGATCCCGGTGCCGATCACCAGCGCGATGGCCGTGGCGGACAGCCCGATCAGCAGCGAGATGCGCGCGCCATGAAAAATTTGCGCGGCGATGTCACGCCCGGAGTTGTCGGTGCCGAGCCAGAACCGCGGGTTGTCGCCGGGCCAAATCAATGGACGGCCCGCCAGCCCCAGCGGGTCCCGCGGGAACAGCCACGCGGCCGACAGCGCCATTCCCAGCACCAGCAGCGCCAAGGCTAGCCCGATGACGCCGGGCCAGGTGCGCAGCAGCCGGCTCATTGGTTGATCCGCGGGTCGAGCCGGGCATACAGCAGGTCCACGGCCAGGTTCACCGTGATGACCAATAAGGTGGACACCAGCACGATGCCCAGCAGCATATTGAGGTCTCGCTGCACAACACTCTCGTACGCGAGCCTCCCCAGGCCCGGCAGCGAGAACACGCTTTCGACCACGACCGACCCGCCCAGCAGCGTGGCCCCTTGCAGCCCGACCAGCGTCACGGCCGGCAGCAGCGCGTTGCGCAGCACGTGGCGTACCAGCACGGCCCGCTCCGTCAGGCCCTTGGCGCGGGCGGCGCGCACGAAATCCAGGTTGAGCACTTCCAGCATCGAGGCGCGCATCACGCGCAGGTAGATCGCCATGAAAATCAGCGACAGCGTCGCGGTCGGCAGCACCAGGTGCCAGGCAATGTCCAGCACGTTGTCCCATGCGCTGCCTGAACCGGTGCCAACCTCCTGCAAGCCGCCGGCCGGCAGCCAGGACAGCTTCACCGCGAACACCACGATGCCCATCAGCCCCAGCCAGAACGACGGCGTGGCATAGAACAGCAGGCCCAACAGGCTGATGAGCGTGTCGGGCCAGCCGTCCACCCGCCGCGCCGCCAGCACGCCGAGCGCGATGCCGCCCGAGACCGCGAGGAACAGCGACGACAGCATGAGCAGCAGCGTGGCGGGCAGCCGCTCCAGGATCACGTCCAGCACCGGCTTGCCATAGATGGCGCTCTCGCCAAGGTCGAGCCGCACCAGACGCCACAAGTAGCGGCCGAGCTGCACCGGCACGGTCGCGTCCAGGCCATAGAACGTGCGCAGCCGGTCCGCCAGCGCCGTGTCGCCGCCGCCCATCTGCGCCAGCATCGCGTCCACGGTGTCGCCCGGCGCCAGTTGCAGCAGCAGGAACAGCCCGACCAGGATGAGCGCCAGGGTCGGCAGGCTGAGCGCCAGCCGCCGCAGCGCCAACAGCACAAGCGCCATCGGCTATTGCGTCTGCAGGTCGGCCCAGTCGCTGCTGGCCCAGCGCGGGTTGTTGTTGGCGTTGACCAGCCGCTTGCTGCTGGCGGTCAGGAACACGCGCTCGATCGCCATGTGGACCGGGATTTCGGCGTTCACCTCGCGCACCACGTCGGCATACAGCGCGCGGCGCTTGGCGGGGTCGATCTCGCTGGCGGCGGCGTCCATCAGCGCGTCGGCGCGGTCCGACTTCCAGCCGAACTGGTTGGTCCACGGCGCGCCCTTGGGGCTGCCGGAGCGGTACCAGACGGTCGTGGACACCGCCGGGTCGCCGCGATACTGGTGCCAGCCGGTCGCGAGGTCGAAGTCCCAGTCGCGGTAGGTGCGGGCCAGGAACCCGGCTGCGTCGAGCTGGATGATCTCGACCTTGATGCCCACCGCGTCCAATGACTGCTGGATGAAGGTCGCGAACAGCGGCACGTCCTCGCCGGCGACGGTGGGCAGCAGCCGCAGGCCGAACCGCTGGCCGCCCGCGCCGCGCTTGAACCCGGCCTCATCCAGCAGGGCGTTGGCGCGCGCCACGTCGAACGGGTACGGCGGCTGGCTGCCGGCGGGGTAGAACGCCGGGGAGCTGCTGGGGATCGGCCCAGTGGCGGGCTTGCCGAAGCCGTACAGGAAGTTCTCGCAGAAAAACGGGATGTCCAGCGCGTGCGCGATGGCCCGGCGCACCCGCACGTCCGACAGGTACTGGTTGCGGCAGTTGTACTCGACCGTGTTCATCACCGCGTTGGCCTCGTTGCCCCGCGTGCTGACCTCGAACCGCGGGTCTTTTTGCAGGCGGTCCATGTCGGCGAGCGACAGCGACGACAGCGGGCTGACTTGCACCTGGCCGGACTCCAGGGCGGCGGCAGCGGCGGCGCGGTCGTTGATGAAGCGCCAGACGATGCGATCCAGGAACGGCTGGCCCGGCTTCCAATAGGCCGCGTTGCGCTCGGCGATCACGTACTGGCCGCGTTCGTAGCGCACGAACTTGAACGGCCCGGTGCCGACCGGCGCGGTGTTGGCCGGGTTGGCCAGCAGGTCGGTGCCGGCGAACACATGCTTGGGCGCGACGTAGCCGAGGTCCGCCAATGCCCGCAGCAACAGGTCCTGCGGCATTGGCCGGCTGTAGCGGAACACCGCCGTATGCGGGTCGGGCGTATCGACCGCAATCAGGTATTGCTGCAACGTGGTGCCGTAGTTCAGCTCCTTTTTCCACATCTCCATCGCGGTGTATTGAACTAAGCCGCTAGCGCGGCAGTATTCCTCACACCCATGTGGTTCTGC
>CAXTCN010000038.1:0-42311 GCA_964242575.1 uncultured Acetobacteraceae bacterium | reverse complement strand
CAGGATCCCGCCCGTTTCCATGCCGCCCTGCTTGAAGGGCTCGAAACCATGCCGCATCCTTGATGAGGCATCGGTTTCGCGTTGGTGCACGGAGGCGACCGGACCGCGTGTGCGCCGTTTTGCCGTGCGCAGGATCGTTCACGATCATGGTCATGCGGGGGTTCCTCCGCCTGGGTTCCGACATGGGGTAAGAGAGCGCGCGAGCGTACGACGCCGGGTCGTCGTGCCGCGTCAACCCCGACCAGCGAGGAAGCGGGTCACGGCTTCGACGATGGCGCGCGGGCTCTCCTCCAAAAGCCAGTGCCCGGCGTTTGGCGCGACGGCGCCCGTCACGTCCGCCACCACGTTGCGTGCGATGGCCTCAACTGTCGTTATAGCGCTACCGTGGAGAACCGGGCCCATAGCTCTTCCCTCGCTGCCTGCTGTTTCAGGTGTCACCACACTTTGAAACTGAACACTGTTTGCCTATCCTGCCAGCGCCCGCAACGCCGCGTCAGGCTCACGTTCCACGACCCGCAGCAAGGACCGGACAGCCGGGTCCATACCCGTGCGGGACTGCTCCCAATTTCGCACTGTCGCCACAGGCACCCCGATGGCCTTGGCAAACACCTCCTGCGTCATGCCAAGCTGCATCCGAATCACCCGGACGTCGGGCATCCGCCGGAACGGCGGCATCGGTGCGTCAGGGTCCTCGCCATCCTCGACCTGATGCCGGCGGATGTCCTCCTCCGTAGTAGCTGCGACCTTATCCCGGTTCACCTCCGGGTGGCTGGCCTTGATCTCTTCCAACGTCATCGGATTGCCTGCCATCGGTCCCGTTCCTTTTTGCTGGCAAGCCGAGCCGAGATGATCCGGCGCACCTCGCCATAATCCTGCCGGTCATCTGGCCACTCAATCGTGTCGCCCCCGAAGATCAGGGCAGCGAAATCGAAGCCGAACCCGCGCTCGCTCTGGTTCCACTCATGCTTATCGCGGTCCCAATCGAAGCGCACCAGAAAGCACTACGCTGATAGCGTAGAAGGAGGAAGTGGAATTTGTGCATGCGACGATGATCCCCTCAGGCCGACTACCAAGCGGGGTCACCTCGAAGGCCCGCAGTATGGCTGGCGCGTCGGCGGCGTCCTAATAGGTTTGCGACTTGGCAAATGCCATGGCGGCCCGAGGTGTGGGTGCATTCTATCCGCGTGGTCGGGCCGGCGGCCGTGAAGTGGACGGGACTGATGCTTCGCCTTCTTGACCCTCATAGCACGTATAACCAACGATAACAGCCATTCCCATTTGTTATCAGGGGCTGTTTGGTGAGCATTTCCAAGAGGCAGCAACGACTTGCTTCGTCATGCCTCGTCTAATGGGAGCGGTCCCGCTGACCCGAACGAGGCGACCAGCGGCAGCGGGTCCCAGTATTCGCGAAACAGCGTTATGCAGCCGCCGACGAGGGCGACGACCGCCAGGTATCGTTGCCGGCAAGTCCTGCCGTCGCGTTTGTTGCGCACTGTCCCGTCATATTCGAGCAATCCGTAATCTGAATTCGCCGCGAGGTACGAGGCGGTCAGTGTCATGCCGTCCGAACCCTGAATAGCGGTCAGTCTCTGGTAGTAATCAGCGATCGCCTTCTTGCCCGCGAGCCGGCGAAGCGCGCCGGATGGCGCGAACGGGCATTCGAGGATGCCATGCCCGGCAAACATGTCGAGAAAGGTTTCCGCGGCCGGGTCAAGGAGGCCTTTGAGCTCGCTTTTCAGCATGTCGTCGAGCGACGTGACCGGTCCTTCGAGCGGAGCCTGGTCGAGCAACGTGTCGGCGGCCTTGTCCGGCGCGCCCGGAATGTTGAGTGGGTCGAGATACTCGCGGTAGAAGCCGATGCGGCCTGCCCATGTCCCATTACGGCGATATAGTCCTGCTCGAAACGTGCGCCCGATCCGTCGATACGTGCTTGGCAGTGATATTCGAGCACCATGCCGTCGTCCTGAATCGGGCAGGCGGCTTTCAGGTCAAACCGGTCGAATATCGTCGCGCCCTCGATCCTCGCGAGATGGGCCGCCATCGCTGGCTTGCCCTCGATGTGAACCGGCCCGCTGATACCAAATGGGAACTCGAACACCGCGTCGTCGTGGAACATGGCCAGATACTCGTCGGCTCCGGGCGCCAGCCGCGCACCGAGCGCTGCCCTCGTCATCTCGGTGACGGGCTGGACCATGGGAAAGCGCATCGGGCGATCCTTTCAGGAGCGGGTTTCGTCGCGCCATAGGCTGACGATGACCGACCTCATCGCAGGCCACGAAAACAGTCCCGCAACTCCCTTACGAAGATTTTGGGCTGTTCAAAAGCACCGAAATGCCCGCCGCGGGTGACCTCGTTCCAATGCACGACGTTCTTGAAGTAGGGTTCCGCCCAGCGGCGGGGAGACTTATTGATGTCGTGCGGGAATATGGTGACGCCGACCGGCAGGTCGATCGGCTTTGACATGCTCGCGTTGCCCAGGCTTTCCCAGTACAGCCGCGCTGACGACGCGCCTGCATTTGGCAGCCAGTACAGCATGATGTTGTCCAGCATGGCGTCCATGCCGAACAGGGCTTCCGGCCCGTCCGGGCTGTCGGACCAGCCTCGCAGCTTCTCGTAAATCCAGGCAGCCTGCCCGGAGGGCGTGTCGGACAACGCGTAGCCGATTGTCTGTGGCCGCGTGCCCATCTGCTTGGCGTAGCCGAACTCCTCCTGCCCGTAGCGCCGCATCAGCGCGAACGCGTCCCGCTCCTCCGGGTCCGGGTCGGCCGCCGCGCCTTCCCTCGGGGGAGCGTTGACGGTGTTCAGGTGCACGCCGACGCACCCGTCCGGCCGGGCCACGCCGATGGCGGCGGTGACGAAGGCGCCCCAGTCGCCGCCTTGGGCGACGTAGCGGCGGTATCCCAGGCGTTCCATGAGCGTCACCCAGGCCCGGGCGATCCGATCCACGCCCCATCCGGCCGCTTCCGGCTTGTCCGAGAAGCCGAAGCCCGGAAGTGAGGGCAAGACCAGGTGGAAGGCGTCGCGCGGATCGCCGCCATGGGCGGCCGGATCGGTCAACGGACCAATCACCTGGTGGAACTCGACGACCGACCCAGGCCAGCCGTGGGTCATGACCATTGGCAACGCGTCCGGCTCCGGCGAGCGGACGTGCAGGAAGTGGATGCCGAGGCTGTCGATGGCGGTGCGATACTGGCCGAAGCCGTTGAGCATGGCCTCGCAGCGCCGCCAGTCGTAGTGGTCGCGCCAGTACGCGCACAGCGCCTGGACGTCCTGCAAGGGGGCGCCCTGGTCCCAGCCATCGACGGTCTGCCTTGCAGGCCACCGCGTCTGGCCAAGCCTTTGCCGGAGGTTGTCCAGCTCGCTTTGTGCAACGGACAGCACGAAAGGCTCGATCACGTTCGACATCTCGCTCTCCTGTCCGGGCTTCATTATTCAAGGCGCGGCGGATGCCGCCTGGGCCGCCAGCGGGTTGGTGTACTCACGCCATAAGGCGAGCCGCCCTCCCCGCAGCCGCAGCACCGAGATGTAGCGCTGATGGAATCGTGTGCCCTGTTTTTCCAAATAGACCGTGCCTTCGTACTCCAGCACCGTGATGTCGTCCTGCGTCGGATACGCCGCCACCAGTCGGAAATCGGCCAGGCGGATCACCCCGCGCAGCGTGGCCAGGAAGCCGGCGATCGCCAGCTTGCCCTGCAGGCGGTTGGTGTTGCCGGGCGCGACGTAGGGCGTTTCCAGCACGCCATCTTCGGTGAACAGGTCCATGTAGTCGGCTACGCCGAGAGACAACCTGCTGCCCAGCGCATCGACCAGCAGGTCCTTCACCGCATTGAGGAACGGGAGCGTTGCGCCCGCCCCTACCTGACCTGCGCTCAAAGCAATTTGTCCAGCGTGATCGGCAGATCGCGCACCCGCTTGCCCGTCGCGTTGTGGATCGCGTTGGCGACCGCGGCGCCCACGCCGGTGATGCCGATCTCGCCGATGCCGTGCGCGCCTAGGGGGGCGTGCGGGTCCGGGATGTCGGTCCACATCACCTCGATCTCCGGCACGTCCAGGTGCACGGGCACGTGATATTCGGCCAGCGACGGGTTCATGATCCGCCCGGTGCGTTCGTCGAACTGCGTCTCCTCGGTCAGCGCCAAGCCAAGGCCCATGATGATGCCGCCGCGGAGCTGGCTGGTGGCCAGGCGCGGGTTCAGGATGCGCCCGGCGTCGAACGAGCCGAGGAAGCGCGTCACCCGCGTCTCCCCGGTGATGGCGCTGACCCGCACCTCGGCGAACTGCGCGCCGTAGGAGTGCATCGAGAACTGCATCACCTCCATGGGCATCGGCGCTTCGGCCTCGGCCGAAACTTCGTCCGCCCCGGCGCGGCTGAGGATGGAGGCGTAGCTCTCGAACCGCTCCGGCTGGTCGCGGTGGCCGAGGCCGCCGTCGCGCGCCTCCACCTCGTCCGCTGACAAGCCGACCAGCGGTGAGTCGTTGCCGGCGCGCTTCAGCAGGTCGGCGACCAGCTTGGCGCTGGCCGCGGCCACCGCGGCGGCGATCGAGACGGTCTGCGACGACCCGCCCGCCAGGGTTCCGGCGGGCAGCAGCGTGTCGCCGTACTCGAAGGTGACGTTCTCGACCGGCAAGCCCAACCGGTCGGCGCCGGCCTGTGCCTGCACGGTCGCGGTGCCCATGCCCATCTCGTGCGCCGCAGTGGCAATCCGGGCGTGGCCGTCGGCGGTGAGGGTGATGCGCGCGGCGCCGCCGGGCATGCGGTAATAAGGATAGGTCGCGGTGGCAACGCCCATGCCAACCAGCCATTCGCCTTCGCGGCGGGACCGCGGGACCGGGTTGCGGGCGGACCAGCCGAAGCGCTCGGCTCCCTCCGTGTAGGCCTTGAGCAGGTGGCGCGACGAGAACGCGCGCCCGGAGGTGGGGTCCTTGTCCGGCTCCATCCTGCGGCGTAGCTCAATCGGATCGAGCTTCATGGCCTCGGCCAGCTCGTCGATGGCGGTTTCCAGCGCGAAGGTGCCAATCGACTCGCCCGGCGCGCGCATGAAGGTGTTGGCCAGCATGTCCACGTCGGCGACCCGCTGCTCCAGCAGCATGGCATCGGCGGCGTAAAGGTGCCGGGCCGGGAAGGTGAACTGCTCGGGGCAGTTGTTGTGCTCGGTCATCGCGACGATGCCGGTGTGGATCAGCGCGGCCAGCGTGCCGTCCGCCTTGGCCCCCAGCGCCACGCGCTGCTCGGTGGTGGTGCGCCCGCCGGCAATGCGGAACACGCCCTCACGCGACAGCGCCACCCGCACCGGCCGGCCGGACAGCTTGGACGCCGCGATGGCCAGGATCTGGTGGCTCCACAGCCCCTTGCCGCCGAACCCGCCGCCCACGAAGGGCGACAGGATGCGGATCGTCTCCTCCGGGATGCCGAAGATGCCGGCCAGCGTCCAGCGGGCCTGGTGCAGCATCTGCGTCGTGTCGTGGATGACGAGCTGCTCGCCCTCCCACCACACCGTCGCCGCGTGCGGCTCGATGGCGGCGTGGCTGTGGCGCGGCGTGCGGAAGCGACGGTCCACCTTGAATGCGGCGCCGGCCAGCGCGGCCTCAGCGTCCCCCACCTGGATCATCGCAGGCTCGCCCAGCACGTTCTCCGGCTGGTGCGAGCGCATCGCGGCCTGCCCGAACGACAGGCTGGCCTGTTCGGCAGCATACTCAACCCGGATCAGCGACTTGGCGTGGTCCGCCTGTTCCTGTGTTTCGGCCAGCACGACCGCCACCGGCTCGCCGTTCCAGTGAATCGAGGCGTCCTGCATGATCGGCAAGCTGCTGGCGCCCGCGGCCCGCGGGTCCGACAGGAACATCGCCGGCGGCTTCAGCCTGGGCGCGTTGCGGTGCGTCATCACGAACACCACGCCGGGTGCGGCCTCGGCCGCCACGGTGTCCAGCTTGGTGATCTGGCCGCGGGCGATGCTGGAGTACAGCAGGGCGGCATAGGTCATGTGCTCGGCCGGCACCTCGGCGGCGAAGCGGGCCTGGCCCTGCACCTTGCGCGGCCCATCGACGCGGGGGATGGATTTCCCCAAGGCGCCATGCTTCTGGCGCATCAACGGATCGGGGGGCGCCTCGGGCGTGAGCTTGACCATTACCCCGGTGGCGGCCTGCTTGACGGTGTCGAGGATGCTCATGCAGCGTCTCCAGCTAGTTCGGCGAGCGTGGCGGCGATGGTGCGCCGGGCCAGCTCGACCTTGAAGGCATTGTGGCGCAGGGGGGCGGCGTCGGCGAGTTCGGCCTCCGCCGCGGCCTGGAAGCTGGCTTCGGTGGCGGGCTGGCCGCGGAGGGCGTGTTCGGCAGCCAGGGCACGCCAGGGCTTGTGCGCGACCCCGCCCAGCGCAAGGCGGATGTCGCGCACGGTGCCGTCCTCCGCCAGGTCGAGCGCCGCGGCGACCGAGGCTAGGGCGAATGCGTAGCTGGAGCGGTCGCGCACCTTCCGGTAGGTGGAGCGCGCGGCCATCGGCAGGGCGGGGAGCGCAATGGCGGTGATGAGTTCGCCGGGCTTGAGCACAGTCTCGATGTCCGGGCGACCGCCGGGCAGGCGGTGGAACTCGATCAGCGGCACGGCGCGTGCGCCGGATGCGCCCTGGACGTGGACCACGGCGTCGAGGGCGGCCAGCGCCACCGCCATGTCGGACGGATGGGTGGCCACGCAGGCCGGGGAGGCGCCCAGGATCGCGTGGATGCGGTTGAAACCCTCCATGGCGTCGCAGCCGGCGCCGGGCGCGCGCTTGTTGCAGCGGGCGGCGTCGTCGTAGAAGTAGGTGCACCGGGTGCGTTGCAGCAGGTTGCCGCCTACGGTCGCCATGTTGCGTATTTGCCCGCTGGCCCCGGCCAGCAGCGCCCGGGCCAGCACCGGGTAACGCGTCCGCACCGCCTTGTGTGCGGCGACCGCGCTGTTGCGCGTGGCCGCCGGGATCAGCAAGCCGCCGTCATGCTCCTCGATGGCGTCGCCCAGGCCGGTCACGTCAACCAGCGACTGTGGATGCTCGATCGTCTCGCGCATCAGGTCAATTAGGTTGGTGCCGCCGCCGAGGTACTTGGCCCCGGGCGCGGCCCCCAGTTGAAGGGCAACCGCCGCATCCTCGGCGCGGGCGAAGCTGAACGGCGTCATTCCGCGGCCTCCGCATAGGTCTGGGAGATGGCGGCGACGATGCCGTTGTGCGCGCCGCAGCGGCAAAGGTTGCCGCTCATCCGCTCGCGCACTTCGTCGCGGGTGAGGCCGATGGTGTCGGCAGCCAGGTCGTGGGTAACGGCGCTGGGCATCCCGCGCCCGACCTCGCCCGCCATGCCCACCGCCGAGCAGATCTGGCCCGGCGTGCAATAGCCGCACTGATACGCGTCATGCTCGATGAATGCCTGCTGCAGCGGATGCAGCCCGCCTTCCGGCGCCAACCCCTCGATCGTCACCACCGAACGGTCCTCGTACTGCACGGCCAGCGCCAGGCAGGACAGGATGCGCTCCCCATCGGCCAACACGGTGCACGCCCCGCAGGCGCCCTGGTTGCAGCCCTTCTTGGTGCCGCTGAGCTGCAGGTGCTCCCGCAACAGGTCGAGCAAGGAAACGCGCGGATCCGCTGGGACCGGCACAGCGCGGCCATTGATGGTGATCGGCATGCGACTGTTCTCCGAGGTGCTGTTTGTTGAGCTAATCTATCAGCGTGTCTCGTTTAGGAAACCCAGCAGTGCTGCATTCACCACGCTCGTGGCTTCAAGCTGCGGCCAATGACCAACGCCGTCCAGTGCGAGAAATCCGCGAAGGCCAGGTAGCGAAAGGCGCAGGCTGTCCTCCGTGACGGTACGCACTTTCGCGAGCCCGTCGGCCTTTCCCATGAGGAAGAACGAGGGCTGCCGGATCGTGGCGCCGGCGAACGCGCCGGCCATGTCGAAGAAGGGTTGGATCGCCCGGTAGTAGTTGAGCGGTCCATGGAAACCGCTTCGCTGAAAGTCGGCCACTGCCGCCGCCACGTCGCCGGCGTCGGCCCATCCGGGAACGCCGACCGGTGAGGGGCGGGTCAGGCCGCGGGCCGGGTCGAACGGGTCCCAGCGCTCATCGTCCGGCGCCAATCCCGAGCTCCAGTACAACATGCCCGGGATCGTCGTGGCGGCGTCCGCCCATTCGCCATCGGCCTCCGGGCGCATCTGCCGAAACATGTAGAACTCGTCGCGGCCGGCTTCGCGCAGCCGCTGCAGGAAGCTCTTGCCTCCTGGCGACTGGAACGGAACGCTCATCCCGAACACCGCGGTGAAGCGGTCGGGCCGCATCATCGCGGCGTTCCAGGCGACGCTGGCGCCGAAGTCATGGCCGACAACCGTTGCGGTCCCGACCCCGAGCGCGTCGAGCAACCCGACCAGGTCGCCGACAGTGTGGAACGGGGTGTAGAGCGCGGCATCGGCGGGCGCCTCGCTTTCGCCGTAACCGCGCATGTCGAGCGCGAGCGCGCGGTAGCCCGCGTCCGCCACGGCCTGCATCTGCCGCCGCCAGCCGCGCCACGTGTCGGGGAAGCCGTGGCAGAACAGCACGGTCGGGCCGTTGCCCAGTTCGACGACATGCAGGTTGATCCCGTTGGCGGCGACATGGCTGTGCTTCATTGCGCGCTCCTCAGTCCTTGCCGTAGGTGGTCAGTGTGGGCTCTGCGCGCGCACCACAGGTCGTAGTTGTATCTTAATACGCTCGTACGTATTGTGTGTCCATGCCTAAACCCTCTCTCCGGGACACACTGATCGCGTCCGGCGTCACAACGCTGCACGAGCGTGGATACGCTGCATGCGGCATTCGTGAGATCACCGGGGTTGCCGGGGTGCCGCAGGGGTCGTTCACCAACCATTTCCGTTCTAAGGAGGCGTTCGCAGTCGCTGTCTTGGACCGCTACTTCGGGCAGCTCGAGGCTATCATGGCGGCTACGTTGCGGGACGAAGCGAAGCCCCCGCTTGACCGCCTGCGTAGCTACTTCGATGCCATCGGCGCGATACTCGAAGCGGCCGGCTGGCGTCATGGCTGCCTGATCGCCAACCTGGGCTTGGAAGCGCCGGAGCACAGCGAAGCGATCCGGGAACGCCTGGTCGGCATCTTCGCCGCATTGACCCTGCCGTTCGCAGATGCCGTGCGTGCGGCTCAGGCGACCGGCGACGCGCGGGACGACTGCGAGGCAGGTGACGTCGCGGCCTTTGTTCTGTCGGCGTGGCACGGAACCTTGCTGCGCATGAAGGTGGAGCGCAGTGCCGAGCCGGTCGAGCGGTTCAAGCGCATCCTTTTCGCCATGCTCTCCCCTGCGTCAGCGACACCGCTGCTGTAGCCCGTCCGTCTAACCAACCCTGACGGACACAGTAGCCCTCTAGCACTGACGCCTTACCGGACCCTTGATGATGTCAGTTCTCCGGCCGGGACTGACGCGAAGCGGACATTTTGTGATTCTGAAAGAAGTTGAGGCGGCTTCGCCTCCCTTCTCCCGCATCCTGCTAAGCGATGCCCTGGGCAGAAACGCGATACGATTGTTCTTTCGGTCAGACAGGGGCAAGCGCAAGCTGGACTTTTCGGAGTAAAGCAATGTCCAACAAGCCTCTACAGATCGGGCTGCTCTTCTTCCCGGGCATGACCCAACTCGACATCACAGGGCCGTTCGAGGTGTTTGCCCGCTTGCCAGGCGCCCGTGTCCACTTGATCTGGAAGCGGATCGAACCGATCACCAGCGACGTCGGCCTCACGCTGATGCCGACGCTGACCTTCGATGACTGCCCCGATCTCGACGTGCTGTGTGTCGGCGGCGGACCCGGTCAGGTGGCGGTCATGGACGATCCAGAAGTGATGACGTTCGTGGCACATGCAGGGAGCACGGCGCGGTATGTCACCTCGGTTTGCGCAGGGAGCCTGATCTTGGCGGGTGCAGGCCTGCTCGACGGCTACCGGTCGGCCTGCCACTGGCTCTCCCGCGACCAGCTTGCGATCCTTGGCGCGATCCCGGTCGCAAGCCGGATCGTCATCGATCGGAACCGGATTTCCGGCGGCGGGGTCACGGCGGGCATCGACTTCGCGTTCCAAGTCGCGGCCGAGCTGTGCGGCGAAGCGGTCGCGAAGCGCATCCAATTGTTGCTGGAGTATGATCCGCAACCGCTCTTCGACATCACCGAGGCGAACGCTCCGGCTACCTTGCTTGCCGAAATCCGCACGGCCGCGGCCCCCATGCTTCAGGAACGCCTTCGCTCCAGCGAGCGGGCGCTTGCTCGCCTGCGGTCAGCAAAGGCTGCCGTGAGTGAGCCGGCTTGAGCAGAAACAGCGTGATGCGCCGCTGTGGCTGATTGTCGTCACCCATCCGGGGCCTGAATGCAGCGGGCCAAGGCGGCCAGGAGGTCTGCCTTGTCCCACTTTTCACGACGCGCGATGAAGACCAGGCGAACCGGCTCCGGCCAAGGCACGGGTGGTGCCGGCGTGATCGTCGCGCGTTGCCCGACCAACTGGAAGAGCAATGGCCGTGTCGGATCGGCGGTGAAGCGGACAACGCCTTTGGCCCGCACCAGAACGGGCGCGAACCGGCCGATGACGGACTGGAACATCGGCATCGCGAGCGGCGCATCCGACGTCCATTCGGCGCTCTCGAACCCGGGGGTGACGGGCTCGCTGGCCGCAAGGCGGGTGCCGGGGCGATGCAATGCAGCGGAGAACAGCAGTTCGGAGGGGATGCGGCCATGGTGCGCCGGGTAGATGGCTGCATGGGGCCGCAATACCGCAAGCACTTCGCGGGTGGACGCAAGTTCCGTCGCGCTCACCAGGTCGGCCTTGTTCAGCACAATGAAATCGGCAGCGCGGAGTTGCGTGCGGAACAGCGGGTCTTCAGCCAGGGCCGGGTCGTCGGCTAGGCTGCGGGCGTCAGCCAGGCACAGCACGGCATCCAGTGCCGCCTCCCGGAAGATCACGGGGTCGAGCAAGCTGCGCACAATCTCAGACGGGTCGGACACGCCGCTGGTCTCGATCACGATGCCGTCCGGCCCCGGGTCGCGCCGCAGCACGCTGGACAGGGCGTGCAACAGGTCACCCTGGAGCGAGCAGCAGATGCAGCCGTTCTTGAGACTTACCACGCCGTCCGTGATACCTGACAACAGCCCGGCGTCAACGTCGATCGCGCCGAAGTCGTTGACCAGCACCGCCAGCCGCCGCCCATGCGGAGCGGTCAGCAGGTGGTTCAACGCCGTGGTCTTGCCGGCGCCCAGCGCGCCGGTGACCAGCAGGACGGGGACCGCCACGCGCTACGGCGAGACTGGCCGGCGAACGGGCCGGCCTGGCCTGGCGTCCAGGATCAGTTGCCCGTCCGCGATGACCGGCTCGCCATGGACCAGCACGTGCCGCATGCCCTCCGCCGGGCGGTTCATCGCCTTGAAGTCGGCCCGGTCGGTGAGGGCGGCATAGTCGAATGCGACGAGATCGGCGTCGCAGCCGGGCTGGATCCGGGCCTTGCGGGCCAGGGCCGGGGTCGAGGCTTCCAGGGTGCGCGCTGGGACCAGCGTGCACTTGGCCAGGCCCTCCATCAGCGTCGCTGCCTTCCGCTCGCGCACCCAGTGGCGCAGGAAGCGGGTGAAAGTGCCGGACGAGCGGGGGTGGGATACGGCGTCGTCCGGCAGCGGCCATGCACCGCCTTCGTAGGTTGCGCCGTCGATCGTCCAGGGGAGGGCGTCCGATGCGATGGCGCCACCCGGGAACAGCACGGACACATCCAGCAGGTCGCGATGCCGCTGGTCCGCCTCAACGTCCAGGAAGTGCCACAGCACCAGCGCCCCCGGGTCAGCCGCCTGGGCTGCCATCAGCTCATCCCGGCCGCCAAACCGGTGCCCGGTCCGGACCAGTTCCACTGCGCTGTAGCCGCTGCCGGTGCGCTCGGCGAAGGCGGGATCAGCGAAGAACACGGCGCCCACCACGGTGGACCCGGTGCCATAGGGATACGCCTCCACCGTCACCTTCAATCCCTGCCGCTGGGCGGTAGCGACCAGTTGGGCCGCGCGCTCCACATCCTGCAGGCTGGTGCTGTTGAAGTGGCAGATGTGCATGTGCGCACCGGTGGAGCCGGCGTAGCCGATCAGCCTGGTGTAGGCCTCGATGGAGCTCTGCGGATCCACGTTCGACATGAACGCGACATGCGTGAAGGTCGGCGCCCCCACGCCCGCAGCCAGGCTGCACAACTCGGACATCTCTTTCACGCCCGTGCCGGGCGCATAGGCGTTCGGGAAGCCGATGCCGAGGCCGCCCTGGTCCAGCCCCGTCTGCACACGGGCGAGGATGTCGGCCAGTTCGGATCCCACCGCCACGGTATCGGACCACCGCGGGTCGCGCATGGCGCGGCCCATGCCCTCGATGCTGGGCTCCACCTGCTGCGCCGTCATGGCGGCGACCCGGGCGAACACCCATCCGACGGAGGCGCCATAGTTCAAGGTGCGCCCGGTTTGGGCCTGCTCGTCGTACCAGCGAGCGACCGGCAACACACCCAGTTCCAGCTCAAGCGAGGTGGTCACGCCGTCGAAAGCCTGCATGCGGTCGGCGGGAAGCGACTGGCCGTGGGCATGGAGGTCGATGAAGCCGGGCGTCACGACCAGGCCCGTGGCGTCGATCACGCGCCGGGCATTGCCTAAGTCCGGGCCGACGGCAGCGATGCGGCCGGCGGCGACCGCCACGTCGGCCAGGGCATCATGACCGGTTTCCGGATCCATCACCCGTCCGCCGCGAAGGATCAGGTCATGCATGGGAGTGTCCTACGCGTCGCCGCGGGCGGCGCGCCGCATCGATTGGGGCGGCTGCCCGAAGGCGCGGATGAAGGCGCGCCGCATCCGCTCCGGGTCGCTGAACCCGACGGTCTGCGCGACATGCTCGATCGGCTCGCTCGAACACTGTATGCGCTCGCGTGCGGCCTCAACCCTAAGCCTTTCGACGGCCTTGGACGGCGTCAGCCCGGTTTCCGCGGTGAAGGCACGTGCAAAGTGACGCGAACTCATGCCGGCGCGCTCGGCAAGTATCTCCGCCGTGAGCAGCCGGGGGAGGTTCTCGCGCACCCAAGACAGCAACAGGCCGAACCGGCCATTCCGCTTGTTGAGCTCGAGTAGCTTCGAGGATTGTGATTGTGCCCCGGCGCGCCGGTTGAACAGCACGAGTTGGCGGGCCGTCTCATGCGCGATCCCATCCTTGTAGTCCTCGGCAACGATCGCGAGTGCGAGGTCGATCCCGGCGGTGATGCCCGCGGACGTCCAGAGATTGCCGTCGCGGGTGAAAATACGATCCGGCTGCAGCTTCACCTGGGGGTAGCGCGCGTGGAAGTCATGCGTGCGGCACCAATGCGTGGTGGCACGGCGACCGTCGAGCAGGCCTGCCTCCGCAAGCAGGTATGCCCCGGAGCACACACTTGCCACCCGCACGCCCCGCTCGGCGAGACCCTGGATGAACGACAAGGTCGTCGGGCATTCCGCTGCCGTTTGAACGCCCTCGCCACCTGCCACGATGAGGGTCGTGGCCGAGCCTTCAGGCGGCAGGGCGTGAGCGAGTATCTGGATGCCGGATGAGCTGGACACCGGGCCGGGGATGACGGCCACCACACGGATCTCGGGCGGGCTTGGCACGTGCCGCCCCGCAATCTCGAACACCGAGATCGGACCCGCGGCATCAAGCAACTGGAAGCCGGGGAAGACCAAGACACCGATCATCGCTGCGTCCAGAAAAGAGGGATCTTAGTCATTCGTGTCCGGAGGCTACCATGCCAGAACCCCGGCTCAACAGCTGTTCGGAGTTCACTCGCGATGTCGAAGCTGCAGATTGGCTTCCTGACCTTTCCCGGCGTCACCCAGCTCGATCTGACCGGTCCGCTCCAGGTGTTCTCAAGCGTGTCGCAAGTTCATCTGGCCTGGAAGCGCATCGAGCCAGTGCAGAGCGATACCGTGCTCACCTTATTGCCGACCGTTACCTTTGCGGATTGTCCGCAGCTGGATGTGATCTGCGTGCCCGGGGGCATGGGCACCGACGAACTGGTGAACGACGACCTCGTCCTGGATTTCCTGCGCGGCCAAGCGAAGCAGGCCCAATATGTCACCTCGGTTTGCACGGGTTCGCTCGTGCTGGGCGCGGCAGGGCTGTTGCAGGGATACCGCGCGGCAACCCATTGGATCGCGACCGACCTGCTTGCCTTGTTCGGCGCCCTACCGTCGCACGAAAGGGTCTGCATCGACCGCAACCGTGTCACCGGCGGCGGCGTGACTGCTGGGATCGATTTTGCGCTGACGCTGGTGTCGATGCTGATCGATCGCAAGACTGCGGAGGGAATTCAACTCCGCATGGAGTATGACCCGGCACCGCCCTTTGACGCCGGCTCGCCAAGGACGGCGTCCGCGGAGGTTCTGGCCATGGCGCGGGAACGGTATGCGCCCTCACAGGTAAGGCGGATCGCGACCGCAGAGCGGGCCGCCGCGCGGCTTCGCTCTGCCTTGCCCGTGTCCGGCTAACGCCATGGTGCTCGCCGCGAGCCGGGGCCGGCACACAACCAGGCTAGCCGCTGCGGCAAGCGACATGACCCCGCGCAGGATTGTTGGCTGGATTCGAGGGATCCCCGTCATTGCCTCCCAGGCTGCCTTGCTCAAACCTCGCGAGACAGCAGCATCTCCTTAGGAGACCTTCATGATCACATCGAGGCGCAAGGCGCTTGCCATGGCGGCCGGCATCTTTCCGGTCATCGTTGGCGGCAGGGCTCAGGCCAAGGCTTCGGGAAGCGGTGTGACGATTGGCGTTCTCAACGACATGTCGGGGCCGTATGCCGACATAACCGGGCGGTCCAGTTTACTTGCCGTCCAGATGGCGGTCGAGGATTTCGGTGGAACAGTGATCGGGCGCAAAATCGAGGTCGTGTCCGCCGACCATATGAACAAACCTGACGTCGGATCGGCAATCGCGCGCAAATGGTACGACCAGGACGGCGTGGACGTCATCATCGGCGTTGGATCATCGTCGGTCGCACTCGCGATGCGGTCCTATACGCGCGAGAAGGGCAAACTCGACATCTACACCACAACCGGCACCTCGGACCTGACAGGCTCAGCCTGTTCCCCCACGGGGTTCCACTGGATGCACGACACGTACGCCCTAGCGAAGGTCATCGCGACGGCGGGTGTGCGGAGCGGGGGAGACACCTGGTATCTTCTGGCCGCCGACTACACGTTCGGGCATATCCTGAAAGACGATGTCTCTCGTTTCGTCTCTGCGGCGGGCGGTCGAGTGCTGGGCTCGATCTACCATCCCCTGAACTCGTCCGATTTCTCCTCCTATCTTCTGCAAGCTAAGGCATCTGGGGCCAAGATCATCGGCTTGGCGAATGCGGGGACGGATCTGATCAACACCGTCAAGACGGCCCGCGAGTTCGGTGTCGCTGGTGCCGGATCGAAGCAAAACTTGGCCGCCCTGCTCCTCATGATCACGGACGTGAAGGCGCTTGGGTTGGAGCTGGCGCAGGGCCTGTTGCTGACGGAAGGGTTCTACTGGGACCAGACGGATGACAGCCGCGCGTGGTCAAGGCGCTTCTTCGAACGCCGTAATTTGATGCCGAACCAAATGAACGCGGGCGACTACAGTTCGGCCCTGCACTACCTCAAAAGCGTGCAGGCGGCCGGCACGGATGATCCTTTGGCTGTCGCGGCGGCCATGCGCGCGTTGCCCATCAATGACGCTACGCTCAAGAACGGGAAGATCCGGGCTGATGGTCGTGTCGAACGTGACATGTACCTGTTCCGGGTGAAGGCGCCGGCTCAATCGAAGTCCGAATGGGACCTCTACGACCTTGTTGGCACCGTGCCCTTCAAAGACGCGTTCCGCCCCTTGTCGGAAGGCGGTTGCGTGATGGCTGGCTTACGATAGGGGCGCGTCTCGCACTCCTCGCCACGGCCTAGGATCTTAACAACTAGGCTTGGTGGGCCGGGAGCGGTTCGCAATGCCGCGCCAGCCAGGCAATTTCAAAGCTCCGCATCGTAGTATGTCGTTTCGTCCCGCATGATCTGGTTGTGGCCGGACCCCGCTGCGATCATCGGAAAGCAGTTGCTCAGTTCAGCCACCGCAACGTCCAAGAAGAACGGGCCGTCGCTGTCCAGACACTCGCGCAACGCGTCCGGCAGGTCCGCCGGGTCGGTCACCTGCCGGGCGCGCCAGCCGTATGCCTGGGCGAGCGCGACGAAGTCCGGCAGGGCCGCCGTGTAGCTGTGGCTGTACCGGCTGCCATGGTTCAGCTCCTGCCACTGCCTGACCATGCCCATGTAGCCGTTGTTGCAAAGGACGAGCTTCACCGGCAGCCTGTGCTGCACCGCGGTGGACAGTTCCTAGATGTTCATCTGCACGGATGCGTCGCCGCTCACGCACACCACCAGGCGGCCTGGGTGCGCCACCTGCGCCCCGATGGCTGCGGGCAGGCCGTAGCCCATCGTGCCCGCGCCGCCGGAGGTTAGCCAGCGGTTCAGTTGCAACCAGGCCCAAGATCCGGGTGTCCAGCGCTGCCGTCACCTCTGCAAACGCCAGAGATGGGCACCAGCACGGCCAACCCAAAGTCAGGTCAGATCAACCCAGAGTGGTTGTCGAAACTGCGTCTAAATCACGCCAAGGTAGATGTAATGAAGGCAGCTACCGGACCCCCAACTTGCGTAATACGCAGTCAGGCAGAAGAAGGACGTCGGGAGCGCCGCGGCGGCGCAGGCGCCGCGGCTGCCTGCACGTCCCAGGAGCCGGGCGTTTCCTTCAGCTTGCGGAGGACGAAGCTGGATTTCGAGTGCCGGATGCCAGGGATGCGGTACAGCCGCTCACGCAACAGTCGCTCGTAGTCGCGCGTGTCCCGCACCGCGATGCGGATGTGGTAGTCGTAGTCGCCAGAGATCAGGAACGCTTCCAGCACCTCCGGGATCTGGGCGAGCGCCTGCCCGAATGCGGCCAGCACTTCGTCGGTGTGGCTTTCCAGCACGACCTGGACAATGACTGTTTCTGCGAAGCCGATCGCCGCCGGGTCAATGCGGACGGTGTAGCCGGTGATGACGCCCGCCTCCTCCATGCGCTTGATCCGGTTCCAGCACGGGGTGGTGGACAGGCCGACATGGGCGCCGATCTCCGCCAGGCTCTGGCGGGCGTCGGCCTGGAGGCACGCCAGGATTTTGCGGTCAAGGTGGTCGAGGTCCATTTTCTGTCAGGATCCATCCACATAGAAATTTATCCTGCCTTCAAGGCAAGTCTGCGGAAAGACGAAAACCATTTTTGCCAACCCGGCATTATGCTGCCGCGCATGGAAACCTCGCTCGACGTTCTGGAACCAAGCTCCGTCATACCGGGACGCTCTCCCACCGGCGCAACCGCCCTGCTCGACGCACTGGTTGCGTGCGGGGTGGAGGTGATATTCGGCTACCCCGGCGGCGCCGTGCTGCCGCTGTATGACGCCCTGCACGGCGAGCCTCGGCTGCGCCACGTGCTGGTGCGCCACGAGCAAGCCGCGGTCCATGCCGCTCAAGGCTATGCGCGCTCTACCGGGCGGCTGGGCGTTGTGTTCGTCACGTCCGGACCCGGCATGACCAACACGGTGACCGGCCTGCTGGACGCCATGTGCGACTCCGTGCCGGTCCTGTGCATCGCAGGCCAGGTGATGACGCCGCTGATCGGCACTGGCGCCTTCCAGGAGTGCGACGGCGTCGGGATTGCTCGCCCCGTGACCAAGTGGAGCTGCCGGCTTGGGGACCCGGACGCCGTGGCGGCGACCGTGCACCAAGCCGCCGCCGCCGCCCTGGGAGGTCGGCCTGGGCCGGTGCTGCTTGAGTTCCCCAAAGATGTGCAGCTTGCCCCTGCCCGCCCGATGAAGGTAGCGCATCGTCCGGGCGCCGCGCCCGCTGTCCTGCCGCTGGAGCAGCTGCAAGCGGCGGCGGCCCTCATCAGCGGGGCGCGGCGCCCGGTGTTCTACGGCGGCGGCGGCCTGGTCAACTCCGGGCCGGCCGCCTGCGACGCCTTCACCCGGCTGGTGCGGCGCACCGGCGCGCCCTGCACGCTGACGCTCATGGGGCTTGGCGCCTTGCCCGCCTCTGATCCGGCCTTCCTTGGCATGCTCGGCATGCACGGGACAGCTGAGGCAAACCTCGCCATGCACCATGCGGACGTGATCGTCTGCGTGGGCGCGCGCTTCGACGACCGGGTCACCGGCGATCTGGCCCGGTTCAGCCCGAACGCGCGCAAGATACACTTCGACATTGACCCGTCCTCCATCAACCGCCTGGTGCGGGTGGACGTGCGGTTGGTCGGCGACTGCGCCGCGTTGCTTGCCGGGCTTGAGCGGGAGATGGATGAGGCGCCGGCCGAGCCCGCAAACCTGGATGGGTGGTGGGCATCAATCAAACGGTGGAAGGCTCAAGGCTGCCTCCATTTCGAGCCGCGGGCGGATGTGATCCTGCCGCAGCACCTCATGCGAACGCTGGGCGGCATGGTGGCAGGGCGGGACGCGATCATCTCCACCGATGTCGGGCAGCACCAGATGTGGTGCGCGCAGTACCTGGCGTTCGAACGCCCGAACCGCTGGCTGACCTCTGGCGGCGCCGGCACGATGGGCTACGGCCTGCCCGCAGCCATTGGGGCGCAGGTGGCGCACCCAGGCCGCCTGGTGGTGTGCGTGAGTGGCGACGCATCCGTGCAGATGAACATCCAGGAACTGTCCACCGCGGTGCAGCACAGGCTGCCGGTGAAGCTCGTCCTTTGCAACAACGGCTACATGGGCATGGTCAGGCAGTGGCAGGAGCTGAACCATGGCAGCCGGTACAGCCACAGCTACACGGCGGCCCTGCCGGACTTCGTCGCGCTCGCCCAGGCATACGGCTGGCGCGCCCGGCAGGTGACCGACCCGGCGGACCTGCCGGACGCGTTGCGCGAGTGTCTGGACAGCGACGGCCCGTTCTTCTTGGACGTTGCGGTGGCTGAGCTGAGCAACTGCTTCCCGATGATTGCCGCGGGGTCTGGCCACAATCAGATCATGCGGGACGAGACGACGTACTACGACGCGGAACTTTAGGTGATTGCGGAAGGGAATCGGGTTACCCCGGTCCCTACCGCGATCACCTAGGATAGCCCGGCCGACGCTAATCCTCGAACTGCTGGTTGCCGACAGGCCGATCTTCGCGACGTTGAAGCGTTATACCAGCCGCCCTAACGAATGACCGATTTCTGAGGCTAGAATGAATGCGCTGCGTGCAGCGTCCCAATACCCGGACCGGTCAGTAGTCAGGGCGCTTGGTATTACACCGCGGCGAGGACGGCGGGCATGTGCCGGAGGCCACCAGCTTATTCGACTTCAGATGGATTTTCGGCTGCGGGTTCTGCTAGGCCACCTCTCGCAGCTTGTCATTGAGCGCGGCCTCGTCAGCCGCCATGTCGCCGTTCCAGTATACCAAGTCGTTGCAATCCCTGTTGATGCTGACCACTGGCAGCGGGTTCCGTTGCGCGGACGTGACGCCGGAAGCCTCAGTGCGGGGCGAAGTCGCAGCACGTCTGAACGATCCGAGCGATGCGCTCGGTGAGCGCGTCCGGGGTGTCGAAACGGGACACGGCAAAGTACTGAACGGACGGGATCGCCGGGACCGTGCGGATGACGCGCAGGCGGCCGCCGCTGACCTCGGGCCGTAGATGGTGCTCGGCCAGGAACGTGACTCCCAACCCCGCCGCCGCCAACGCCGTCAGTACGTTCAAGCTGTTGCATTTCACGATGCGGTTGAACTTGACGCCGCTCGCGTGGAACCAGTCCACGAGTAGCTTGTGCAATCCCGACCCCTCACCCTGGGTGAGAACGGGGTAGTTCGCCATCTCTGCCAGCGGCACCACGTCACCCTGCGGTCCGACGCCGGGCGCGCGCACCCACTGCAGCGTGACGTTGTCCAGCGGCACGGCTCTGAAGTTGGCATGAACGGGCGGATTGAGGCCGATCACAAAATCGAGCCGGTGGTCGGCTAGCTTCTCGAACAGGGCGACACTTGCATCCACTTCCGGCTCCGGCGCGACGTTCGGATATTCCTCCATGATTGCAACGATCAGCTTTGGCAGCCACGTCAGCGCGACCAGCTCGGTGACGCCGAAGCGGAACGGGCCGCTGAAGGCGCGGGGACCGGCGGCGGTCTCGCGGAAGCGCGCCTCAAAGACCAGGAGGTCGGCGGCAATGGGCACAAGGTTCTCACCGACGCGCGTCAGGCTCACGGCGCGGCCCCCCCGGTCGAACAGGGCCACGCCGACCATGGTTTCGAGTTCGAGAACACGTTTGGACAGCGTCGATTGCGCCAGGTTCAGCCGTTCGGCTGCGCCGACAACGCTGCCGAGCTTGGCGACCCAGTAGAAAGCTTCTGCCTGCTTGAGGGTGATCATAATGGGTGCCACTGCCGCATCGACGAAGAATAGCGATGCGCCCCGCGAATTATATTCGCTTCCATTCATAGCGCAAGCGGGGCAACCCTGCATCTGATGATATCCCGGTGCTCAACAACGGTACTTGATGCTATGTCCCTGCCCGGCCACCCGCCCCGTCCGCTCCGGGCACCCGCTTCGCCAAACGTCCTGGACGGCTTCCGCAACGCCGGGGCGGCGCAGGTTTCTGGCAATGTGAACGCTGTCCAGGAAGCAGCCCGGTGAGCGCTGCCGCCGAGACCATCGCGCTGTCGGCCCGCGTCCGGCGCATCAAGACCTCGCCCAGCCTGGTAGCCCGCGACCGTGTCAAACAGCTCCAGGCGCAGGGGCGCGACATCATAGACCTCACGGCCGGCGAACCGGACTTCGACACGCCGCGGCACGTCGCCGCTGCAGTCATTGCCGCGCTGGAGGCAGGCGACACCCGCTACACGCCCGTGAACGGCACGCCAGCCCTCCGCAAGGCCATCATCGGCAAGCTCGAACGCGAGAACGGCGTCCGGTACGGGATGAACCAGGTTGCCGTGGGCGGCGGCGCCAAGCAGGTGATCTACAACGCGCTCGCCGCCACGGTCGGCGAGGGTGACGAGGTAATCATCCCCGCGCCCTACTGGGTATCCTACCCCGACATGGTGCGCGCATTCGACGGCGCCCCTGTCGTCGTGCCGTGCGGCGAGAACACTGGGTTCAAGCTGTCGGCTGAAGCGTTCGAACAGGCCGTAACCCCCAGGACGCGGCGTGGTTCAGAATCCGGCCTTTTTGGGTTACACAAGGCGCGCGGAAACTGCCGGCCTGTGAGGGTCGGATTTCGGTTTGAAGAGCGTCCGGTGCGGGAGGCGGCCAGCCTCCCCGGGTCAAGCTCGCTGGTGCTGAAGCGGTCCCAAACCGAGCAGGGTCAGCCAGTGCGGATGGCCTTGGCCGGTCATCAGCTCGCGCGGGCTCTTGCCCTGGCGCTCGGCACAGCGGCTGCGCATGAGGCGCCGATGGTTCAGGAAGAATCGCAGCAGATCCAAGTACGAGTTGCCCAGGTGACGGCGTAGTGTGAAGTAGGTGCGTGGCCGCGAGTTGAGGTTCTCCACCAGCGAGCTGCTGCGCGGGGTGTCTGCCATGGCCCGGCTCACGGTGTCGAACAGGGCGTGGAACTTGCTCCCGATCCCTGCCCGCAGCCGGTTCCACCCTTGCCAGTGTGCGGGTGAGGTGGAGGGCAAGCGGTGCAGCAGGCACGCCTCCCGCACGAGGTGTTCGGCGATGGCATGGGTTTGCGCGATGGCGGCCAGCTTGCCATCGAGCACGCCGGCGAAGGCGAGCAGGTCATCGCGCTGGTTCTGCAGGGCGACCCGCACCGGGCGGAGGCGTCGTAGGTTCTCGTGCTCACGGGCGGCGAGCTCCTCGACGATGAAGTCGAACAGCTGTCGTCGCGTCGCCAGCGGCGGTCCGGCCAGGGCGAGAACGTCGTGGCTCAGCCACTGAACAAGCGTTCGGACATCGCGAGCGAGCTGATGGGCTTGGGTTTCAGCCTGTCGCGCATGCTCCAGGTAGGCGACAAACTCGTGGTCTGGACCCCGCTGGATGGCGCGAGTGGCCTGGGCCTGCAGCGCCTTGCGCCGCGACGCGGCGCCCTGGGCGAGGCGCGCCAGCGTGATGGCGAGACCCTTGCACTGGCGCTGGATGTGGAACACGTCGCCGTGGCACGGCGTCTCGCCCCAGGCGGCCCTCTGCCCGGCACGCAAGCCCTGCCCGGCATCAGCGATCGTGTAGTCAGGATCGACCCCTGCGCCGCAGCATCCAGCAGGTGCACGCCCCAGGTGTCGGCATCACGGCGCTGCTCTGCCGCCAGCAGGTAGCAGTAGGTCGACGTGGCATCGACGCCGGCCAGCACGGGCGTGACGCCTTGGAAGATCTCGTCGTGCAGGCCCACCCGAATGCAGGACAGGTCCTGCTGCCCGTTGATGATGCCGGCCTGCCGCGTGGCCGACTGCAGCACGTCGTGAACAGCACCCACGCTGATCGGCACGCCCAGCAGGTCGCGCAGGAACTCGACGACGCCACGATACGAGCTATGGCAGATCAGCGTCAGCCCGACGATCACCTGGCGCAGCCAGGCCTTGGTCACCGCCAGCTCGAACAGCACCTCGCTGTCCGGCACGGCAGGCGAGAAGGCATCATCCAGCGCCTCACGAGCCTTGTGCGTTTGCTGGTAGACGAACTTGCGGCTCACCCCGTGCCGGGCGGCCAGGTCGCTGACCGTCTCCGATCGCGCCAGCGCCTGAATGGCCAGGTCCTTGCGCTCACCCCCGGGCAGCCTCGCCGCTGCGCCAGCACATCGATCCATCTCGCACCGCACCTGAAAACGTCAGGGTGCCATCAGCCGTCCTGGAAGCGCCAACCCGGCTGCAGCTGTAACCCGTCTTTGAACCACGCCCATGTTTGTCATTCGTTCTGCGAGTTGGCCGTTTTCGACCTATGAGGTGATTGGGCCGTATAGGCGTGGCAGGGGTGCCGCTGACGCCGTCAACGCAACGCGCGGGAGGGCTACGGACCCTGTGGAACATTGGGCCAGACAGATCAGCGGCATAGGCGGACAGCGCTGGCGGGCCGCCTATGTTCCCATCCGGCCTGGTGCAGTTCCGGCTGCTTGCTCGGGGATAGCGGGTAGCCCAAGCAGAAATAGCCGATGAACGTCCAGCCGCGCGGCACCTCGAGCGCCGCCGCAACGGTGGCGGGATCGAGGATGGAAACCCAACCCATCCCAAGGCCCATGGCACGGGCAGCCAGCCAGAGCGTGTGCACCGCCATGACCGCGGAGTAGGCCGTGGTCTCCGGCATGGTCCCGCGCCCCTGGCCATGCCCCTGCTCCGGATACGGCTCCGCAAACACCGCGAGATGGCAGGGCGCCTGATCGAGCCCGGCCAGCTTCAGGCGCGCATAGAGGGAAGCGCGGCTGGGATCCTGGCCAATCAAGGCCAGCGTGTTGCATGCCATGAAGCTGGCGCGGACAGCGGCGCGTCGTGCAGGGTCGTTGACGGTGACGAAGCGCCACGGCTGGCTGAGGCCGACCGACGGCGCCAGGCAGGCAACATCCAAAAGGCTGTCCAGCAGGTCCGGCGGCACTGGGGTGGGGCGGAAATGGCGCACGTCGCGCCGCCACTTGAATAGGTTTAGCAACTTCAGGCGGAAGGCTTGATCCAAAATTGGGGCGGTCATGCCGCCACATGGCGTGCGATGGCGTGGAAGAAGCTGCCGGTGACCCTGCCGCGCCGGCCGCCGCCGGGGCCGAGTTCCTGGCCAAGACCGTCCCGCAGCGTCGCAAGCGGCGCGTCCGGCCCAGCGTCGCTGACGCGGGCGTAGTGGAACTCGTGCCCCCGGACAACCGCCCCGGCCGGACCGATGGCGCAGCCCGTCAGCAGCGTGGCCTCGCGGTAGCCCAGGTGCATCTGGCGCTTGGCGAAGCTGGTCGAGTGACCCAGCAGCCCAGCCATCTGGTGCGGCACGCCGGCTGCGTCCTCCAGCCGGGCACCCAGGGCCATGTAGCCGCCGCACTCGCCGTGCACTGTCCTGGTGCTGGCAAAGGCGGCCAGCCCGGCCTGGAAACGCTGCGCAGCCGCCAAGGCGCCGGCGTGCAGCTCGGGGTAGCCGCCGGGCAGCCAGCAGGTGTCGCAATCGTCGGGTGGAGGCTGGTCGGCCAAGGGGGAAAACGGCACGATCTCCGCCCCAGCGTCGCGCCAGCCGCGGGTCAGATGCGGGTAGATGAAGCTGAACGCCGCGTCATGCGCCAAGGCGATGCGCTGGCCCGGCGGCGGCAAGGTCGTGCCCGTGCCGGCGTCCAACCGCAGCGCTGCGCCGCCTGCCAGGATCGCGTCTAGGTCCAGGTGGCGCTCCGCTACGCCGGCGAGGCGGTCGAGCAGTGCGGCCAGGTCCGGATGCTCCGCCGCCTGCACCAGGCCGAGGTGTCGCTCCGGCAGCGCGATCTCGGCGCTGCGCGGGACGGCGCCGAACACCGGCAGGCCGATAGCCTCGACCGCAGCAGTGATGGCGAGCCGGTGCCGTTCGCTGCCGACCCGGTTCAGCACCACGCCGCCGACGGTGACGCCGGGCCGGTGGGTGTGCATCCCCCGCGCGATGGCCGCCGCGGTCTGCGACTGCCCGGACACGTCGAGCACCAGCAGCACCGGCAGGCCGAGCCGCGCGGCCAGGTCCGCCGCCGCGCCGGAACGGCCGGGCGCGGCAGCGATGCCGTCGAACAGGCCCATGGCGGACTCCACGACCAGCATCGCGGCGTTCTGGGCCGTCCGGGCGGCCAGCATGTCGAGCAGCGCGGGCGGCATCGCCCAGCTATCTAGGTTGACGCCGGGCGCGCCGGCGGCGGCGGCGTGGAACATCGGGTCGATGTAGTCCGGCCCGGACTTGCCCGTGGCGACCGCGACGCAGCGCCGGCGCAGGCCAGCGACGATGGCGAGCGTCACGGTCGTTTTGCCCGCGCCAGAGCGGGGCGCCGCGACCAGCCAGCCGCGGGGAGGTGTCTGGGTCATGCGCTGTGCTTATATGTGGGGGCGTGGAAGCAACGGGTCCCTTGCGGCGAGGCTGGACGACCGGGGCCTGCGCGACGGCTGCAGCCAAGGCGGCGTTCGCTGCGCTGTGCACCGGGCACTTTCCGGACCCTGTGGAGATCGGCCTGCCCCGCGGCCAGCGCGTCGCGTTCGCGTTGGCCGAGGCTGTGCTGGACGCGGACGGCGCCATGGCGGCCGTCATCAAGGACGCTGGGGACGACCCGGACGTGACGCACGGCGCGTTGGTGGTGGTGCACGTGCGCCGCGCTGCGCCGGGCGCCGGCGTCGTGTTCCGCGCCGGGCCGGGCGTCGGCACCGTCACGCGGCCGGGCCTGCCAATCCCGCCGGGCGAGCCGGCCATCAACCCGGTGCCACGCGCCATGATCCGCGCCGCGTTGGCCGAGGTCGCCCCTGCGCCGGACGCCGTGGTGCAAATCTCCATTCCCGGCGGCGAGGCCTTGGCGGAGCGCACGCTGAACGGCCGGCTGGGCATCGTGGGCGGGCTGTCCATCCTGGGCACGTCGGGCGTCGTGGTGCCGTACTCCTGCGCCGCCTGGATCGACACCATCCACCGCGGCATCGACGTGGCGCGGGCCATGGGCGAGGGGCATGTCGCCGGAGCGACCGGCCGCGTGTCCGAGGCGGCGGTGCGGGCGCTGCACGGGTTGCCGGAGGTGGCGCTGCTGGAGATGGGCGACTTCGCCGGCGGGATGTTGAAGTACTTGCGCGCCCATCCGGTGCCGCGCGTGACGGTCGCGGGCGGCGTCGCCAAGATGACCAAGCTGGCGCAGGGGCGGCTGGACTTGCACTCCAAGCGCGGGGCGGCCGACATGGCGGCCTTGGCGGCGCTCACGGACAACGCGGCCCTGGCTGCGCGCATCGAGGGTTTCAACACCGTAGCCGAGGCGTTCGCCGCCGCAGCGGGCGCGGACGTGGCGCTGGGCGACGCGGTGGCGCTGGGCGCATGGCGCACCGCCGCGTCGGTGCTGGCCGGGTCCGGCGTGGCGTTGGAGGTGGCGGTGTTCGACCGCGCCGGCGCACTGGTCGGCCGTGCCCCGTTCGCGCCGGTTCATGGCGCGTCCCTGCCGCGGAATCGCCTGGCGTAGTCCGGGTCATACAACGCACTGTCGCGGAAGCCCTCGGCCGCCAGGGCGCGGCCGACCAACACCAGCCCGGTGCGCTCGGCCGGCGCGGCGGCGAACCGCGCCTCGATGTCGGCCAGCGTTCCGCGCAGGACCTGCTGGTCCGGCCAGCTTGCCCGCACGACGACCGCCACGGGGCAGTCTGCGCCGTACTGCGGGGTGAGCGCCGCGATGATGTCGGCCAGGCGGTTGACGGCCAGGTGGATCGCGAGCGTGGCGCCCGTAGCGGCAAAGTTCGCAAGCGTCTCGCGGATTGGCATGGCGGAGGCGCGTCCCGGCATCCGGGTCAGCACGACGCTCTGCGCGACCTCCGGGACGGTGAGCTCGCAACCGAGCGCGGCGGCGGCGGCGGCGAAGGCGGGCACGCCTGGCGTCATGGTCCAGGCGATGCCACGGCGGTCAAGCCGGCGGAGCTGCTCCGCGACGGCGCTGTAGATCGACAGGTCGCCGGAGTGCAGCCGCGCGACGTCCCGCCCGGCCGCGTCCGCCGCCACGTATTCGGCCTCGATCTCGTCCAGCGACAGCGGCGCGGTGTCCACCAAGCGCGCGTCCGGCGGACAGTGGCGCAACATCTCCGGCGGCACGATGGACCCGGCATACAGGCACACCGGACAAGCCGCCAGCAAGTCGCGGCCACGCAGGGTGATGAGGTCGGCGGCGCCCGGACCGGCGCCGATGAAGTGCACGGTCATCGGGACGCCGGGCATTCAGGAGCCGGGCGTGCGCCGGCCAGCGCGCACGTGGCGCGGCGGTTGGCGATGCGCGGCAGCAGCAGCGTCCCGCCGGATGCCGCGAGCGCCGAGCCTTCGGCGACCGAGGCGACGCCCGTGTGTTGCGCCGCCACGTCGGACCGGGTCGGGCAACGAGGCTGGACGGTTGCAAGGGCCGGAGCGCCGACGAAGATCAGGCTGACCCCGAGCGTCAGGGCCGCGCCGTGCAGCCCGGCCTCGTGCCGCTTGAACTCGGGCGCCGCCAACGCGCCGACGCGGCAATCCGCTCGGTCCTGCGCCATGTGCACGACGGCCACGATGTCCTCTGCCGGGCAGCCCCGCCGACAGCCGATGCCCGCCACGATCATGGCTTGACCGCCGTGAACTGGGTGACGGTCATGGCGGGGCGGTAGCTGTGCAGGCGTCCTACCCTGTCGAGCCGCTCGACGGACAGCCGGGTCAGCGCGCCGCCGAAGCGGGCGTGGGCCGCGAGCAGCGCGGCTTCGGACTCGATGGTGACGGCGTTGGCGACCAGGCGGCCATCGGGCGGCAGGGCGTCCCACGCGGCGTCCAGCACGCCCGCTTCATGCACGCCGCCGCCGATGAACACGGCACGCGGCTGTGGCAGCCCGGCCAGCGCGCCGGGCGCTGTGCCATGGATCACGTGGAGGCCGGGCACCCCTAAGCTCGCAGCGTTGCGCGCCGTGCGGGCGGCGCGGTCCGGGTGCTCCTCGATGCCGATGGCGCGGTTGGCCGGGTGGCGCAGCATCCACTCGATGCCGATGGAGCCGGAACCCGCGCCGATGTCCCACAGCAGCTCCCCCCGGCGCGGCGCCAGGGCGGAGAGGGTGACGGCGCGCACCTCGCGCTTGGTGATCTGCCCGTCATGCTCGAACGCCTCGTCCGGCAGCCCGGTGGCGAGCGGGATTGTTTGTGCGCCGGGGCCGGCCACGACCTTGATGGCCAGCGTGTTGAGCGGGTGCACGTCGTTCAAGCCGAACTGCGCGGCGGCAGCGGAGCGGATGCGTTCATCCGGTCCTCCCATCGCCTCCAGCACATGCAACACAGAACCGCCGAAGCCGCGCGTGGACAAGTATGCCGCCACCGTGCCCGGCGTAGCGGCATCCGCGGATAGCGCGAGCACGCGCGCGCCCGGTTGCAACAGAGGCGCCAACGCCTCGACCGGGCGGCCACAGAATGAGAGGACCGTGCAGTCCTGCATCGCCCAGCCCAGCCGTGCGCATGCCAAGGTAAACGCGGACGGGGACGGCAGGCACAGCGTCTCCGCCACTGGCACACGCCGCGCGAGCGTGACGCCGATGCCGTAGCAGTAGGGGTCGCCCGACGCCAGCACGACCGTGGGCGCGGGCCGCTGGGCCAGGATGGCGGGGACCGCACCCTCGATGGGACTGGGCCAGGCTAGCCGTTGGCCGCGGATCAACTTGTCCGCCAGGGCTAGGTGACGCGCCCCGCCGACCACGAGCGTTGCCGTCCCGATGGCTGTGCGGGCAGTTGGCGAGAGGCCGTCCAAGCCGTCCTCGCCGATGCCGACGATGGTCAACCAGCGCTCGGTCACGCTTGGTGATCCGCGCCCGCTCATGCTTGATAGCGTCCATGAACGTTTTGATCCTGGGCGGCACCACGGAGGCGTCGGCCATCGTGGCGGGGTTGGCGGACGATCCCGTGATACGAGCGGTGCTGTCGCTGGCCGGACGGACCCGGGCGCCGGCGCTGCCGGCCATCCCCGCGCGCCGGGGCGGGTTTGGCGGCGTGGACGGGTTGGTGCGCCACCTGCGCGCTGCCGCCGTCGATGCACTGGTGGACGCCACGCACCCATTCGCGGCGCAGATGTCGCGGCACGCGCAGATAGCGTCCGAGCGTGCCGGCGTGCCGTGCCTCGCGGTCGTGCGCCCGGCCTGGCAGCCGCAGCCCGGCGATGCCTGGACCGAGGTCCCCGACATGGCCGCCGCCGTCGAGCCCCTGGGGCCGCACCCGCGCCGCGTGTTCCTGACCGTGGGCCAGCAGGAGCTGACACCGTTCATCGCCGCGCCCTGGCACGACTACTTGATCCGCAGCGTTGAGCCGCCGGACCCCAAGGCCCTGCCGCCGCGCGCGCGGTGCATCGCGGCGCGCGGGCCGTTCGAGGCGGCGTCGGAGCAGCGCCTGTTGGAACGCGAGGCGGTCGAGGTGATCGTCACCAAGAACTCCGGCGGCACTGCCACGGTCGCCAAGCTTGTGGCGGCGCGGGCGCTGGGCCTGCCGGTCATCATGGTGGCGCGCCCGGCGGCGCTGGGTGGCTGCACGGTCGCGGACGCAGCCGGAGCGCTGGCGTGGCTCCGGCGTCATGCTGTCACCGCAGCGCTGCGCGGCGAGTACACGTAAACGCCACCGCAGGGACGCTCGACGGTCCGCGTCTCGGCCGAGCCAATCAGCACCAGCGTCCGCATGTCGGCCCGCGCCGGGTCGGCGTCGGCGAGGCTGATGAGGGTGATGGCCTCATCGGGCCGGCTGACGGCGGTGGCGAACATGACGGGCGTCGAGGGCGGCAACACCGGGCGCAGCGCATCCAACGCCGCGCCAAGTTGCCACGGCCGCGCTTGGGAGGCCGCATTGTACAGCGCCAGCACGAAGCCAGCCGACGCCGCCGCGACCAGGCGGCGCAGCACCAGCGGCCAGGGCTTGAGGTTGTCCGACAGCGACAGGGCGCAGAAATCGTGCCCGAGCGGCGCGCCGAGCCGGGCGGCGGCGGCGAACATCGCGCTGATCCCCGGCACGACCTCGATGTCCAGCGCGCGCCACTCGGCAGGCCCGGCCTCCACGGCCTCGAACACGGCGCTCGCCATTGCGAACACCCCGGCGTCCCCGGAGGACACCACCGCCACGCGATGCCCCTGGATGGCCAGGCCGAGCGCATGGCGTGCACGGTCCAGCTCCACCCGGTTGTCGGAGGCATGCCGCACTTGGCCCGGCTGGTGCGGCACGCGGTCAAGGTAGGTGGCGTAGCCGATCAGGTCCGTGGCCGCCGCCAGCGCCGCGGTCGCCTGCGGCGTCTGCATGGCGGCCGCACCCGGCCCAAGGCCCACGACGGACAATCGGCCCATCACCGCGGACGCTGCCGGCCGGCGACCAGCACCAGAGAAAAATACGGGACCCGCTCGTCCGCAAGCTCAGTGAGCCTTACCACCCGCGTGCCGGCCATGGTCCCACGCTCGACATACACGGCGCGGTCGGCCAGTCCGGCTTGCGCCAGCGCCGAGCGTATCTTCGGCAGGTTGCGGCCGACCTTCATGATGACCGACGCGTCGCTGCCCCTGAGGCGGGTGGCCAGGCTGGCCTGGTCCAGCGTGCCGGGCATGACGGTCAGGATGTCGTCGCCGTGCGTCATCGGCAGCCGCGCCTGCGCCCAGCAGCCGCTCATGCCGGTGACGCCGGGCGTGACCTCGCTTGGGAAGTCCGCGGCCAGCCGGTCGAACAGGTGCATGGCGGAGCCGTAAAAGAACGGGTCTCCCTCGCACAGCAGCGCCACGTCCGACCCGGCAGCAAGACGGGTGGCGAGCTTGGCTGCGGACGCCTCGTAGAAGGCGTGCATCCCCGGCTCGTACTGCGGGTCCTCCACATGCAGCTCGGTGGTGAAGGGGTATTCGAAGCGCAGCTCCTCGGCGGCTGGGTTCATGTGCGCCAGACCGATGCTGCGGGCGTGGCCGGGACGTCCGCGCTTGGCGAAGAACGCGATCACCGGGGTGGTGGCGAGCAGCCGCGCGGCCTTGAGCGTCAGCAGCTCCGGGTCGCCCGGCCCCATGCCGACGCAGTGCAGGGTCCCCGTGCTCAATCGTGCTCGCTCGCCAGCGCGTTGACGGTGGCGACGGCCATGGCGCTGCCACCGCGCCGCCCCTGCACGATTACGAACGGCACGCGCCCGTCTGCTGCCAGCGCCTCCTTCGACTCCATCGCGCCCACGAAGCCGACCGGCATGCCGATGATGGCGGCCGGGTGCGGCGCGCCGGCGTCCATCAACTCCAGTAAATGAAACAGCGCGGTGGGCGCGTTGCCGACCGCCACCACGGCGCCGGCCAGCCGCATGCCCCAGAGCTGGAGCGCCGCGGCCGAGCGGGTGTTGCCAATGCGGGCGGCAAGGGCGGGAGTCTCGGCGGCGTCCAACGTGCAGACGACCTCGTTGCTGGCGGGCAAGCGGGCGCGGGTGATGCCCTGCGCGACCATGCGGGAGTCGCACAGGATTGGCGCACCCCGCAACAGGGCCGCGCGGGCGGCGGTGGCGAAGCCGGGGCTGAACCGGATGTCCTCAGTGACATCGACCATACCGCAGGCGTGGATGATGCGGACAACGACCCGCGCCTCCTCGGGCGTGAAGCGCCGTAGGTCGGCCTCGGCCCGGATGGTCGCGAACGAGCGCTCGTAGATCGCTGCACCGTCGCGGATGTAGTCGCGCTGCATCAAGGGTGCTGTCCCAGGTGCGTGGCGGCCTCGGCAACGGACAGGCCGGTGACGCAAGGGACGCCGCTGGCGCGCCCATCGCGCACCAGGCCGTACGATCCGCCTTCGCCAACCAGGGTGTGCCGCGTGTCGCCCGGGTGCGCGCAGCCCTTGGCGCAGCCGGACACGTGCAGGAAGCCGGTCCATCCCGCGGACGCCAGGGCAGCGGCGTCGTCCCGCGCGCGGACCGTGCCGCTGGCGCAGCCGGCGCTGCCGATGCAGGCGGCCATTTGCAGGCGGCGGTCTTTGGAGTCGGCGATCAAGCCGTTGGCCGCGGCCGCGTCGAACAGGGCTGGAGCGTGCCGCGCCTCGACCTGTCCCAGCAGCATGGACCGCCACGGGCTGGTGCGGAGCGTGCCGCCGCAGAACCGCTCAGCTAGGCCGGCCATGGCCTCGAACGCCGCAGCGTCCGCCTGTCCGAATGGCAGGCCCAGGCCGAATGCGCCGGTTGTTGAATGAGGGTAAGCAACAAAACCCACTGGCAGCGGCGACGCGAGACGCGCGGTGCGTGGGGCAGGCAACAACCCGGCCGCCGTGAAAGCCGACGTCCCAAGCTCGCGCATGTGCCGCGCGCCGGCTGCCCGGGCCAGGTCGCGAACGAAGTCAATGGTCCGGTTAGATGAACAGGGCGCTTCGGCCTCGCCTAACCCAATCCAGTGGCGTGCGCCATCGGTGCGGATGGTGATGTCGGCGGAGTCCGAGAGGGCGAGCACGCCGCCGCCGTCCACGGCAAAGCCGAATTTCGCGGGCAGCGCCGCAAGCGCCGGCTCCGCTGCGAGCATTGCCTCGAGCGCCGCAGCTAGAGGACCGGCGTCCGCTGCCGCAGCCGGGTCGTAGCCCGCGAGCGGCAGGGCCATCACGTTGCGTCGCCGCTCCACGCCAGGGTCAGCGCTGGCCAGGCCCGCCGCGACCATGGCGGCGGCGAAGCGGGGCGCGCTGCTGGGCGTCAACCCGCGGATTTGCAGGTTGGCCCGGCTGGTCAGCTCGATGATGCCGTTGCCATGCCGTAGCGCAGCCTGCGCAAGCAGGCGCGCCGCCCCGCTGGACAACAGTCCGCCCGGCGGCTTCACGCGCACCAGCAGGCCATCCCCGGTCGGCATCGGGTCATACAGGCTGGGGCACCACCCACGCTTCATGCCGGCCCGCCGGTGTTGCGGCGAGGGTGCCACAAGCCTTGGCGCTGCGCCTCCGCAAAACGAGCGGCCATCGCGGCGTGGGCGTCCGGATTGGCCGTCCGCAGGAAGTCCGCCACATCCGCGTCGCCAAGCGTGGCGTTGAACAGCAGCTCGAACTGCGCATCGAACCGCGTGGGCAAGGTGGCGGCGAAGCCGGCCAGGGCCTCCACGCTCCGGGCGATCTCGGCGGCGCCGCGGTAGCCGTGACGCCGCATTCCGTCGATCCAACGAGGGTTGGCCGCACGGCCGCGCACGACGCGGGCGACCTCCTCCGCGACCGTCCGCGCGCGCGGTGCGGCGGGGCGCGAGGTGTCCAGGTGATAGAGCGCCGGCGAGGCCCCGAGGCTTGTAGCCGCGGCGGCGAATCCGCCCTCGTGCGCCGCATGCTCCGTGCTGTCCAACAAATCGATCTCGGCATGGTCCTGCTGGTGCACGAACGCATCGGCGGTTGCGACGCGGGCAGCCAGGCCGGGCTGGTCCGGCGCGCCGTCCAACCCCTGTCCATAAGCGCCCGCCGACGCTGCCAGCCATGCGTCGCCCCGCTCGGCCCGGCTGGTCCCCACGCCGTCCCCCGCGCCATACCGCCCGGCCGGCGCGCCGTAGATGCGCGTCGTCGCCTGGCGCAGCCGCTCCCCAACCAGGCCGCGGGCCGCCGCCGCCAACGGGTTCCAGTCCGCCGCCTCATCCCGCGCGGCGATGGCGCGCACGACGCCGTCGAACAGCGTGACCTGGCTTTCGAACGCATCGCGGAACAGGCCGGAGATACGCAGCGTCACGTCCACGCGCGGCCGCTCCAGCAGCGCCACCGGCAGCACCTCGAAGCCGCTGACCCGGCCCGACCCCTCGTCCCACACCGGACGCGCGCCCATCAGCAGCAACGCCAACGCCAGGTCCTCGCCCCCGGTCCGCATGGAGGCGCTGCCCCAGACGTCGATCATCAGCGCGCGTGGCCACTCGCCGTGGTCCTGCAGGTGCCGGCGCAGCAGCTCGGCGGCGGCCTTTTCCGCCAGCATCAGCGCCGAGCGGGTCGGCACCGCGCGCGGGTCGATAGTAGCCAGGTTGCGGCCAGTCGGCAGCACGTCCGCCCGGCCGCGCGTGGGCGCTCCTGCCGGGCCAGGCTGCACGAAGCGGCCATCCAGCGCGTCCAACAGCGCCTGCCGTTCCGTGTTTGCGGAGGCGTCCAGCCGTGCGCCGAGGGTGCTCGGGTCCGTGGCCGGGCAGGACCGTTGCAGCGCGTCAAGCATGCGCGCCCGTTGTGCCGGCGTGCGGCCATACACGTGCAGGCCGTCACGCACCTGCAGGTCCTTCACGTCGCACAAGTAGGCATCCAGCCGGGCGAGCGCGTCGTCCTCCGGCGCGTCACGCGGCACGCCGCTTTCAGCCAGCAGCCCGGCGGCGTCGGCCCGCTCCAGGATGCCGGCCCGCAGCAGCCCGGTGCGACGCCGGTCCAGCCCGTCAGCGGCGGCATACTCGTCGATCATGCGTTCGAGCTCGGCGGTCGCGTCAGCCGTGCCGGCGCGGCCCATGGGCGGGGTCAGGTGGCCAATGGTCACCGCGCCCAGCCGGCGCTTGGCGGCGGCGGCCTCGCCAGGGTTGTTGACGATGAACGGGTAGATCACCGGCACGCCGCCCGAGAGCGCGCGAGGCAGGCAGTCCGTCCCCAACGCGACCGACTTGCCCGGCAGCCACTCCAGCGACCCGTGCGTGCCGAGGTGCACCACCGCATCCACGGTCCGCAGCCATAGATAGAACGCCACGTAGGCGTGCCGCGGCGGTTCGTCCGCGTCGTGATAACTGGCGCGCTGGTCTGATGCGCGGCCACGGTCCGGTTGCAGCGCCACGGTCATGCCGCCTGCTTGCATGTGACGCAGGGTGAACCAGCCGTCCTCGACAACCGGGTCCGCATCCGGCTCGCCCCAGGCCGCAGCGACACGCTCCTGCACGGCGGCAGGCAGCGTGGCGAACGCGTCCTTGTAGGCGCCCAGGTCCAGGAATGGCCTTGGCGCGTCGTGGCACAGCGCGTTGACTAGGGCGGCCTCATTGGGCCGGACGCCAGCATCGTAGCCCGCCGCCCCCAGGTCCTCGATGACCGCGGCCAGGCTCGCGAAGCTGTCCAGCCCGACGGCGTGGCCGCGCTGCCCGCCGATGCCGGGGTAGTCCGACAGCACGATGGCCAGCCGCCGTGCGGGGCGTGGCGTGGCGGCCAAGCGCGCCCATCCAGCGGCGCGGTCGGCCGCCAAGGCAATGCCATCGGGGTCCGGGCGGTGCACGATGCGGGCGTATTGCAGCGCCGGCAAGGCTTGGTCCTCGGCCTTGAACGAGATCGCGCCCGTCAACAGCCGCCCGTCCAGCTCCGGCAGCACGACTTGCATGGCGAGGTCCGCCTGCGACAGCCCGCGCGACGACTGCTCCCAAGCCTCGCGCGGAGACCCCGCCAGCACGACCTGCAGCACCGGCGCGCCGGGCGCGTCCAACGGCGACACAGCGTCGTCACGCCGGGCTGAGAATCCGGTGGCGTTCAGCACGACGGCGGGGCGCCAGGCCCGCAGCACGTCTGCGACATACGCCGCGCTGTCCGGCGCTTTCAGGCTGGCGACATAGAGCACGCCGGCCGCCATGCCGCGCGCCCGCAACGCCGCCGCCAGCGCCTCGATGGGCGCGGTGTCGGACGACAGCAGATGCGAGCGGTAGAACACGATGGCCGCGAACGGCGGGCCCTCCACCAAGTCCAGCGCGTGCACGCCGTGCTGCGGCACCGGCTCGGCGCAGCCCGCATCTCCTGCGCGCAATCCGCCGGCGTACGCAGCCATTGCGAGCGCCCGCGCCATGTTCGCCGGCCCGCCCATGCGGAAGCAGGCGTCCAGCCGGGACAACAGGTCTGGCGCCATGGTCGAGAGCGCAGCCAGCCGCGGGTCGTCCATGCCGTCGCCGGGCAGCAGCGCCAAAGCGATTCCCTGGGAGCGGCACAGGCTCGCGACCTCCTCGGCCCCATAGCGCCAGTACTCCAGGCCGCCCAGCAGCCGGATCACCACGCAGCGCGCACCGGCGATGACCTGTTCCGCATACAGGTCCACCGACATTGGGTGCCGCAGCCGCGCCAGGCTCGCCAGCCGCAGCGTCGGCGCTGCGGCCATGCCCTGCCACGCCCCAGCCAGCGCGCCCAGGTCGGCGTCCGAGAACGACAGCACCACGACCTCGGCCGGGGTCTGGCCGAGGTCGTTGGCGGCCTGGTCCTCATCCAGCGTGCGGGTGTCGCGGACCAGGAGGTGCATCAGGTCGGACCGTGTATCCCGGCCTCGATGGCGGCGCGGTCCATGCCGGTTTGGCCGATCACCACGACGTGCCCGGTCCGCGCCTCGCCGGGCCGCCACGCACGGTCGAAGTGCTGGCGGAAGCGGCTGCCCACGCCTTGGACCGCCAACCGCATCGGCTTGCCCGCCACGGCGGCGAAGCCCTTGATGCGCAGCACGTCATGCGCCTCCGCCATGGCGCGCAGCCGTTCCACCAGCGCGTCCGGCGCGTCGGTCTCGGACAGCGCCACGACGAAGGTCTCGAAGTCGTCATGCTCGTGCGCGCCGTCCTCGGCGTCGTGGTGCGACGGACGGGCTGCCAGGTCGTCCTCGGCGGCGGCGTGCAGGCCCAGCAGGAGGGCCGGGTCGACCCGCCCCTCATGCGCCGCGACCACCTGGACGGCGCGGGGCAGCGCGCCGCCGATCTCCACCCGCAGGCGCGCGAGCGTCGCCGCATCCAACAGGTCAGCCTTGTTCAGGATCACGAGGTCAGCCGATTGCAACTGGTCCTCGTACACCTCCGCCAGCGGGTTGTCGTGGTCCAGCCCCGGGTCCGCGGCGCGTTGCCGGGCCACGGCCTCCGGGTCGTCCGCAAAGCGCCCGGCGGCGACGGCTGGGCCGTCCACCACCGCGATCACGCCGTCCACCGTGACGCGGGAGCGGATGCTGGGCCAGCCGAACGCCTTCAGCAGCGGCTTCGGCAACGCCAAGCCGGAGGTCTCGATCACCAGGTGCTCCGGCGGGTTGGGCCGGATCAGCAGCGCCTCCATGGCGGGCAGGAACTCGTCGGCGACGGTGCAGCACAGGCAGCCATTCGCCAGCTCGACAATGTCGGCCTCCTCGCACTCCTTGATGCCGCAGCCGCGCAACAGGGCGGTGTCCACGCCGACGGAGCCGAACTCGTTGACCATGATCGCCAGCCGCTGCCCGCCCGCGTTCTCGATCACGTGGCGCAGCAGCGTCGTCTTGCCCGCGCCCAGGAACCCGGTGATGACGGTGGCCGGAATTTTCACCCCGGCGCTCATGCCGCCAACTCCTTTTCCGCCGCCATCGCGGGCGCCAGGTCCGGCACGCGCCCCAGCACCATGCGCCCCAGCGACGCCGGACGCTTGGAGGGCAGCACGGTGCCGGTGCGGGAGGCCGCGTACGCCGCGGCATAGGTCAGCAGGTCGGGCGCCAACGCTGTGTCGAGCCGCCCCAGCAGATAGGTCCACTTGCCCGGCGCAGAGATGGCGGCGGCGCATCCGGTCTCGCAACTCGACAGGCAAGCGACCTCTCGCACCTCGACCAAGGGGTTTTCCGCCACGAGCGCCGCGACGGCATCCAGCATGTGGCGGCCGGGAGGGGTTTGGCCCTCAGCTAACGGCAGCCCGGCGCGGCAGGTGGTGCACACGTGCAGCACGGGTCGGTCTGGGGTAACGTCTGGCATCGGCTAACCTCCGTTGAGACGCAGCCATCGCCTGGGCATGGTCTCGTGCAGCTACGGGGTGCCGACGCCCTGCGGAGCGCTGCTCCGAAGGCCGATGCAGGTCGCATCGCCGCCACTGAGGCACCCCGCCCAGCGTCGCGTCAGGCCCTGCCGGGGCGCGCGATCTGCATGCGCCGGCAGCGATGGCAGGTCTCCTGGCTGGCGGATGTGGCCCGGTCGGCTGGGCCGCGCTGTCCGTCTGCCTTCCCGGATTGACCCAGTGGCGTGCGACGGACGGCTCTCCGCATACAGTTGCGGGGGCAGCTACGGCGTTGGGGCAGGCCCCGCACCGCATTCCCTTTTAACCCACCAGCCGGACAAGCCGCCTGGAAGGACCATCGCGTGTGGAGTATGTCCAGCACAGTGCACTGTCAATCGAACTTTACGGCCGGCCGGTGACGCTGCCCCGGCTGACCCTCGTGCTGGGCGGCGCACGGTCCGGCAAAAGCCGCCATGCGGAGGCGCTGCTGGGACGCTGCGCGTCGCCGTGGCTGTACGTCGCGACCGCGCAGGCGTTCGATCATGAGATGCGCGCGCGCATCGCCGAGCACCGGGCGCGGCGGGATGCGGGCTGGCGAACGGTCGAGGCGCCGCTCGACCTGCCGGGCGCGTTGGACGAGGCTGGCGGCGCGCCGGTGCTGGTGGATTGCCTGACCCTGTGGCTGACCAACGTCATGCTGGCCGAGCATGACCTGCCGGCAGCCGAGGCCGCGCTGCTCGCCGCCCTGGCGCGACGGCGGGCGCCGACGGTGCTGGTGTCCAACGAGGTCGGCCTCGGCATCGTGCCGGACAACGCCCTGGCCCGGCGCTTCCGCGACAGCGCCGGCCGGCTGCACCAGGACCTCGCCGCAGTCGCCGATCATGTGGTGCTGACCGTGGCGGGCCTGCCGATGACCTTGAAGGGACCCCTATGAGCGACGACTCAGCCCGCCACGCCGCCAAAATGGCCAAACGCAAGGCAGTTCAGGACGCGGAGGTCGCGGGCAAGACGATCGAAAAGGGCCTGCTGCTGGTCCATACCGGGCCGGGCAAGGGCAAGAGCACGGCGGCGTTCGGCCTGCTGCTGCGCATGGTCGGGCGCGGGCGGTCATGCGGCGTGGTGCAGTTCATCAAGGGCGCTTGGTCCACCGGCGAGCGCGGCGCGCTCCAGCGTTTCGAGGACTTGGTGGAGTGGCACACCATGGGCGAGGGTTTCACCTGGGACACCCAGGACCGCGACCGCGATGTGGCCGCGGCGCGGCGGGCCTGGGACAAGGCGGTGGAGTTGATGCACCGCCCGGGCTTGGGCCTGCTGGTGTTGGACGAGCTGAACATCGCGCTGCGCTATGATTACCTGCCGGAGGCGGAGGTGATCGCCGCCCTGCAAGCCCGCCCGCCTGGCCTGCACGTGGTGGTCACCGGGCGCAACGCCCGGCCCGCGTTGATCGAGGCGGCGGACCTCGTGACCGAGATGGCGGTGGTGAAGCACCATTTCGCCGCCGGCGTTCGCGCGCAGGAGGGCATCGAGTTCTGACCGCGCGCGCCATCATGCTGATGGGCACCGGGTCGAGCGTGGGCAAGTCGCTGCTGGTGGCCGGGCTGGCGCGGGCGTGCCTGCGGCGCGGCCTGGCGGTACGGCCGTTCAAGCCGCAGAACATGTCCAACAACGCGGCCGTGACGGCAGACGGGGGCGAGATCGGCCGTGCCCAGGCATTGCAGGCCCGCGCCGCAGGAGTGCCGCCGTCCGTCCATATGAACCCAGTGCTGCTGAAGCCGCAAAGCGAGACCGGGTCGCAGGTCGTGGTGCAGGGCCGGGTCCATGCGACGGCGCGGGCGCGGGACTACCAAGCCATGAAGCCGTCGCTGCTGCCCTACGTGCTGGACAGCTTCGGACGCCTCCGGGCCGAGGCCGACATCGTGCTGGTGGAGGGCGCCGGCAGCGCGTCCGAAGTGAACCTGCGCGCGGGCGACATCGCCAACATGGGCTTTGCCCGCGCGACCGGAACGCCGGTGGTGATGGTCGGCGACATCGACCGTGGTGGCGTCATCGCCAGCCTGGTCGGCACCAAGGCCGTGATCGACCCAGCGGATGCGGCGCTGGTGCGCGGCTTCATCGTGAACCGCATGCGCGGCGACCTGACGCTGTTCGCGTCCGGCATGGAGGCCGTCGCCCAGCATACCGGCTGGCCGGCGCTTGGGCTGGTGCCGTTCTTCGCCGACGCGCGCCTGTTGCCGGCCGAGGACGCGGCCGACCTGGATGCCGGGGTCCGCCGGCCCGGGGCGCTCGTGCGGATCGCGGTGCCGATGCTGCCGCGCATCGCCAACTTCGACGATTTCGACCCGCTGGCGGCGGAGCCGGACGTGGACCTGGTCATGGTCCCGCCCGGCGACCCGCTGCCGGCGCCGTGCGACCTGGTGATCCTGCCGGGGTCCAAGGCCACCATCGCGGACCTGGCCGACTTGCGCTGTGCTGGCTGGGACATTGACGTGCTGGCCCACCGGCGTCGCGGCGGCCAGGTGTTGGGCGTGTGCGGCGGCTACCAGATGCTGGGCCGCACGCTGTCCGACCCCCAAGGGATCGAAGGGCCGCCGGACACCGTCCCGGGGCTTGGCCTGCTTGATGTCGAGACGGTGCTGACCGGCGACAAGCGGCTGGCCCATGTGCAGGGCACTAGCGCCGGCGACGGCGTGAGCTTCCGGGGCTACGAGATGCACATTGGGCGGACTACCGGTCCGGCGACGGCCCGGCCCCTACTGCAATTAGCAGATGGCCGAAGCGACGGCGCGTGCTCGGCGGACGGGCTGGTTTCCGGCAGCTACGTGCACGGGCTGTTCTCCGATGATGCGCAGAGGGGCGCCTGGCTAACCCGGTTGGGCGGCGTGTCCGCCGGACGGTGCTACGAGGCGGATGTCGAGGCCGTGCTCGACCGGCTGGCCGCGCACCTCGAGGCGCACATCGACGTGGAACGCCTGATTAGCCTCGCGCGATGAACGCCCACAACGCCGCGGCGGCGGCCAGCTCAATCACGCAGGCCGTGCGGTACAGCGCCAGCGCCCGGTCCAGGTCGGCCAAGTCGGCGTCGCTGCGGCCGTCGCCCATCCAGGCGTCCTGCACCAGCGTCTCGCCATACACCCGCGGACCGGCCAGCCGCAGGCCGAGCGCCCCGGCCATGGCGGCTTCGGGCCAGCCGGCGTTGGGCGAGCGGTGGCGGCGCGCGTCCCGCAGCACGGCACGAACGGCGCCCCCGGGAGACGAGCCGCGCTGCACGCAGGCGGCCAGCACCAGCCATAGCGCCGCCAGCCGCGACGCCGGCAGGTTCACCACATCATCGAGCCGTGCCGCGGCCCAGCCGAACGCCTCGTGCCGCGGCGTCCGGTGGCCGATCATGCTGTCGGCCGTGTTCACCGCCTTGTAGGCCACCAGGCCCGGCAACCCCGCGACGGCACCCCAAACGACCGGCGCCACCACGCCGTCGGAGAAGTTCTCGGCCAGGCTCTCGATCGCCGCGCGGACGACCGCCGCCTGGTCGAGGCGCCCGGGGTTGCGGCCGACGATATGCGCAACGGCAGCGCGGCCACCGTCCAGGCCGCCCTGCCGCAACCCAGTGCCGACTGCTCTGACGTATGAGTGCAGGCTGCGCTGCGCCAGGAGCGTGCTGGCGGCCATCGCTAGCAACGGCCAGGCTGCCCAGGCCGGAAACCAACGCACCAGCGCGGCTTGCGCGACGGCCGCTGTCCCCGCCGTCGCCAACAGAAACGCGATGGTGGCCAGCGCCCCGGATGCGCGCCGGCGCCATGCGGCGCTGCCCTCCCGGTTCAGGGCCCGGTCCAGCCAGCCGATCAGCGCGCCCATCCAGACCACCGGATGCCGGATGGCGCGGAACGCCGCGTCCGGGTAACCCAGGGCCGCCTCCATGGCGAGGGCGCCGGTGATCAGGCCGAGCGAAGTCACGGGATCGAAAGCCCAAGGAGGCAGCATGGCAGGAGCGCTAGCATGAGCACGCGCGAGAAGGCAGGGACGATCACCCACGGCGGCAGCCTCGACCACGCGCGCGGCCGCTTTCCCGACGCGCCCGCGCCGTTCATCGATCTCTCGACCGGGATCAACCCGGTGCCCTACCCGTTCAGCCCCATCGCGCCGGAGGCCTTCACCCGCCTGCCCGAGCCGGGCGCGCTATGGGCGCTGCAGGAGGTAGCAGCCCGTGCCTATGGCGTGACTGACCCGGCGATGGTCGTGGCTGCGCCGGGCACGCAAATCCTGATCAACCTGCTGCCGCGCCTATGGCCGCAGACCGCGGTCTCGGTCCTGGGCCCAACCTATGCCGAGCACACCGCGTCCTGGGCAGCCAGCGGCGCCGCAGTGCATGAGACGACGGCGTTCAGGCAAATGGGCGCGCATCCGGCCGCCGTGCTGTGCAACCCGAACAACCCCGACGGGCGCCGGACGCCGCCAGCGGACCTTCTCGCCCTCGCGGCGCAGTTGCGGCTGCTGATCATCGACGAGGCCTTCGCCGACTTCGAGGGACCCGGCCTGAGCCTCGCGCCGCACCTGCCGCGCGGCGGGTCGCCGGGCGTGATCGTGCTCCGTTCGTTTGGCAAGGCATTCGGCCTGGCCGGCGTGCGGCTCGGGTTTGCCATCGCCCAGCCTGCGGCCGCAGCGGTGATCCGGGAGGCTCTTGGGCCATGGGCAGTCAGCGGACCCGCACTCCAAGTCGCCAGCCAGGCCTTGGGCGACATGGCTTGGGTCGCATGTTCGACCCGACGGCTGGACGGGGATGCAGCCAGGCTGGACGGCTTGCTGGCGGCCGCGGGATGCAAGCCAGCGGGCGGCACGCGGCTGTTCCGCCTTGTCGAGGCGCTGCACGCCAAGGTCCTTCATGATCGGCTTGGCCGGGCCGGCATTTTCGTCCGAACTTTCGAAAGTCGCTCGCACCACCTTCGTTTCGGCATTCCAGGCCCGGAATGCTGGGGCCGAGTTCAAGACGCTCTGGCGGTTGTGGCTTAAAGACAATACTGTTCACTTTGCGATCCGGATAGCGATGGCGATATCGACCCACGTCGTC